>NZ_JALPSX010000003.1:0-309201 GCF_023217995.1 Agromyces sp. C10 | reverse complement strand
GGCGCGGCGCACCGGGACGCGGGGCGCCCGGACGCGGCGGCTGGGGCCGCGGGATGTTGCCCGGCGTGGGCCGCTGGCCCATGCCCTGCGAGCTCGAGAACGGGTTGTTGCCCGGACGGGGCTGACCCTGTCGCTGGCCCATGCCCTGCGAGCTCGAGAAGGGGTTGTTGCCCGGACGGGGCGCACCGGGGCGCGGCGCCGGACGCGGGATGTTCTGGCCGGGCTTCGGTCCCGCGGGACGCGCGACGTCGCCGGGCTTCGGACCGCCGGGCTTGTCGGCGGATGCCGCGGGGGCCTCGGCCGGCTTCTCGGTGGCCGCGGCCTTCTCAGCGGCGGCCTTCTCGGCAGCCGCCTTCTCGGCAGCCGCCTGGCGCTCGGCGACCGACATGGGCGCGTCGGCCGGGGCGGCCGCGGGCTCGGGCGCTGCGGGGGGCTTCGGACCGGGCTTGGGGCCCGGCTTCGCCGACGAGGCCTTGGGCGCCTCGGCGGGCTTGCTCGCGCCGCCGACCGCCTCGAGGGCGGCCCGCAGGCGACGGGCGACGGGGGGTTCGATCGAGGACGACGGGCCCTTGACGTATTCGCCCATCTCCTTCAGCTTCTCGAGCGCGACCTTGCTGTCGACGCCGAGCTCGCTGGCGATCTCGTGTACGCGTGGTTTGGCAGCCACTTCTCTCCTGTTCCGGGTCCACCCCGAAACAGGGGGACCATCAATGACGGACGGGTCTCATTTCGAGCCGCTCATGAGTTGTCCATTAGCCGTTCAGCCTGTTCTCCAGATCGGATGTGTCCAGCTCGCCGGTCACGCGGAGCGCGCGCCCGAAGGCGCGGCGTCGCTGGGCGAGTCGGAGGCACTCGAGCGTCGGATGGAGCCACGCACCCCGCCCGGGGAGCACCGCCGACGTATCGGCGAGGACTCGGGATTGCTGGGCGACGACCCTCAGAAGTGAGGACCGCGGAGCGCGCGAACGGCATCCGATGCACGTTCTGACGGGATCCATCCTACACCTCCGGCCTGTGCGTCTCCGGACAACGCCCGGAGCGCGGCCGAGTCACGCCTGGTCGAGGACCGAGTCCGGCTGGATGTCGATCTTCGCGCCGGTCAGCTTGGCGGCCAGGCGGGCGTTCTGGCCCTCCTTGCCGATCGCGAGCGACAGCTGGTAGTCGGGCACGAGCGCGCGCACGGCACGCGTGCCCTCGTCGATCACGAAGGCGCTCGTGACCTTGGCCGGCGACAGCGCCGACGCGACGAACGTCGCCAGGTCCTCGTTCCAGTCGACGATGTCGATCTTCTCGTTGCCGAGCTCGGCGGTGACCGCACGGACGCGCTGGCCGAGCTCGCCGATGCACGCGCCCTTGGCGTTCACGCCGGGCTGGTTCGCGCGGACGGCGATCTTGGTGCGGTGTCCGGCCTCGCGGGCGAGGGAGACGATCTCGACGACGCCCGAGGCGATCTCGGGGACCTCGAGCGCGAAGAGCTTGCGCACGAGTGCGGGGTGCGTGCGCGAGACCGTGATCGACGGCCCCTTGGCGCCCTTCGCGACGCTCGTGACGTACACGCGGATGCGCTGGCCGTGCGGGTACTCCTCGCCGGGCACCTGCTCCTCGGGGGGCAGGATCGCCTCGACGGTGCCGAGGTCGATGTGCACCATCCGCGGATTGGGGCCCTGCTGGATGACGCCCGCGACGATGTCGCCCTCGCGCCCGCGGAACTCACCGAGCACGGCGTCGTCGGCGAGGTCGCGAAGGCGCTGGTTGATGACCTGCTTCGCGGCGAACGCGGCGATGCGGCCGAAGTCGCTCGGCGAGTCCTCGGCCTCGCCGATGACGTTGCCCTCGTCGTCGAGCTCGGGCACGTAGATCGAGACGTGACCCGTCTTGCGGTCGAGGTGGGCGCGGGCGCCGCGCGGGTTGGCGTGCCCGTGCTGCGCGGGGTTGGTGTGCTTGAGGTAGGCCATCAGGATCGCCTGCTCGATGATCTGCACCAGTTCGTCGAACGGGATCTCCTTCTCGCGCTCCATCATGCGGAGCACGCTGAGGTCGATGTCCATTCCGGCCTCCTCTATTCAACTCTCGGGTCCGCTCCCCCACCGGGCGGAACACTCAAGCGTAGCGGATGCCGTGGACGACCTCATCCGCAGGACGGGAGATTCCATGTGTACGGGTATTGACACCGAAACAGAGTTCAGCGTTAATGGGGACTGACATGAAATCCACTCGCGCGTACACCATGCGCGTCCGGGCCGACCAGGTGCAGCAGACCCGCGAGCGCATCCTCGACGCGGTCGTCTCACTCGCCGGAGACCGGCCGCTCGCCCGATGCACGCTGCCGGCGATCGCCGAGCGCGCGGGGGTCTCGGTGCAGACGGTCCTCCGCGCCTACGGCACGCGCGACGACCTGTTCGCCGCGGCCCGCGAGCGGGCCACCGCGCACGTCCTCGCCGAGCGGAGGATCGATCCCGACGACGTGCCCGCGACCGTCGCCGCCCTCGTCGACCACTACGAGGCCCGGGGCGACGGCGTCCTGCTGCTCGTGGGCCAGGAACGGTGGGAACCGCTGGCCGCCGAGATCACGGCGGGTGGGCGCCGGCTGCACCGCGAGTGGGTCGCACGCACGTTCGCGCACACCCTCGGCCGGCTGCCCGTCGACCGTCGTGAACGGGCGGTGGACCTGCTCGTGGCCGCCACCGACGTCTCGGTGTGGAAGCTGTGGCGGCGCGACGCCGGCCGCACTCGCGACGAGACGCTCGAGCGCATGCTCGCGTTCGTGGCATCCGTCACCCGCCAACTCGACCCGGACACCGCGCACTGAGGGAGATCGCCATGTCCGCCATCGCCATCGTCACCGTCGACGCGGGCGGCAACGTCCCGCCGGCGCTCCGCATCGCCGACGAGCTCGCAGGCCGGGGCCATCGCGTCGAGGTGCTGGGCCACCGGCGCCAGGCGGCCGCGGTCGCACGCGCGGGGCACGGATTCCGCCCGCTCGCGTCGCTGGACTTCTGGGACTCCGGCGTGCGCCGCTCCGTGCCCGCCGCGATCGCCGAGACCACCCGGCTGGCCGCCGACCGGGCCCTCGAGGACGAGGTCCGCCGGGCGACCGCCGGTTCGGACGCCGCGATCGTGGACTGCCTCATGTCCTCGTCGGTGCGCGGCGCGGGAGCCGTCTCGGTCCCGACGGCCGTGCTCTTCCACACCTACTTGGAGTTCTGGCAGCGGTCATACCGACGCGGCCCCGTCGGCGTCGCGGCCCGGCTGCGGGGCACCGACCCGCTGACCGCGTGGTCGCGCGCGGCAGGACGCATCGTGACCTCGGACGTCGCGCTCGACCCCGCGTCGGCGCGGCGGACGCCGCTCGCGCAGGCGTCGGAGTGGGTCGGCCCGATCGAGGCCGGCGCGGCGGTCGAACCGCAGCTCGCCGCTCCCCCGCTCGTGGTCGTGAGCCTCTCGACCACGTGGTTCCCCGGCCAGACGGAGGCCTACCAGCGCATCGCGAACGCGCTCGGCTCGCTGCCGGTCCGCGGCGTGCTCACGCTCGGGGGCCTGCCGCCGGACCGACCGCTGCGGGTGCCGCGGAACGTGCGCGTGCTCGAGCGAGTCGACCACGGCGAGCTGTTCCCGCGGGCGTCGCTCCTCATCGGGCACGGCGGTCACTCCACGACCTTCCGCGCCCTCGCGCACGGCCTGCCCGTGATCACCATGCCGATGCACCCCCTGCTCGACCAGCCCCTGATCGGCCGCTCCGTCCAACGCGTCGGGGCCGGGATCGTGCTCCCGAAATCGGCACCCTCCGAGCGGATCGCCCGAGTGGTGACGGCCATGCTCGCCGACGACGGGGCGCGGGCCGGGGCCGCCCGACTCGGCCGCAGACTGCGGGAGGCGGATGCCGCCGGGGCGGCCGCCGACGCCGTCGAGCGCTTGGCGCACGAGCGCCTCCGGCGCACGGCACCACCGCGCTGACCTCGGCCGCCCGGCACGCACCCGCCCGTGATGCGCGGGCGATCGGCCGCCCGACTGGCATGCTGGGCGCATGGATGCGCTGAACGACCTCGTGCTCGCCGCGGGCGACACCCTCTGGACCTGGATCGTGCTGCCCGTGGTGGCGATCCTCGGGATCTACTTCACGGTGCGCTCGGGCGTCGTGCAGTTCCGGCTCATCCCGGAGATGTTCCGCACGCTCACCGACAAGACGCCCCGCGACGAGACGGGCCGCCCGCAGTCCGTCTCGGCGTTCCAGGCCTTCACGATCTCGGCGGCGTCCCGCGTGGGCGTGGGCAACATCGCGGGCGTCGGCACGGCCATCGCGGTGGGCGGTGCCGGCGCGATCTTCTGGATGTGGCTCATGGCCTTCATCGGCGGGGCGTCGGCGTTCGTCGAGTCCTCCCTCGGCCAGCTGTTCAAGGTGCGCGACAAGGACGGCTTCCGCGGCGGCCCGGCGTACTACATCGAGCGCGGCCTCAAGGCGCGCTGGGCCGGCATCCTCTTCGCGGTCATCCTCATCCTCTGCTTCCCCTTCGCCTTCTCGTCGCTGCAGGCGAACACCATCAGCGCGAGCTTCACCTCGACGGTCGCGCCCGACGGGGCTGCGGGCTGGGTCGCCTGGGCCGTCGGGGCGGTCCTCGCGACGCTGACCGGCCTCGTCGTCTTCGGCGGCGTGCGGCGCATCGCGCACGTGACGCAGGCCGTCGTGCCGCTCATGGCCCTCATCTACCTGCTCGTCGGACTCGTGATCGTCGCCATGAACATCACGCGCCTGCCCGAGGTGTTCGCGTCGATCTTCACGCAGGCCTTCGGCTACAACGAACTCCTCGGCGCCGCCCTCGGCACGATCATCATGACCGGCGTCAAGCGGGGCATGTTCTCGAACGAGGCCGGCCTCGGCTCGGCGCCGAACGCGGGCGCGAGCGCCGCGGTCACCCACCCGGTCAAGCAGGGCCTCGTGCAGACCCTCGGGGTCTACTTCGACACCTTCCTCGTGTGCTCCATCACGGCGTTCATCATCCTCGTCTCGAACCCCGACCTCGCGAACGCCGAGCGCGGCATCGGGCTCACGCAGGATGCGATGGTGGCGAACCTCGGCGGCTGGGCGAGCATCCTGCTCACGGTCGTCGTGTTCCTCCTCGCCTTCTCGTCGATCCTCGGCAACTACTACTACGGCGAGTCCAACATCGAGTTCATCACCACGCGGCCGTGGGTCCTCACGACGTACCGTTCGCTCGTCGTGGTGGCCATCTTCGTGGGCTCGATCGCGGGCAGCGACCTCATCTGGAACACCGCCGACGGCATCATGGGGCTGATGGCGCTCGTGAACCTCATCGCGATCGGCCTGCTGTCGGGCCTGGCGTTCCGGTTGATGCGCGACTACACCCACCAGCGACGGCAGGGCCGCGACCCGGTGTTCACGCGCGACCTCATGCCCGACGTCACGGGCATCGAGTGCTGGACCGACGAGCGCTCGGTCACCGGCCCCATCGACGTGGCGACCGCGCGCCGGCAGGCGACGAAGCACCGCGACCACCTGCACCACGAGGACTGAGCACGAGGGGCGACGGATGCCGCCGCGGCATCCGTCGCCCCCGGCTCGGCGTCAGCCGCGCCAGACCTGCACCACCGACGGGCGCGGCGCAGCGGCCGCGCCCGGTGCCGTCGAGCCGTAGTCCGGGAACCGGGAGGTCGGCGCCGCGAACGTGCCGTCCTCGCCCGGGTGCTGCACGGCCACGAACACCATGCCCTCGTCGTCGCGGATGATCGGCCCGCACGTCTCGGCGTCGCGCGGCACCGAGAGGAACTGCTGCACCCGCCCCCGCTCGGGTCCCTCGAGCGGCACCTTGAACAGCCCGTCGTTCTTCCGGATCGTCGACGGCGCGCCATCGGTGGAGATCCAGAGGTTGCCCTCGCCGTCGAACGCGACGTTGTCGGGGCACGAGATGGGCGAGACGAGCTCCTTCGGGTAGCCGGCGAAGTAGGTCTGCGAGATGCCCGCGGGGTCGCCGCAGAGCAGCAGGATGCTCCACGAGAACCGGGTGCCGCCCTGCCCGTCGAGCTCGGTGAGCTCGATGACGTGGCCGTCGCGGTTCGTGGCGCGCGGGTTCGCCTCGTCGACCGCGTAGTCGAGCCCGCGACGCGTGTTGTTCGTGCAGGCCACGTACACCCGCCCGGTCGTCGGGTGCGGTTCGACGTCCTCGCAGCGGTCCATCTTCGTCGCCCCGACCCGGTCGGCGGCGAGGCGCGTGTGCACGAGCACCTCCTCGACGGTCATGCCGGGGACGGCGCTGCGCCCCTTCCGCGTCAGCGCGATCCACTCCCCCGTGCCGTCGAAGGCCCCGTCGGAGGGCAGGGCGCCCGTTCCGGTGATCTCGGAGGCCGGCGAGTCGCCCGAGAACCGGGCGACGAACAGGTCGCCCTCGGCGAGCAGTCGCAGGTTCTGCTTCCGGGCCGCGGCATCCGCTCGATTCGGGTTGTAGCGGTGCTTCGAGACGAACTTGTAGAGGTAGTCGCCGCGCTCGTCGTCGCCCATGTAGGCGACCACGCGGCCGTCCTCGGCGATGCGGACGTTGGCGCCCTCGTGCTTGAAGCGCCCCATCGCGGTGTGCTTCACGGGCGTGGACGTCGGGTCCTGCGGGTCGATCTCGACGATGTAGCCGAAGCGGTTCGCCTCGTTCTCGTACCCCGGCGCGGTGCCGTCGAAGCGACGGTCCCACGTCTCCCACCCCGTCGAGGTCGGTGCCTGACGGAACCCGTATCGCGCCCGCGAGGGCGTGTCGGCCGGTGCGGAGAAGTAGCCGTTGAAGTTCTCCTCGCCCGAGAGCACCGTGCCCCACGGCGTCGTGCCGCCCGCGCAGTTGCCGAGCGTGCCGAGCACCGTCCGGCCCGACGGGTCGGCCGCCGTGCGCACGAGGTCGGAGCCCGCGGCCGGACCCGTGAGCGCGAACTCGCTGTCGACCGTGAGCCGGCGGTTCCGGCGCCCCCCGACGACGATGCGCCAGGGCGCGCCGATCGCGTCGCGCTCGACCTCGACGACGGCCATGCCCTGCGCCGCCTTGTAGATCTCGCTGCGCATGCGGAGCTCGGCCGGATCGCTCGACGGCGGGAACATGATCGCGGGATTCACGTACTCGTGGTTCGCGACGAGCACGCCCGTGAGCCCGCCCTCGTCGGCGATGACGTCGATGTAGTCGACGTTGTAGCCGAACTGGCGCGCCTGCGCGGCCGGGGTCTGGTTCGCGAGGTCGAAGCCGGGTGCGTCGGGGAAGATCGGGTCGCCCCACCGCACGAGCGCCGACCACCGGTATCCGGCGGGCACGGTGAACTCGTCGACGGTCGACGCGACGGGGGCGATCGGCTCGAAGGGCAGTCCGGATGCCGCGGCGGCACCCCTGCCCGGGGCCGCCTGCGCCGGCGCCGCGCCGAACGCGTCGCCCACGGCGATCGCGACCGCCCCGGCCGCCCCCATGCCGAGCAGGGCGCGCCGCGACAGCGCGGCCGAGGCGAGCGAGCGGAACTCGGGGTTCGCGGACGTGTTGCACTCGGGGCCGAGGCACGCGTCGGCGCACTTCAGTCGGCACGTCACGGGCGATCGCTTGCCGCGTGCGTGGTCCACGACGGACAGTCGGAGGTCGGGCAGGGCCATGGCAGCTCCTCGTTCAGGCGCGCACGTCGGGCGCGGTTCGGGTCGCGGGGACGCGCCGAGCCTCGCGGGGCGCGGTGACGGTCCGGCGTCCGCACGTCGACGCCGGGGTGAACGCCGCCCGACCGGCGCGGGAACGGCGGACCGGCGACCGCTCGCCCTAGCACTGCGCGAACCGCGCGGGCAAGCACTCGGCGGCCACTGCCGTTCGAGGGCCTCCCCTCACTACGCTGAGCGCATGAGCTCGGCTACCGGCAAGTCGGCCGCCAACGCGGCGCAGAACTCCCGCATCCTCAAGTCCCTCGCCCGCATCGGATACGTGGTCCTCGGGATCGTCCACATCGTCATCGGGACGATCGCCATCTCGGTCGCGCAGGGCGCCGGCGGGGAGGCCGACCAGGGCGGGGCCATGCAGCAGGTCGCCGGCTGGCCGTTCGGGCTCGTGCTGCTGTGGCTCATCGCGCTCGGCCTGTTCGCGCTCGGGCTCTGGCAGGTGGCCGAGGCCTTCCTCGTGCGCGACCCCGATTCGAAGAAGAAGTGGGGCTACCGGGTCAAGTACGTCGGCACGGCGATCGCCTACGTCACGATCGGCGTCACCGCCCTCGTCTACGCGCTCGGCGGGCGGTCGGACGGAGACCAGTCCACCCAGACGCTCAGCGCGCAGCTGCTCGCCACGCCGGGCGGCGTGTTCCTCCTCGTGCTCGTGGGCCTCGTCGTCGCGGGCGTCGGCGTCGCCTTCGTCTACCGCGGTGCGACGCGCAAGTTCGAGGAGCACCTGGAGCTGCCGGGCAGCGGCGCCGCCCGGCGCGGCATCCTCGTCTTCGGCACCGTCGGGTACATCGCCAAGGGCATCGCGGTCGGCATCGTCGGCGTGCTGTTCGTCGTCGCGGCCGTCACCGCGGACGCGGAGGCCGCGGGCGGGTTGGATGCGGCGCTGAAGAGCCTGGCCGACCTGCCGTTCGGCGTGGTCATCCTCTGGCTCGTCGGTGCCGGGCTCGTGGTCTACGGCATCTTCTGCTTCGCCCGGGCCCGCTACGCGAAGATGTGAGGCGCACCGACCACGATGCGCGAACGCCCCCGGCCCGTGAGGGCTCGGGGGCGTTCGGGTTCGCGTTCGCGGAGCGCGGCGCGCGTCAGGACCCGAGGGCCGCGACCACGCCGTCGATCGGCACGCTCGTGCGTTCCCCGGTCGCCCGGTCCCACACCTCGACGACGCCGTCGGCGACTCCGCGGCCGGCGATGACGATCTTCGGCACGCCGATGAGCTCGGCGTCGGCGAACTTCACGCCCGGCGAGAGCTTCGGACGGTCGTCGAAGAGGACCTCGAACCGGGCCGCCTCGAGGTCGGCGACGATGCGCTCGGCCGCCTCGAACGCCGCGGCGTCCTTGCCGGTCGCGAGCACGTGCACGTCGAAGGGGGCGACGGCGGCGGGCCAGATGAGGCCCTTGTCGTCGTTGTGCAGCTCGGCGATGATCGCCAGGATGCGGGTCACGCCGATCCCGTACGAGCCCATGGTCACGGTGGCGAGCTTGCCGTTCTCGTCGAGCACCTTGAGGCCGAGCGCGTCGGCGTACTTGCGGCCCAGCTGGAACACGTGGCCGATCTCCATGCCGCGGGCGAGCTCCACCGGTCCCGAGCCGTCGGGGGCCGGGTCGCCGGCGCGCACGTTCGCCGCCTCGACGGTGCCGTCGGCGACGAAGTCGCGTCCCGCGACGAGGCCGAACACATGCTTCTCGTCGAGGTTGGCCCCGGTGATCCACTCGGTGCCGTCGACGACGCGCGGGTCGACGAGGTAGCGGATGCCGGTGACGGACTCGGCCCCGAGCACGGCGCCGTCGGGCGACCACGGCCCGATGTAGCCCTTGACCAGCCCGGGATTGCGCGCGAAGTCCTCCTCGGTCGCGGCCTCGACCTCGGCGGGCGCGAAGGCCACCTCGACGCGCTTGGCGTCGACCTCGCGGTCGCCCGGGATGCCGACGACGACGAGCTCGCGCGTGCCATCCGGGTGGGTGAGGGCGAGCACCACGTTCTTCAGCGTGTCGGCCGCCGTCCACGGGCGCCCGTCGGGGCGCGGGTAGCGGTCGTTGGCGAGGTCGACGAGCGTCTGGATCGTCGGCGTGTTCGGCGAGTCGAGGATCACCGCGGGCGGCAGGTCGTCGAACGGGATCGGCTCGGGCGCGACGGTCGTGAACGCCTCGACGTTGGCGGCGTAGCCGCCGGCCGAGCGGACGAAGGTGTCCTCGCCGACGGGAGTGGGGTGGAGGAACTCCTCGCTCTTCGACCCGCCCATGGCGCCGGCGTCGGCCTGCACGATCACGTAGTCGAGGCCGAGGCGCTGGAAGATGCGCTCGTAGGCGTCGCGCTGCGCCTGGTACGACGCGTCGAGGCCCGCATCGCTCACGTCGAACGAGTACGCGTCCTTCATCGTGAACTCACGGCCCCGGAGGAGGCCCGCGCGCGGACGCGCCTCGTCGCGGTACTTGTCCTGGATCTGGTAGATCGTGAGCGGCAGTTCCTTGTACGAGGAGTAGAGGTCCTTCACGAGCAGCGTGAAGACCTCCTCGTGCGTGGGCGCCAGGAGGTAGTCGGCGTCCTTGCGGTCCTTCAACCGGAACAGCGCGTCGCCGTACTCGGTCCACCGGCCGGTCTGCTCGTACGGCTCACGCGGGAGCAGCGCCGGGAAGTGCACCTCGTGCGCGCCCGCCCGCTCCATCTCCTCGCGGATGACGCGCTCGATCTTCGCCTTCACCCGCAGGCCGAGCGGCAGCCAGGCGAACACGCCGGGCGCCTGCCGGCGGATGTAGCCGGCGCGGACGAGCAGCTTGTGGCTCGTGACCTCCGCGTCGGCGGGGTCTTCGCGGAGCGTGCGGAGGAAGAAGTTCGTCAGGCGTGTGGGCACCCGGGAATTCTACCGACGGCGAATGCCGCGCCCGGACCGATCAGGACGTGACGACCTGCGGGGTGCCGACGGGCGCGTCGGCGCCCATCTCGTCGGCGATGCGGTTCGCCTCGGCGATGAGGGTCTGGACGATCTCGGACTCGGGGACGGTCTTGATGACCTCGCCCTTGACGAAGATCTGGCCCTTGCCGTTGCCGGATGCGACGCCGAGGTCGGCTTCGCGGGCCTCGCCCGGGCCGTTGACGACGCAGCCCATGACCGCGACGCGCAGCGGCACGCTCATGCCCTCGAGGCCGTCGGTCACGTCGTTGGCGAGCTTGTACACGTCGACCTGGGCGCGGCCGCACGACGGGCACGACACGATCTCGAGCTTGCGCTCGCGGAGGTTCAGGGACTGCAGGATCTGCAGGCCGACCTTCACCTCCTCGACGGGCGGCGCCGACAGGGACACGCGGATGGTGTCGCCGATGCCCTCGCCGAGCAGGATCCCGAACGCGGTCGCCGACTTGATGGTGCCCTGGAACGCCGGGCCGGCCTCGGTCACGCCGAGGTGCAGCGGCCAGTCGCCCCGCTCCGCCAGCATCCGGTACGCCTTCACCATGACGATCGGGTCGTTGTGCTTGACCGAGATCTTGAAGTCGTGGAAGTCGTGCTCCTCGAACAGACTCGCCTCCCACACGGCCGACTCGACGAGCGCCTCGGCGGTCGCCTTGCCGTACTTCTGCAGCAGGCGCGGGTCGAGCGAGCCGGCGTTCACGCCGATGCGGATCGAGACGCCCGCCTCCTTGGCGCGCCGCGCGATCTCGCCGACCTGGTCGTCGAACTTGCGGATGTTGCCCGGGTTCACGCGCACCGCGGCGCAGCCGGCGTCGATGGCGGCGTACACGTAGTTCGGCTGGAAGTGGATGTCGGCGATGACCGGGATCTGGCTCTTCTTCGCGATGATCGGGAGCGCCTCGGCGTCGTCGCGGCTCGGCACGGCGACGCGGACGATGTCGCAGCCGGAGGCGGTGAGCTCGGCGATCTGCTGGAGGGTCGCATTGATGTTCGGCGTCGGCGTGGTGGTCATCGACTGCACGCTCACGGGCGCGTCACCGCCGACGAGCACCTTGCCCACCTTGATCTGGCGCGACTTGCGTCGGGGGGCCAGGACTTCGGGGACCTTCGGCATTCCGATATTCACAGCAGGCACGGTGCCAGTTTAGGGCGGCCCCGCTGGGCGGCACCTCAATCGAACGGATGCCTCGCGGCCGGCGTCCTACCGCCCGGAATCCTCCCCGTCGCCGTCGCCGCGCGCCTCGGCGCGCTGCTTCGCCGCGGTGTTCGCCTCGCGGAGGCGACGGCCGATGCGGACGTCCTCCTTGCGCTTCTCCTCCGCCTTGTCCATCTTCCGGGTGTCCCGCGGCGGGAGCTGGATCCGCTCCTCGGCGGGGATCCCCGCCTGCAGTTCGCGACCGCGCTCGAGCTCGGCGTCGAACTCCGCGCCGAACAGGAGGGCGTTGTTCGCGATCCAGAGCCACAGCAGGAACACGATGGCGCCCGCGAGCGACCCGTAGGTGCGGTCGTAGTTCGAGAAGTTGGCGACGTAGAGCGCGAAGCCCGCGGACGCGATGACCAGCACGATGATCGCCAGCAGCGCGCCGAGGCTGATCCAGCGGAACTTCGGCTGCTTCGCGTTGGGGGTCGCGTGGTAGAGCAGCGCGACGATGACGACGACGATGACCGCGAGCAACGGCCACTTCGCGATCTCCCAGACGATCCGGACGGACTCGCCGAGCCCGAGCGCCGACCCGATGGCCTCGGTCACGGGTCCGGAGACGACGAGGATCACGGCGACCACGGCCACCAGCACGACGGCCGCGACGGTCACGCCGAGCTGGATCGGGCGGAGCTTCCAGAACGGCCGCCCCTCCTCGATCTCATAGATGCGGTTCATGGCGCGGCCGAACGCGCCCACGTAGCCGGACGCGGACCACAGTGCGATCACGAGACCCGTGACGAAGCCGAGTCCGGCCGCCGGCGAGTCGGCGAAGTTCCGCAGCGGTTCGCTGAGCACCTGGAGCACCTCGGGCGGCGCCACGCCCTCGAGCACCCGCAGCAGCTCGTCGATCGCGCTGCCGCCCTGGCCGACGAGCGCGAGCAGCGACGTGAGCGCCAGCAGCCCCGGGAACAGCGCGAGCACGCCGTAGTACGTGAGCGCGGCAGCACTGTCCTGGCACTGGTCGTCGACGAACTCCCGGAACGTCTTCCGGATCACGTACTTCCACGACCGCTTCGAGACCTCGGGCGGGGAGTCGGGCTTCCGCGCGTCCTCGGGGTCGGGAGCGATGCGATCGTCGTGGACGGCTTGTGCGTCGGTCATCCCACCATCGTGCGCACCGCACCTCGGCGCCCGCGAGGGACTGGCGGACACGGCACGGGGCATCTATCCTGCGCGCGGACGGCCCCGCCGATTCACTCGCACACGTCGGTGTAGACGGGCGCGCGGACGACGACGACCGTGGAGCTGCCGTCGACCTCGACGCCCTGCGTGCCGACCGTCTCGGCCATCGCCGAGTTGCAGGCCGACCTCTCGAGGCCGGCCGGGACGGGATCGCCGACCCGGATGCCGTCGATCGCGAGGAGGTCGATTCCGCCCGCCGACGCGGACTCGAGCCGGACGCCCCAGGTGGGCGCATCGGGGACGTCGGCCACCATGCCGGCGGGGAACTCCTCGATGGCGAGGCCGTCCCAGCGGTGCAGCGTGCCCATGCCCTCGGTGTACCGGGACTCGTAGGTCTCGACGACGGGGTCCCCGAGCAGCTCGGTGAGCCGGGCGAGCGCGGCGTCGACCGGGTCGGCGTAGGCATCCCGCGTGTCCCGCACCGGTGCGCCGGAGGCGTCGAGGTACTCGACCGCGTCCGCGCGGACGAGGATGGCGGCGACCTCCCCGCCGTCGGCGTCGGGCGTCGGCGTCGTCTCGGTGACCGGCGTCTCGGCCGGCGTCGGCGTCGGCGTGGTGGCGGGGGCGGTTGCGGGCTCGGCCGTGCACCCGACGAGCGCGAGGCTCGCGATCAGCACGAGGGTGGCCAGAGCGGTGCGGCGCGCGGGTCGGGTCAACGGAGCTCCTGTTCGGAAGGGCGGTGGGGAACCGTCGACGCCAGCATGGCAGCGGGGGTGCGCCGGCCGGCGCACCCCCGCGTCACGGATCGGTATCGCTTCCCCGCTTCACGCGAGCGCGGCCACCGCGGACGTGTCGAGCGGCGGCTGAGTCTTCTCGACGACCTCGTCGACGGTCACGCCGGGCGCGAGCTCGACGAGTTTGAGCCCGTCGGGCGTCACGTCGATCACGGCGAGGTCGGTGATGATGCGGTCGACGACGCCCCTGCCGGTGAGCGGCAGCGAGCAGGAGTCGACGATCTTCGGCGAGCCGTCCTTCGCGACGTGCTCCATGAGTACGATGCGGCGTCGTGCACCGTGCACGAGGTCCATCGCGCCGCCCGGGCCCTTGACCATCTTCCCCGGGATCATCCAGTTGGCGAGGTCGCCGTCCTTCGACACCTGCATCGCGCCGAGGATCGCCGCGTCGACCTTGCCGCCGCGGATCATGCCGAAGCTCGTGGCCGAGTCGAAGTAGGCCGCGCCGGGCAGCACGGTGACGGTCTCCTTGCCGGCGTTGATCAGGTCGGGGTCGACCTGGTCCTCGGTCGGGTACGGACCGACGCCGAGGATGCCGTTCTCGGATTGCAGCACCACGGTGACGCCGTCGGGCACGTAGTTCGGCACGAGCGTGGGCAGGCCGATGCCGAGGTTGACGTACGAGCCGTCGCCGAGCTCCTTCGCCGCACGCGCGGCCATCTCGAGGCGGGTGAGCGCCATGGTCAGTTCCCCTCTCGCACGGTGCGGCGTTCGATGCGCTTCTCGATGTCGGCGCCGACCTCGACGACGCGGTCGACGAAGATGCCCGGCAGGTGCACGGCGTCGGGGTCGATCTCGCCGGGCTCGACGAGTTCCTCGACCTGGGCGATGCAGATCCGGCCGGCCATCGCGGCCAGCGGCGAGAAGTTCCGCGCCGACTTGTCGAACACGAGGTTGCCGTGCCGGTCGCCCTTCAGCGCGTGCACGAGCGCGAAGTCGGTGGTGATGGCCTCCTCGAGCACGAACTCGTGCTCCTCGCCGCGCACCGTGAACGTCTGCACGGGCTTCGGCTTCGACGCGACCGCGATCGAACCGTCGGCCCCGTACTTCTGCGGGAGTCCGCCCTCGGCGACCTGCGTGCCGACGCCGGTCTGCGTGTAGAACGCGGCGATGCCCGCGCCGCCCGCGCGGAGCTTCTCGGCGAGCGTGCCCTGCGGGGTGAGTTCGAGCTCGAGTTCGCCCGAGAGGTACTGCCGCTCGAACTCCTTGTTCTCGCCGACGTACGACGAGGTCATCTTCCGGATGAGTCCGGCGCCGAGGAGCACGCCGAGACCCCAGTCGTCGACGCCGCAGTTGTTCGAGACGACCGACAGGTCGCCGACCTTCCGCTCGAGGAGGGCCTGGATCAGCACCATGGGGATGCCGCAGAGCCCGAACCCGCCGACGGCGAGCGACGCGCCGTGCGGGATGTCGGCGACGGCCTCCTCGGCCGATCCGACGGTCTTGTCCAGTGTCATCGTGTGACCTCCTTGTCAGCGATTCGCGACCAGGGGGCGCCGGCATCCGTTCTGCGAACGCCGCGACCCGATCGCGAGGGTACAGGGCCGCGGGCCGGTCGGGCAGCCGCCGCGGCTCACCGAGCGCTCCAACCGCCGTCCATCGTGTAGCTCGCGCCCGTGACCATGCGGGCGTCGTCGCTCGCGAGCCAGCGCACGAGGCTCGCCACCTCGCCGGGCTCGACGAGCTGCTTGATCGCCGATTCGGTGAGCATGACCCGCTCGACGACGTCCTCCTCGGGGATGCCGTGCACCGCCGCCTGGTCGGCGATCTGCCGCTCGACGAGCGGGGTCCGCACGTACCCCGGATTCACGCAGTTCGAGGTGACGCCGTGGCGTCCGGCCTCGAGCGCGGTCGCCTTCGACAGGCCCTCGAGGCCGTGCTTGGCCGACACGTACGCGGACTTGTACGGCGACGCGCGGAGCCCGTGCACGCTCGAGACGTTGACGATCCGCCCGAACCCCCGCTCGTACATGGCCGGCAGCGCGGCGCGGATGAGCAGGAACGGCGCCTCGAGCATGACCCGCAGGAGCAGCGAGAACCGCTCCGGCTCGAACTGCTCGATGGGGCGAACGTGCTGCAGCCCCGCGTTGTTCACGAGGATGTCGACGTCGAGGGAGAGGTCCGCGAGCGCGGCGGTGTCGCCGAGGTCGACGGTCCAGGCCTCGCCGCCGAGCCGCGTTGCGACGGCCGCCGCGGCCTCGCCGTCGAGGTCGGCGATGATGACGTGGGCGCCGGCATCGGCGAGGGTCTCGGCGCAGGCGAGCCCGATGCCGCTCGCCCCGCCGGTCACGAGCGCGCGCCGTCCGGTCAGTGAGGTCATGCGTCTTCCGTTCCTCGGGGCAACCGCCGCGGCAGCCGCCGCTCCAGTGCGACTTCCGCCACCGTACCGATGTGCGTCCACGCAGAGTCAAGGCGGAGATTCGCAGTACGGATGTGCAGTCCTGTGCATCGTCGATCGGGGGCCTCGGCGGCCGCACGGCGGCGGCGGCGACCCTCCGCGGGCATAGACTCGAAGCATCCCGAGACGAAGGAGTCCACCCGACATGAGCTTCCCCGACGTCGTCATCGTCGCCGGCGCCCGCACCCCGTTCGGCCGCATCGCCGGCAGTCTCGGCACCCGCACCGCCGTCGAACTCGGCACCGTCGCCATCCGCGGCGCCCTCGAGAAGGCCGGCGTCTCCCCCGACGACGTCGACGCCGTCATCATGGGCCAGGTGCTCCAGGCGGGGGCCGGGCAGAATCCCGCGAAGCAGTCAGCGGTCGCCGCGGGCATCCCGTGGCGCGTGCCCGCGATGACCATCAACAAGGTCTGCCTCTCCGGTCTCGTCGCGGTGACGGATGCCGCGCGCATGATCCGACTCGGCGAGGCCGACGTCGTCGTCGCCGGCGGCCAGGAGTCGATGACCAACGCGCCCCACGTGCTGCCCGGCTCCCGGAAGGGCCACCTCTACGGATCGATCGAACTGCTCGACACCACCGCGCACGACGGGCTGACCGATGCCTTCGACCACGAGTCGATGGGCTCCTCGACCGAGCGCTTCAACGAACGCTACGGACTCGGGCGCGCCGAACAGGACGAGATCGCCGCGGCCTCCCACGTGCGCGCGGGCCGCGCCCAGGCCGACGGCCTCTTCGACGACGAGATCGTGCCCGTCGAGATCCCGCAGCGCAAGGGCGACCCCGTGGTCGTCACGACCGACGAGGGCGTCCGCCCCGACTCCACGCCCGAGACGCTCGCCAGGCTCCGCCCGGCGTTCGCCGAGGGCGGCGCCATCACCGCCGGCAACTCCTCGCCCATCTCCGACGGCGCGGCGGCCGTGGTCGTCGCGAGCCGCGCGTGGGCCGAGGAGCGCGGCCTGCCCTGGCTCGCCGTCGTGGGGGCCTCCGGTCAGGTCGCCGGTCCCGACAACTCCCTGCACTCGCAGCCGTCCAACGCGATCGCCGCTGCGCTCGACCGTGCCGGATGGTCGGCCGGCGACCTCGACCTCGTCGAGATCAACGAGGCGTTCGCGGCGGTGTCGCTGCAGTCGATGAAGGACCTCTCGCTCGACCACGAGAAGGTCAACGTCCACGGCGGCGCGATCGCCCTGGGGCACCCCATCGGCGCGTCCGGGGCCCGCCTCGCGCTCCACGCGGCGCTCGAACTGGCCCGCCGCGGCGACGGCCGGGCCGCCGTGGCGCTCTGCGGAGGCGGCGGCCAGGGCGAGGCGCTGCTGCTGTCCCGCTAGGTCCGTTCCGACCGGGTGACGCGTCCGCGTCGTCGCTGAGGCATGATGTCAGCACGACGCGGGCGCGCGCCTGCCCCGAGAGGGGTCGTATGAGCGAGACCACCACCGACGACGCCGGGCACGCGGCATCCGTGCCGGCACGGCTCGATCACCGCATCCGTCGCATGACCGGGCGCGACCCGGACGAGCCGCACCGCTCGGCCACGCCGCTCGAGCTGTTCTTCGACCTGGTCTTCGTCGCCGCGTTCGCCCAGGCCGGAAACCGAGACCGCGCACCTCCTCGAGCTCGGCCACGCCGTGCCCGCCGTGTTCGGGTTCGTGTTCGCGGTGTTCGCGATCTCGTGGGCGTGGATCAACTACGCGTGGCTCGCCTCGGCGTACGACAACGACGACGTCTTCTTCCGCGTCGCCACCATGGTCGTGATGATCGGCGTGATCCTGCTCGCGCTCGGCATTCCCGCCACCTTCGACTCGATCGACGCGGGCGGCGAACTCGAGAACACGACGGTCGTCATCGGCTACGTGATCATGCGCGTGGCCGTGCTCGCGCTCTGGCTCCGGGCGGCCCGCCACGACCCGGCGCATCGGCGCACCGCGATCCGGTACGCGGTGCTCATCGCCATCGCGCAGGCGGGCTGGATCGCACTGCTGATCGTCGACCCGCCGCTCGAGGGCGCCATCGTCGCCTGGGTCCTGCTCGTCGCCTTCGAGATGGCCGGGCCGATCATCGCCGAGCACGCCGGCACCGGCACCCCGTGGCACGCGCACCACATCGCCGAGCGGTACGGCCTGCTCGTGATCATCACGCTCGGCGAGGTCGTCCTCGGCACCATCCTCGCCATCAGCGCCGTGGTGGAGGAGCAGGGATGGGACCTCGAGGCGGTCCTCGTCACCGTGGGCGGCACGATGCTCGCGTTCGGCCTGTGGTGGGTGTACTTCATCATGCCGTCGGGCAGCGTGCTCGCACGCCACCGCGAACGCGGCTTCGTCTGGGGATACGGGCACATCGTGATCTTCGCCTCGATCGCGGCCACCGGGGCCGGGCTCCACGTCGCGGCCTACGTCATCGAGGGCGTGGCGCACATCGACGACACCGCCGCGCTGCTCACGGTCGTCGTCCCGGTGGCCGTGTTCTCGGTCGCGCTCTTCACGCGCTACAGCCTGCTGCTCCGGGAGTTCGACCCCTTCCACATCGGCCTGTTCGTCGCGAGCCTCGCCCCGCTCGCCGGCGCGGTCTGGGCCGTCGCCGCGGGGGCGAGCATGGGCACGGGCATCGTGCTCGCGGCGCTCTCGCCGGTGGTCGTCATCGTCGGCTACGAGACGGTCGGGCACCGCCACCAGGCGGACGCCCTCCGACGCTCGCTGGCCTGATCAGAGCACGCTGATGGGCTTGACGATGTCGGCGTAGATGAGCAGCGCGCTCATGCCGCCGAGCACGATCACCACCGCGAAGGTCAACGGCATGAGACGTGCGAGGTCGACGGGACCCGGATCGGGACGCCGGCGCAGCTTGGCCCATCCGCGGCGGATCGCCTCCCACAGGGCGCCCGCGATGTGCCCGCCGTCGAGCGGCAGCAGCGGGATCAGGTTGAACACGAACAGCGCCACGTTGAGCGAGGCGAGCAGGCCCACGAGGAAGGCCGCGCGCGAGGTCACGGGCACCTCGTCGAGGCTCGCGACCTCGCCGGCGACTCGACCCACGCCGACGACGCTGATCGGGCCGTTCGCGTCGCGCTCCTCGGGTCCGAACGCGGCCTCGGCGACGTCGACCATGCGCTGGGGCAGGTTCAGGATGATGTTCGCCACGCCCGTGATGTTCTCGCCGACGGTGGGCAGGATCGCCGTCGCGGGCTGCCGCACCGTCTCCGACGCCGGCCCGATGCCGATGAAGCCGACCTCGATCGTGACCGGCTCCCCCGCGTCATCCGTCACGACCTGACCGCGCTCGTCGGTGACGTACCGTTCGCTGAGCAGCGGCGTGACCTCGAGGGTCACCTCCTCGCCGTCGCGCAGCACGACCACGTCGATGGGCTGACCGGGGTGGTCGCGGATGATCGCGGTCGACTCCGTCCACGAGGCGATGGCGGTGCCGTCGACCGAGAGGAGCTCGTCGCCGGGCTGCAGGCCGGCCTCGGCGCCGGGAGCCTCGGGATCACCGGGTTCGCAGGTCTGCCGCTCGCTCGTGGCCGGGAGCGCGCACTCGGAGACCGAGCCGATGGTCGTGGACGGCTGTGCGACGCCGAACCCCATGAGCAGGATCGCGAACAGCACGATCGCGAGCAGGAGGTTCATCAGCGGGCCGCCGAACATCACGATGATCCGCTTCCACACCGGCAGCAGGTAGAACGCGCGGTGCTCGTCGCCCGGGGTGATCGACTCGGCGCTCGAGGCGCGCGCATCCTGCACCATGCCGCGGAGGAAGCTCGTACTCCCCTCGCCGGCCTGCTCGCCCTTGCCCGGCGGGAACATGCCGATCATCGCGATGTAGCCGCCGAGCGGGATCGCCTTGATTCCGTACTCGGTCTCGCCGCGCCGCTTCGACCAGATCGTCGGGCCGAAGCCGATCATGTACTGCGTCACCTTGACGCCGAAGAGCTTGGCGGGCACGAGGTGCCCGATCTCGTGCAGGCCGATGGAGACGGCGAGGCCGACGACGATGATCAGGACGCCGACGACGAAGGCGAGCACGGTTTCCACCCCGTCATCGTAGGGCCGGCGGCTCGGTGCGCGCTGTCCGTGCGCTGTGAGCGGATGCCTCGGGCGGACACCGGTCGCGTGGTCGCGCCGACGACCCGCGACGGGACGCGATCAGCGCCGCGCGATGCGCAGGTCGGCCTGACGTCGCGCGGTGCGCTCGGCCTCGGCGAGCGCGCCGACGCTGAGCTCGCCCGAGGATGCCTCGTGCGACTCGACCACGTCGCGGACGGTGTCGACGATGTCGGTGAAGCCGATGCGCCCGTCGTGGAAGGCCGCGACGGCCTGCTCGTTGGCGGCGTTGAAGACGGCCGGGTACTCGCCTCCCGCCCGGCCCACCTGCTTGGCGAGCCGCACGGCCGGGAACGCCGCCTCGTCGAGCGGCTCGAAGGTCCACTGCTGCGCCGTGGTCCAGTCGAGCGGTCGCCCGGCGGCCGCGACGCGGTGCGGCCAGTCGAGGCCGAGGGAGATCGGCAGCCGCATGTCGGGCGGCGACGCCTGCGCGATCGTCGAGCCGTCGATGAACTCGACCATCGAGTGCACGATCGACTGCGGGTGCACGACCACGTCGATGCGGTCGTAGTCGACGTCGAAGAGCAGGTGCGCCTCGATGACCTCGAGGCCCTTGTTCACGAGCGTGGCCGAGTTGGTCGTCACGACGAGCCCCATGTCCCACGTGGGGTGCGCGAGCGCGTCAGCGGGCGTCACGTCGCCGAGCTCGTCCCGCGTCCTCCCGCGGAAGGGCCCGCCCGACGCCGTGAGCACGAGCCGGCGCACCTCGTGGTCGGTGCCCGAGCGCAGCGCCTGCGCGATGGCGGAGTGCTCCGAGTCCACGGGCACGATCTGCCCGGGCGCGGCGAGCCGCGTCACCAGGTCGCCGCCGACGATGAGCGACTCCTTGTTCGCCAGGGCGAGCGTCATGCCGCGCTCGAGGGTCGCGATCGTCGGGCCGAGGCCCACCGATCCGGTGATGCCGTTCAGCACGACGTCGGCGTCGACGCTGCGCACGAGCTGCACGGCCTCCTCGACGCCGACCGCGGTGTGCTCCACGCCGAACTCCTCGGCCTGGCGCTCGAGCTCGGCGCGGTTGGAGCCGACGGCCAGCCCCACCACGTCGAAGCGGTTGGGGTTCGCGCGGATGACGTCGAGCGCCTGCGTGCCGATGGAACCCGTGGACCCGAGGATGATGACGCTGCGCACGCGACCACTCTAGGCCGGGGGTGCGCTCAGTCGCGCGGCAGCACGGCGACGGATGCCGCGACCCGTCCCGGCACGGCCACGTCGTGCAACCGCACCCCATCCCACCGCGACCCGAACTCCGGCAGGGTGCGCGTGATCCGTCCGATCCCGTCGTCGTGCACCGGGTCGGAGACCGCGAGGAGCGCGGGTTCGATGACGCCCACGTGGCCGACCGCCCGGAGCAGCGCCGACTTCCGCGCCCACAGCTGCGCGCGGACGAGCGGGCGCGCGACGGGATCGAGGTCGGCGAGGCGCTCCCGTTCCTCCGGGTGCAGCGCGGCCTCGTCCACGAGCGGCGCCGACGCGATGGTCGCCGGTTCGAGGCCCACCCCGAGCGGATGCCGCGTGCCGACGGCCGCGACGACGACGCTGCCGGCGATCCCGGCATCGGCGTACCAGCGCCCGCCGGCCGCGGTCGTGGGGTAGGCCACCGTCGGACTGCCGTGCCGTGCGCCGCACTCCGCGCAACCGTGGTCGAGTTCGATGTCGTCCGCGGGCACGTCGGCCGAGTCGGCGAGGTGGGCGCGGAGCACGGCCTCGACGGCGGGAGCCCGTCGACCGCCGACGACGACCACGGCGCTGGCGCCCGTGTCGCCCAGGGCGACGACGTCGTGCTCGGTGAGGTCCATGCGCCAATGATGGCGCACCTGCGGCGTGCGTCCGAGCACGCGGGATATTCCGCTGCGCGCATGGGCCGTGGCGTACCGTCGGACCGTGAGTGAGATCGAGGCCGACGCCGTTCCCGCCCCGCGGTCGAAGCCGGGCCCCGTCTACGGCATCGTCCGAGGCGTCCTCCGCCCGCTCGTCCGCCTCATCTACCGGCCGCGCATCACGGGCGCCGAGCTCGTGCCGAAGTCCGGACCCGTCATCCTCGCCTCCAACCACCTGTCCTTCGTCGACAGCGTGGTGATCCCGCTCGCCGCACCCCGCCCCGTGCAGTTCCTCGCCAAGTCGCATTACTTCACCGGCACGGGCGTGAAGGGCTGGCTGTCTCGCACCTTCTTCACGGCGATCGGCGCCGTGAGCGTCGAGCGCGGCGCGGGCGCGCAGGCGCAGGCGGCGCTCGACCAGGGGCGGCGGATCCTCGAGTCCGGCAGCGCGTTCGCGCTGTACCCGGAGGGAACGCGATCGCTCGACGGGCGCCTCTACCGCGGCCGAACGGGCGTGGCCTGGCTGGCCCTGACCACGGGTGCCCTCGTGGTCCCGGTGGGACTCGTCGGCACGCAGGAGATCCAGCCCGTGGGTTCCCGGATGCCGCGCGTGCGGCCGGTGCAGGTGCACTTCGGCGCGCCGATCGATGTCAGCCGCCACGGCGCGGCGACCTCGGGTCGCGCACGCCGCGCCGCGACGGACGAGATCATGGCCGCCATCCACGCCCTGACCGGACAGGAACTCGCCGAGGCCTACAACGAGGCCCCGCCGCAGGGCACGCTCGCGCGCCTCGCCGATCGCGTCGCACCGCGCGAGCGGGTCTGATCGCGCGTTCAGCCTTCGGGAAGCGCCCTTCGCTAGGGTCGTGCCGATGAGGACGAGGGTGCGCACGTGGATCGCCGCGATCGCGGCATCCGTCGCCCTCGTGCTCGCCGGGTGCGCGCCGCAGCCCGGGTTCGACCGCGGCGACGAGCCGTCCGAGCGCCGGATCCCCTCGGCCGATGCGTTCGACCCGGGCTTCATCGTGAGCGACGACGCGTTCTTCGACGGCCGGGCGATGGACGAGGGCGAGATCCAGGAGTTCCTCGAGGCGCGTGACTGCCGCCCCGTCGACGACGTGCCGTGCCTGGCCGACCACGTCGAACCGGTCGCGCCGGTGCCGGCCGTCGGGCCACGCCACTGCAAGGCCGTCGAGGGCGGCGACGCGGTGCCCGCGAGCCGGATCATCGCCGCGGTCGCGGAGGCCTGCGGCGTGAGCCCGCGCGTGCTGCTCGTGCTCCTGCAGAAGGAGCAGTCGCTGCTCACCCGTCCGAGCGCGTTCGGCTACGAGCGTGCGACCGGCTACGCGTGCCCCGACGACGCCGACTGCGATGCCCGCTACTTCGGCTTCTTCAACCAGGTCTACCGGGCGGGCTGGCAGTTCCGGCAGTACACCGCCGAGCCCGACCGGCAGTACCGGGTGGGTTCGGTCGAGGTCGGGTACCACCCGGATGCCGCGTGCGGGTCGAGCACCGTCCGCATCCGCAACCAGGCCACCGCGAACCTCTACAACTACACGCCGTACCAGCCGAACGCGGCGGTGCTCGCCGACCCGTCGGGCGGCGACGACTGCTCGGCGTACGGGAACCTCAACTTCTGGCGGCTCTGGCACCGCTGGTTCGGCGACCCGCAGGCCGAGCGGCTCCCGGCGTACTTCCCGCCCTGCTCGCGGCTGGTCGGCGGCTACACCTGCCCGCCGGCGGTGCCCCCGGTGCCGGACGCCGATCCGCGCGCGGCCGGCTGACCCGGCGGGTCAGTCGTCGGCCCCGCGCACGACGGCGACGGGCTCGTGGCGGACCGGGAAGTTCACCGACGCGGCGATGAAGCACTTCTCGGACGCCTCGTGGTGCAGCGCGTCGGCGAGTTCGCGCATGGACGGATCCGCGACCGTGACGCGGGGGCGCAGCACGGCCTCGACGAGGCGCCCGCCGCCCCGGCCGTCCTCCTGCATCGTCGCGGTCGCGGCATCCGAGTACGCGACGACGACCACGCCGCGATTGGTCGCGACGTGGAGGTACGAGAGCATGTGGCACTGGCTGAGCGCCGCGAGCACGAGCTCCTCGGGGTTCCAGCGGTCGCGGTCGCCGTGGAAGGCCCGGTCACTCGAGCCGGCGATCTCGTGCAGCTTGCCCTCGGCGCGCACCACGTGCTGCCGCCCGTAGGCGCGATACGACGCCGTGCCCTCGCCTCGATCGCCCTGCCACTCGAGTTCGATCGCGTACCGGTGCTCGCCGAGCATGAGGCCTCCTCCCGGCAGCGGATGCCGCCTCGACGTCGATTCTGCACGAGCCCGCCGACGGCCCGTCGGGTCGGCGGCGATAAGCTGGTCCGACCATGACTGACACCCAGATCCCCGTCGAGTCCCTCCCCGCCGAGTCGAGCGCGCAGGCCGCCGCCGTGCCGCAGGAGCGACGGGTCGTCACCGCCATCCCCGGCCCGAAGTCGCAGGAACTCCACGCCCGGCGCACCGCGGTCGTGTCCTCGGGCGTCTCGAGCGTGCTGCCCGTCTACATCGAGCGCGCGAACGGCGCGATCCTCGTCGACGTCGACGGCAACCGGTTCCTCGACTTCGGCGCCGGCATCGGCGTGACCACCGCCGGTCACACGCCCGCCAACGTGGTCGAGGCGATCACCGGGCAGGCGCGCGACGTGCTGCACACGCTCTTCACCATCACGCCGTACGAGGAGTACGTGCGCGTCGCCGAGCTGCTCGCCGAGCACACCCCCGGCGACTTCCCGAAGAAGACGGTGCTCGTGAACTCCGGTGCCGAGGCGGTCGAGAACGGCGTGAAGATCGCCCGCAAGCACACCGGCCGCCGTGCCGTGGCCGTGCTCGACCACGCCTACCACGGCCGCACGAACCTCACGATGGCCATGAACTACAAGGCCATGCCGTACGCGACCGGCTTCGGTCCGCTCGCGGGAGACGTCTACCACGCGCCGAGCTCCTACCCCTTCCGCGACGGGCTCTCGGGCGAGGAGGCGGCCAAGCGCACCATCGGCTACCTCGAGAAGGTCGTCGGCGCCACCGACCTGGCCTGCCTCGTCGTCGAGCCGATCCAGGGCGAGGGCGGCTTCATGGTCTACGCCGACGGGTTCCTCCCGGCGCTGCAGGAGTGGTGCACGGCGAACGGCGTCGTGATGATCGCCGACGAGATCCAGTCGGGCATGGCCCGGACGGGCCGCTACTACGCCGCCGAGCACTTCGGCTGGGTGCCCGACCTGGTGCTCACCGCGAAGGGCATCGCCGCGGGCATGCCGCTCGCCGCCGTCACCGGTCGCGCCGAGATCATGGATGCGTCGCAGCCCGGCGGGCTCGGCGGCACCTTCGGCGGCAACCCGGTGGCGTGCGCCGCCGCGGTCGCCGTCTTCGAGGCGATCGAGCAGGAGGACCTGCTCGCCGAGGGCCGCCGCATCGAGGCGACCCTGACCGCCGGGCTCGAGCGGCTGCGCGAGAAGTACGACGTGATCGGCGACATCCGCGGCCGCGGGGCGATGATCGCGATCGAGCTCGTGAAGCCGGGCACGGCCGAGACGACGAAGGAGCCGAACCCCGAGGCGGTGTCGGCGCTCGTCGCGCACGCCGCCCAGCAGGGCGTGCTGTTCCTCAGCGCCGGCACGTGGGGCAACGTCCTCCGCTTCCTCCCGAGCCTGCGCATGACCGACGAGCTCATCGCCGACGCGCTCGGCGTGCTCGACGACGCGTTCGCGACCCTCGCCTGAACGTGGAGGGCACCTTCCGCGCCTCCGATGCCGTCGAGCTCGCCGTGGTCGAGCGGGGCGGCTTCGCCGAGTCCCGCCACGTCGGCTCGGCGATCGTGCTCGCGCCCGACGGCGAGGTGGTCCGCACGCTCGGCGATGTGCGGACGCCGATCCTCCCCCGCTCGAGCATGAAGCCGTTCCAGGCCGTCGCCGCGATGACCTCGGGCGTGAGCCTCCGCGGCGAGGATGCGGCCATCGCGACCGCGAGCCATACCGGCACCGCGCGCCACGTCGCGCTCGTCCGTGCGCTGCTCGCGCGGGCCGCCCTGCCCGCGTCCGCGCTCCGCTGCCCCGCCGAGTACCCCACCGACCGCGAGGCGCGCGACGAGCTCGTGCGGCAGGGGCTGCGGCCCGAGTCCATCACGATGAACTGCTCGGGCAAGCACGCCGCGATGCTGCTCGCCTGCCACGCCAACGAGTGGCCCCTCGACGGGTACCTCGACCTCGACCACCCCCTGCAGAAGCGGGTGCTCGACGTGGTCGAGCGGCTCACCGGCGAGCGTCCCGCCGCCACGGTGATCGACGGCTGCGGCGCACCCGTGCACGCCCTCAGCCTCACCGCCCTCGCCCGTGGGATCCAGAAGATCACCACATCGTCGACCTCCTCGCCGTTCGCGCTGTTCCGCGAGGCGGCGGCGCTCACGGAGGCGGTCCGCGCCAACGGCTGGGCCGTCGCCGGCCCGGGCCGCACCGACACCGTCGCGATCGAACGGCTCGGCGTCTTCGCCAAGTTCGGCGCCGAGGGCGTCCAGGTCATGACCGCCCCCGACGGCACCACGGTCGCACTCAAGATCCTCGACGGCTCCCCGCGCGCCCTCGCGATCGTCGCCGCGCGCCTGCTCGCCGCCGCGGGAGCGCTCGAGGCGTCGGCCGTCGACGCGGCCGAGCCCGCCCTCGGCCTCGAGGTCCTCGGCGGCGGCGCCGTGGTCGGCCGGATCCGCGCGACGGTCTGAATCGGCGCCGGCGAACCGGACCCCCGCACGCAGCCGACGCCTGGACGACCGAGCGGATGCCGCGCCCTGCTCGGGTCGCGGCATCCGCTCGTCGCTGCGTCGGAGCGGGTCAGCCCGCGGCGTTCGCCAATCGCTTGGCGCGTGCCGCGCGGGATACCTGCGCGATGATCACGATCGCCAGCGCGAGGATGAACACCGCCGACGCGATCACGTTCGCCTCGGCGGGGATCCCGCGCGAAGCGGAGATGTACACGTACTTCGGGAACGTCGTCACCGAACCCGAGTTGAAGTTCGTGATGATGAAGTCGTCGAAGCTCAGGGCGAACGCGAGCAGCGCCGCCGCCATGATGCCCGGCACGAGCAGCGGGAACGTCACGCGCCAGAACACCGCGCGCGGCGAGCCGTAGAGGTCGCGGCCCGCCTCCTCGAGCGCCGGGTCGAGGCTCGCCACGCGCGCCTTCACCGTCACGACCACGAAGCTGATGCAGAACATCGTGTGGGCCAGGATGATCGTCAGCATGTCCTTGGGCACGCCGACCGCGAGGAACTGCGCGGCGAGCCCCGCGCCCAGCACGACCTCGGGCGTCGCCATCGGCAGGAACAGCAGGAGGCTGATGGCCGAGCGCGCCCGGAAGCGGTAGCGGACCAGTGCGATCGCGATCATCGTGCCGAGCGTCGTCGCGGCGACCGTCGAGACGAGCGCGATGACGATGCTGTTGCCGAAGGCCTCGCAGACCGCGCCGCCCTCGACGTTGCAGACGTTCAGCCACTTGTCGAAGGTGAACCCGCGCCACGAGATGTTCGACTTGATCGAGTCGTTGAACGAGAAGACGAACGTGTACGCGATCGGGATGAGCAGGAACACGAACGCGATGGTCACGTAGACGGGCAGCAGCCAGTCGCCGAGTCCGACGCGCCGGCGGCGCGGCGTCTGCGGCGGTCGCCGCTGCTCGAGTTCCTCGCTGCCGGCCAGTCCGCCGAGGACCGCCCCGGCCTGTGCTTCGCCGCTCACAGCAGGTCCTCCGTTCCGGATCGCTTCACGTAGACGCCGACGAGCACGAGGATCGCCGCCATCAGGATGATCGACAGCGCTGCGGCCGCCGGGTAGTTGAGCAGCACGAGGAAGTTCGCCTCGATGACGTTGCCCATCATCTGCGTGTCGGGCCCGCCGAGGAAGTCGCGGCTGGCGTTCACGTAGTCGCCCGCAGCGGGGATGAAGGTGAGCAGCGTGCCGGCCACGATGCCGGGCATCGACAGCGGGACCGTCACCTTGCGGAAGACGGTGACCGGGTTCGCGTACAGGTCGCTGCCCGCCTCGAGGTACCGGGTGTCGAGACGCTCGAGCGTGGTGTACAGCGGGAGCGTCATGAACGGGATGAAGTTGTAGGTCAGGCCGAAGATGACCGCGAACGGCGTGCCGGTGAAGTACGCGTCGGGCGCCAGCAGGGAGAGTGCCTTCAGCGACGTGATGATGATCGACTCGTCGGACAGGATCTGCTTCCACGCGAGCGTGCGGAGCAGGAAGCTGATGAAGAACGGAGCGATCACGAGCACGAGCAGCAGGCTCTGCAGCAGCGGGCGGCGCCGCGCCTTGACGCCGATGAAGTAGGCGATCGGGTAGCTGATCACCAGGGCGAGCACCGTCGCCGCGAGGGCGTAGCCGAACGAGCGCAGGATGTGCGGCCAGTAGGCGTTGACGACGTCGACGTAGTTCTGCCAGTTGAACGCGTAGTCGTACATGCCGATGTCGCCGAACTCCGACGGCGCCTGCAGCGACGTCAGCAGCAGCGAGATCAGCGGCGTGAGGAAGAACAGGACGAGGTAGAGGATGCCGGGCAGGAGCAGGAGCAGCGCGATGCGGCTCCGCTTTCGGGGTGCCTGCGGCTGCGCCTCCGTCGTCGCGAATGCTGCGAAGGCCATGGATCAGCTGCCCTCGAGCTCCGAGATGAGTGCCTCGCGCCGCTGCACCGCGATCGACCGGGTGTCGTCATCGGCCGGGAACCGGTCGGACTCCTCCGGCTCGTCGGCGAGGCCGAAGCCGTGCTCGACCTGCCAGCTGACCCACACCTCGTCGCCCTCGTGCGCGACGGGACCGAACCCGACGTTCTGCGCGAAGACCGACAGCGTGCCGGCGCCGGGGACGGCGACGATGTACTCCGTGCTGACGCCCGCGAAGGAGACGTCGATGACCCGGCCCGGGCCGAGCACGTTCCGGGTGGATGCGGCATCCGGCGCCTCGAGGTGGAGCGCGACCTTCTCGGGTCGCACGCCGACGGTCACGAGACCCTGGTGGCGTTGGGCCCGGGCGACCGGCACCGTGATGCGGTGCCCCGCGACGTCGACCGAGAGCGCCTCGCTCGTGGTGCCCACGACGTCGCCGGTGAACAGGTTCGACTTGCCGAGGAAGTTCGCGACGAAGGCGGTGCGCGGCAGCTCGTAGAGCTCCTCGGGCGCGCCCATCTGCTCGATCGCGCCCTTGTTCATCACGGCAACGGTGTCGGCCATGGTCATGGCCTCCTCCTGGTCGTGCGTGACGTGGAGGAAGGTCAGGCCGACCTCCTCCTGGATCGTCTTGAGCTCGAGCTGCATCTGCCGACGCAGCTTGAGGTCGAGCGCTCCGAGCGGCTCGTCGAGCAGCAGCAGGGCGGGACGGTTGACGATCGCGCGGGCGAGGGCGACGCGCTGCTGCTGGCCGCCGGAGAGCTGGGCGGGACGCCGCTGCGCGAGGTGGTCGAGCTCGACCAGCTTCAGCGCCTCGTGCGCCTTGCCCATCGGGTCGTCCATACGGCGACGCTTCAGCCCGAACGCGACGTTCTCGATGATCGACATGTGCGGGAACAGGGCGTAGCTCTGGAACACCGTGTTCACCGGGCGCTGGTGCGCCTTGGTGTCGGTGACGTCCCTGCCGCCGATCAGGATGCGGCCCTGCGTGGGCTCCTCGAGCCCGGCGACGAGCCGCAGGGTCGTCGTCTTGCCGCAGCCGGACGGACCGAGCAGGGCGAAGAAGGACCCGGCGGGGATCGTGAGGTCGAGCTCCTCGATGGCGGTGAATCCCGGGAAGCGCTTCTGGATGCCGACCAGCTCGAGGTCGGCGCCGCGCTCGGCGAACTCGCGACCCGACATCACGACCCCAGCAGGATCTGCTGGAACTGCGCCTGGTACTTCTGCTCCTCGGCGCCCGACAGCGCGCGGAAGATGTACGCGTTGGAGAGGGTCTCATCGTTCGGGAAGATGAGCTGGTTCTCGGCGAGTTCGGGGTCGATGGCCGCTGCGGCCTCCTGCGCGCCCACGACGGGCGTGATGTAGTTCACCCATGCCGCGACCTCGGCGGCGACCGCGGGGTCGTAGTAGTAGTTGATGAGCGTCTCGGCGTTCGTCTTGCGGGGCGAGCCGACGGGGATGAGGAAGTTGTCGTTCCAGAGGGTGCCGCCCGCATCGGGGATGGCGAACTGCCACTTGTCGCCCGCCTCGGCGTTCAGGACGGTGATGTCGCCCGACCAGCAGATCGCCGCGAGCGTGTCCTCGCTCTTCAGGTCCTCCAGGTAGGAGTTGCCCTTGATGTTGCGGATCTGCCCGTTGGCGACCTGCTCGTCGAGGGTCTCGATGGCCGCCTCGAACTCGGCGTCCCCCCAGTCGCCCGAGATGTCCACGCCGTTCTGCAGCATGATCAGGCCCATGGTGTCGCGCATCTCGGAGAGGACGCCGACGCGCCCCTTCAGGTCGGCGCTCCAGAGGTCCTGGACCTCGCGGAGCCCGCCCGGCACCTTCTCGGTGTTCCAACAGATGCCCGCGAACCCGCCCTGCCACGGCAGCGAGTGCTTCCGGCCCTCGTCGAAGTCGGGGTTCTGCAGCGCCGGAGTCAGGTTCGCGATGTTCGGGATGTTGTCGTGGTCGAGCTCCTGCGTGTAGCCGAGGCGGATCCAGCGCGAGACCATCCAGTCGGTGAGGCAGACGGTGTCGGCGCCGATGTCCTGGCCGAGCGCGAGCTGGTCCTTGACCTTGCCGTAGTACGTGTTGTTGTCGTCGACCGCGACCTCGTAGTTGACGGAGATCCCGGTCTCCTCCTCGAAGCGGTCGAGGGTCGGGTAGTTGCCCGCATCGTCCTCGTCGATGTAGGCGGCCCAGTTGGCCCAGTTGAGCGTCTTGTCGCTGTCGGAGCGGTCGGCGGCCGCGGTGGGGCGGGCCTGGCCGCCGCCCGTGGAGCACGCGGCGAGCGCGAGCGCGGACGCGCCGGCGGCGCCGCCCGCGAGCAGCGTGCGACGTGTGAGCTGCGCCTGCCGGGCCTGGGCGATCAGAGCGCGGACGACTGGGTCCTGGGGAAGGGGTCGGCTGGTCACGCGGGGGCTCCTCATCGGCTTCGATGTTCGTGCAGGGGTGCGAAGATGATGCCACACTGCGTGGCGGAAATCACGAGTTGATGTCCGAATCGTTAATTTCTCGCGTCGACACGCACGGAATCAGTGCCCGATCGCGCCGACAGCGTCGGAATCAGTCGTGCCGCGGAATCCACGATCGGCGCTCCGGCGGGGCCTCCGTCGGGACCACCCAGCACTGCCGACGGTGGTCGTCGAGGAGCGGCGGTGGAGCGGCGTCCCGGGCGAGTGCGCGGTACTCCCCCGTCCCGCCGTGCACGACGATCGCGGCGCGACTGCGGGCCTGCGCCGCGAGGGTCCAGTTCGTCGTCCACGACTCGGCGTCGCCCACGACGATCCGCGTCGATCCGGGCTCGGGCCCGTGCTGCAGCACCGACGTCGCACGGGCGGCTGCCTCCGGACCGTCGCCGAGCAGCACCACCTCCGCCTCCGGACATGCGGCGGCGATCGCGGCGGCGTCCGCTCTCGGCGTGCGCGAGCACACGGCCGTCAACGGATGCCGCGCCGGCTCGTAGGGCAGCGGCGGGCGCGGCGTCCCCGCCGGCGGCCGCGGTGCGGCGAGGAACTGGGCTCGGAGACCGTGCCACTGCCCGGAGCCCGGCACCGCGTCGGGTTCCCAGAGGGTCCCGTCCCCGCCCGCCTGCACGAGGTCGGCACGCGTCGGGTGCCGCAGGAGCACGGTCGATCCCAGGGCGTCGCGCACGCCGGCACCGAGCCCCGTGAGCCGGGCCGCCGACACGACGACGGCCGACCGGAGGTCGCGGACGCCCCGCAGGATCGATTCGACCCGGGCGATACCGGTGAAGCGCGCCTCGTCGGGCCATGCGGCGAAACACGAGTCCAGGCCGTCGAGCACGACGAGCGCGGGGAGGCGCCGACCGTCGGCGAGCGCACGATCGAGCTCGTCGAGCGCGTCCCACACGGCGCTCCGGGGACCCTCGATCCGGAGCACCCCGTCGGGACCGCGCCGTTCGGCGACCTGGTTGGCGATCGCTGCGAGCAGGGCGGTCCGACCGGAGCCCGGCGCCCCGAGCACGGCCAGCGGTCCGTCGCTCGCGGGACGCCACTCGATCGGAACCCGGCGCTGGCGATCCGGGTCGTCGGCCACGCCGAGCAGGATCGCATCGGGATCCGGACGCTCCGGACCGAGGACGGCGCCGACGCTGCCGAGCGTGAGCGAGCGTGGGAGCGGATCGAGCCACGGGCGGCGCGGCAGGGCGACCGCGGCGTGGCGATCGGCGGCCGATCGGATCGCGGCGTCATCGGCGAGCGCCGATTGGAACCGGACGACGCGCCCGTCCCCGGCATCCGCGATCCCTCGCCCGGGCGTGCTCGCCTCGATCGACGCGGCCGCCTCGGTTCCCACCACCGCGGTGCTGTCGGCTCGCTGGAGCACGCGCAGCGAGACCCGGATCCCGCAGTTGGCGGTCACGTTCTCCCGCACGACGCCGTTCGGGCGCTGCGAGGCGAGGATCAGGTGCACCCCGAGCGATCGGCCGCGCGCGGCGACGTCGGCCATCACGGCCCCCAGCTCCGGGAACCGCTCGACCATGGCCTGGAACTCGTCGATGACGACGACCAGGCGAGGGAGCACGGTGTCCGGCCCCAGGTTCGCGAGGTCGCGCGCACCCACGGAGGCCAGGACGTGCTCGCGATGCCGGAGTTCGGCGCGGATGCTCGCCACCGCGCGCCCGGCCTCCGACTCGGCGAGGTCGGTCACGACACCCGTCACGTGCGGAAGCGCGGCGACGGGGTCGAACGCCGCCCCGCCCTTGAAGTCGACGAGGAGGAAGGCCACGCGGTCGGGCGGGTGGATGGCCGCGAGGGCCGCCACCCAGGTGACCAGGAACTCGCTCTTGCCACTGCCCGAGGTCCCGGCCACGAGCGCGTGCGGTCCGGTGGCGAGGTCGAGGTGGAGCGGGCCGGACTCGCTCGCACCGACCGGCACCCGCAGGCTCGACCGATCACCGGCTGCCGGAGCCAGGTCGAGCTCGGACAGGGCGACCCTGGCCGGCAGCGCCGCCGCGCCGTCCATGCCCGCCCGGCGACCTGCGATGGCGGCTCGTTCCACCCAGGCTCCCGCTTCGACGGTGCCGGCGAGTTCCGGGACGACCGGGATGGCCGTTCCGCGTCCGACCACGGCGAGTCCCCGGTGGCGCAGCTCGACGACCGTGGCGAGACCCGGGGGAAGCTCATCGGGGGTGGCGCCGATCGCGATGAGGTGCACCCGGTCGCCGTCCGCCTCGCGACTGGCGGCGGCAGCGGCACCGTCGACGACCCGCAGTCGTGCTCGAGCCGGCACCGTCACGTGCGGGAGGCCGGCGATCCACTGCCAGGCCTCGGTGCCGGGTGCCTCGATCGCGATCGTGCCCGGGGGCACGGCGTCCGCGCACTGCACGAGCGCCGCCCGCGCCGCGGCGAGCGCGAGACTCCGGGGACCGGTGAAGCCGAGTCCGCCGTCCACCTCCGCGGTCAGCGGCACCTCGGTGAGCCGACCCGCCGACCGCAGCAGGTCGGCGTCGTCGTCATCGGACGGCATGCCGTCGATGCGCACCCGACTGGGCAGCGTCGCGGCGCCGAGGACCACGGGCCCCGGCGCGGTGGCTCGCCACGCCGGGATGCCTCGCTCCATCACCCGGCGGGCGCCGGGCGCCAGGCGCCAGGCCGCCTCGCGCTCGAGGTCGTGGCGGAGCGCGATCTCCTGTCGGAGCCGTTCGAGGGCAGCTCGGCGCTCGCCTGCCGACCGCCGGCGTTCGCGACGGGACTGGCGGCGCCCGTCGAGCATCGAGGCGACCGCGACCAGTGGACCGAGCACGGCGAACAGCAGCGCGAACGTCGATCCGGTGACCGCCCAGATCGCCGTCGCACCGACGACGGGCGCAGCCGACGCGATCCAGGGGAACCCGGGCCGAGCCGGTTCCGGGGGCCGCGGCGGGAGGGCGAGCGGGATGAGGCCGGGCGGGGACCAGTGGCTCGGATCGGACACCGGTCCAGCCCAGCACCCCGGCCACCCGTCGGCACGCGGATCGGGGCCCGGCGGTGCGGCGGCGACATCCGGCGGCGCTGGGGAGGACGGGTCAGGCGACGGTGAAGGCCTGCTCGCCGATCTCGACGCGACTGCCGCGCGGGACGAGCACCCGCCGCCCGGGTTCGCAGCGCACGCCGCCCTCGCCGGGCCGGCGGACGACCGTGCCGTTGGATGAGAACCGGTCGGCGATCCAGAGGTCGCCGTCGTGCTCGCCGAACTCGAGGTGCGTCTTCGACACCGACAGTCCCCGATCGACGATCTGCACGAGGTGCGCGAACCGCTCCCCCGGCTGCGGCATCGGCCGCCGCCCGACGAGCCCCGAGCCGGAGACGCTGACGACCTCGCCGGTCGTGAAGCGCAGCACCCAGACGGCGGACCCGGCGTCGGGATCCCCCTCGGGCTCGGCGGGCTCGGCGGGCTCGGCGGGCCCCGCCGGAACCGGAGGCTCGGCGGGCCAGGTCGCGCCGCCCGCGAGTCCGGACGGCGTCGCGTCCGGACCGGGTGGGGAGAGCTCCGGCTCGGCCCGGCGCTCGGCGCCGACGGGTTCCCCGATGACGGGGATGCTGATCACTCCGCTCTCCGAGCGGTGCAGGACGGAGGTGTCGCCCGGCCGTGGGTCGACCGGTCGACGCGACTCGGGCGTGGCCGACGTCGAGCTGCCGCACTCGCCGCAGAACATGGCGCCCTCGGGCAGGTCAGCGCCGCAGATCCGGCAGGTCACGAGCCGCCTCCCTTCGGTTGCCAGCGTAGCGGCCGAACGAGGCGAGGGAGACGGCCGCGCGCAGGCGCTCCCGCCACGACCGTGGGGCGGCGATGCGCTGCTGCAGCTCGTCGACCGCCGACCAGATGCGTTCGTCGTCGCCCTCGTCCGGGCCGTCCGGCGCGTAGACGGCTCGGTCGATGACCGCGGCGAGCACGAGCGGCTCCAACCCGCCGACGGTGGCCGCCTGCTCGGCGCGGGTCGCGCCCGCTGAGATGGGGTAGCCGTAGTCGGCGGCGGTGTCGGTGAACTCGTGCCAGCCGCCCTCGATGCGCTCGACGGGAGTCGGCGCCCGCCGCCGGATGCGGCGTCGACGCGCCTTGGCGAGCACGATCGCGAGGAACGGGCTGAGGACGAGGAGGAGGGCGGCCAGCCCGATGCCGACCACGCGGGCGACGGCGAGCAGGGCCTCGAGCCACGCGGCGCGATCGTCGTCTCGGTCGTCGGCCCCCGTATCCGGCTCGACGACCAGGTCGTCGATCGGGGTCCGCTCCTCGGGCGGTGGGAGGGCGGACTGCGGCCGGGAGACGATGGTGGGCTCGTCCGGCTGCCGTTCGGGAACCGGGCGACGCTCGGGATTCGGGTCGACCTGGATCCAGGCTCCCGTGCTGGCCTGCACCTCGATCCACGCCTGGAGCTCGTCGCTGCGGAACACGCGCCTGGCCGCGTCGTCCTCGCTCGGGTCCTCGCCGGGGAGGTAGCCCACCACGACCCGCGCCGGGAACCCGATCGCGCGCGCCATGAGGGCGGCGGCCACCGCGTACTGTTCGCCATCGCCGAGCATCGGCTTGACGGTCGCGAGCTCCGCGATGCGGTCGAGGGAATGACCGGATCGGCTCGGCTCGTCGTCGCCGACGCCGTGGCTGACGTAGCCCTGGCCGTGGAACCCGTCGATGACCTTCGCGAGTCGGACGCCCGGCGGATCGGAGGCCGGCGCCCACTCGTCGAGGAGCTGCAGCAGCTCCTCGGGCGGGTCGGGCGCCTCCGGCAGCACCGCGCCGCCCGGCCGGAGCTCGGCGAGGTCGACGTCGTCGATCGAGGCGACGGACCGTGCCCGGTACTCGTCGCCCTCGCGCAAGCCGGTCCGGACGCCGCCCGTGCCGGTCACGTCGTTGTAGTGGAACTCCTCGGTGAGGACCGGGGCCCGATCGTCGGGGTTCACGAACCGGATGCGCTCCAGTCGCCCGATCCCCGGCACCCACACGTCGTCGTAGCCGAGCACCTCCACCGTGATGTCGACCGACTGCCCGGGCGTCCCGGTCTGGTCGAGCCGGAACGGCAGGCGGGTGAACTGGCCGGATGCCGCCGAGCGGTCGGCTCCGCCGACGGAGTAGACGATGCCGTCGTACGTGTCGAGCGTCGCCACGCGCAGCCCGGCCCCGTCGGGAAGGCCGCTGACGGCGAGCATCGGGGCGGCTGCGACATCCGGGTCGAAGGCGCGGCGGAAGCCGGCGAGGGGGCTGTCGAAATCGTCGGGCTCGAACGGCGGCTGGAGCTGCGCGCGCACGACCTCGCGAGGGCCGGGCGGGATGACGAAGGCGGCCGCGGTGGCCCCCACGAGTGCCACCGCGACGAGGGCGCTCGCTCCGATGATGCGGCGGACTCCCGCGAGCACGGCCTCCGAGGGCCGCTCGCCGATGATCGCCCGGTGCGACGCCAGTCCGACCCGGACGAGCCAGACGACGCACGCCACGAGGAACGCGAGCCCGGACTGGACGGCGAGCTCGTCGTGGATCACGCCGAGCGCGATGCCCGCGACGAGCAGGAGCGCCGGAGGGAGCGCGGCCGCTGCCGGCCGCGCCGTGCGCAGGGCGATCGTCACCGCCGCGGTGGTCGCGATCAGTCCGAGGAGGAAGGGCGGGACGAGCAGCGCCTGGTAGCTGCCGACCGGGACGGCGATGGTGACGAGCTGCTTCCACGACAGCGCCGTGCCGGCGACGAGCTCGACGAGGCCCTCCGAGGTCGGGAGCACGGTCCCGAACGACCGTCCCGGCACGGCCACCGGCACGCCGAGCACCAGGTAGGCGCCGGCCACGGCGGCGACCACCGCCCACGACGGCCACCGCCGTACGGCGCCGATCACGCCGATCGCCGAGCCCACGAGGATCGCCACGGCCGCGGCCACCACGAACCGCGGACTCTCGTACACCGGCCACCACGGCACCATGGCGGCGGCGGTCATCGCCGCGACCATCACGACCGAGACCAGGGCCGAGCGCGGCGATGACGCGCGCCCCACCGTCCAGCGCTCCCGCCGACGCCCGGTGCGCCGAACCGGTTCCGCGCCGCCGAACCGCTCCGGGCCGATGATGCGCTCGCTCATGCGACCGACGCCGATCTCGCGATCATCGCGCGCAGGTCGTCGAGGTAGCCGAGGTCGAGCACCGTGAGGGCCCCGATCGAACGCGCCGCCGCCTCGCCCTCGGCGCTGCAGCGCACGACGACGCCCTCGACGCCGGGGGGCAGGCGGGAGGCGGCGTGACGGAGCTCGGCGACCGGACGGGCGGCCCCCGTGACGAGGAACGCGAGCGAGACCCCCGTCACCGACTCGGATGCGGATCGGACGGTCTCGGCGAGCCCGGCCGCGCGCGTGTCGGTCTCCACGATGCAGAGCCCGTCGAGCAGCCGGTCCCGCGAGGCGGTCGGCAGTTCCCGCATGGCGGGGTCGCGGCGACCCTCCCCGTCGTCCGAAGCCCGCCGGGCGCTCCGAGCCCGACCCGACACGACGAAGCTGATGCTCCGGGCGTCGCGGATGGCACGGGCCCCGAGCGAGGCGGCCGCGCTGACGGCGAGTTCGAAGTCGTCGTCCTCGTCGTAGGCGTCGGCCGCGAGGTCGAGCACGACCATCATGCGGCTGCGACGGGTCTCCTCGAACTGCCGCACCATGAAGGTTCCGGTCTTCGCCGAGCTGCGCCAGTGGATGAAGCGCCGGTCGTCCCCGGGCTGGTACTCGCGCAGCGCGTGGAACGAGATGTCGCTGATCGTGAGGTCGCGGGTCGCCGTGCCCTCGAGGTCGCGGAGGTAGCCCGTGCTGAGCGGCGAGACCGCGATCGTGCGGGGGTGGACGTGCAGCATCCGCACGCCCGACCATTCGATCTCGCGCCGCATCAGGCCGATCGGATCGGCGCGGACGGTCTGCACGGGACCCACCTCGACGATGCCGCGACGGCGGGTCGGGATCGCGACGCGCTCGTCGAACACCGCGCCGTGCGCGAGCGGCGGCAGGACCTTCGCGATGACGCGGTCCCCGACCGGGAGCTCGAGGCGAGCCGCCGCGAACCGCCGGCGGCCGGGGTTGCGCACGACGAGCCGCGCCTCCGCCTCCTCGCCGACGGCGACGCGCGCGACGGGCAGCGAGAGGTCGATGCTGCCCGCGCCGCGGCCGGCGAGGTACGCCGAGGCGAGCGCGACGAGCAGGCCGAGTCCCCAGCCGATCACGACCAGTTCCGCCCATCCCCAGCCGTAGCCGATGACGAGCGCCGCCCCTGCGGCCACGACCACGCCCCAGCCGAGGGGGGTGACGACGCCGCGGGCCGTCGCCCACCATCGTCCGATGACGGATGCCGCAGCCTGCGCGGCCGCGACCGCGCGCCCGATCACGACCGCGAGCAGGCCCTCGGTGGCCGCCTCCTCGGGGATCGTGGAGCGGGTCTGGAACGTCACCCGGCCTGCCTCGCCGACGGCGGAGGGGTCTCGATGAGCACCTGCGCGATCATGTTCGACGCGGTCACCCCGTCGAACTCGGCCTCGGGGTCGAGGATGAGGCGATGGGCGAGCACGGGCTCGGCCAGCGCCTTCACGTCGTCGGGCACGACGTAGTGCCGGCCTCGACCGGCCGCATGGGTCTTCGCCGCCCGCACGAGCGCGAGTGCGCCGCGGACGCTGACGCCGAGCCGCACCTCCTTGGCGGTCCGCGTGGACTCGACCAGTCGGGAGACGTAGTCGTGGATGGTCGGATCGACGTACACGGTCCGCGCGAGCGCCGCCATCCGGACGATGTCCGCCGCGCCCAGTCGCGGTTCGACGCGGTGGTCGTGGGCCCGCTGGTCGGTTCCCTCGAGGATCCGGATGGTCGAGGCGTGATCGGGGTAACCGATCGAGGTCCGCATCAGGAAGCGGTCGAGCTGCGCCTCGGGCAGCCGGTACGTTCCGGCCTGCTCGACGGGGTTCTGCGTGGCGATCACCATGAACGGCCGGCCGGCCGGGTGGGTCTGCCCGTCGACGGTGACCTGGCCCTCCTCCATGACCTCGAGCAGTGCGGACTGGGTCTTCGGGCTCGCGCGGTTGATCTCGTCGGCGAGCACGATGTTCGCGAAGATCGGACCCGGATGGAACTCGAACGCGCCGGTGCGCTGGTCGTACACGGACACGCCCGTGATGTCGCCCGGCAGGAGGTCGGGAGTGAACTGGACCCGGTTGCTCGACCCCGCGACGGACTGCGCCATCGCGCGGGCCAGTGAGGTCTTGCCGGTCCCCGGCACGTCCTCGAGGAGCAGGTGTCCCTCGCTGAGCAGCGCGGTGAAGGCGAGGCGGATGACGCGGTTCTTGCCGAGCAGGACCTCCTCGACCGCCCCCACCAGTCGGTCCAGGTCCGCGGCGAACCGCGTCGCGTCCTCAGGGGTCATGGTCATGCGTGCTCCTGCTCCCTGCGAGTTCATCGGGCCTCGAATCTCGCGGTGACGCCCGCGACCTCAACATCCAACCAGACGCGGTCGCCCGGGGCGGCGCCCGGGACCTGGCACGAGGTCGGCGACTGCGCCGCCCGGCTCTCGGAACCGCCCACGACACCGCACCGGTACGCGGCCGGCAGCCCGCCGTTCGCGGGGTCGGCGGTCCACGTCCAGGTCACGCTGGCCGGGTCGTACGCGCGCCCCGGCAGGGCGAAGGTGAGCGACGGCGTCTCGCCGGACGGCTGCGTCTCCGACCAGGGCCCGCACGAGCCCCACACCGAGCAGGCACGGACCTGGAACCGAGCGGTCTCGCCGAACGGCCGGTTCACCAGGGCGCGAAGCCATCCCGAGCCGGAGAAGTCGCGAGGCGTCCCGATGCGCACGCCGTTGGCGTCGACCGCGATGATCTGCAGGCGCCGAGTGCCGGCGTCGACGTTCGACACGTAGCGGTCCCATGTCTCGGCGTTCAGCCAGTCCATCGCACTGTCCACGCCCGAGACGGCCCCGGGAGCGGGCCGGACCACCGTCCCGGCGACCGCGGTGTGCACGCAGCCGGCGCGGTTGTGACCCCACACGATGAAGGAGTACCGCGCGGACTCGGTCGACGTTCCCGTGAACGACACGCTCGAGACATCCGGACCCACCCTGACGACCTCGGCCACGGTGCCGCCCGCCGTGGGTGCGACGACCGTACCCGGAGCGGGCCGCGTGACCGAGCACGCCTGCGCGCCGGTGGGCACGCCGGACTCGCCCTCGACGAGGCGCTCGACGTAGTAGCCGCCGATGGCGTCGCCGTTGCCGGCGAACGGCGTCCACGACACCACGACGGCCCCGGCGGCGGGATCCGCGGCCACGGCGATGTCACCGGGGATCGGCGCGCCGAAGGGCGTCCCGGTGGTGGTGGCCTCGGTCCACTGGGCGAGCGCCGGGAACGCGCCGTTGCGCGCGCTCACGGACACGGCCGCGCTGCTGCCGTTCGCGAGCTGCTGCGAGTCGGTCGCGCACCGGGCGGCGGTGCAGACGCGCGACGCGGAGACCTCCACCGGCGAGCCCGCGACGGTGACCACGTAGGTGCTGACGGGGCTGCCGGAACCGGTCGACACCGGCGCCCACTCGATGCGGAGCCGTCCGTCGAGCGGCATGGCGCGCAGGCCCGACGCCGGCCCGGGCACCACGTCCGACCAGACCGGACTCGGCAGCTCGACCGGATCGGACAGGCCGATGCCGTTGCGCGCCTGGATGCGCACGCGGACGGCCGATTCGGGTCCGTTGCCCGGCGTGGCGACCGTGCACGTCGTCGCACCGCACTCGGTCGCCGCGACCTCGCGGCCGTCCCGGGGGTCGGCGAGCGAGATGCGGTAGCCCTGGATCGGCGAGTTGTTGAAGGCGCCGGCGCCGAACGCGACGTCGAGCGCGCCGTCGCCGAAGCCCGTCAGGCGCGCGTCGCTGACCGGGTCCGGGCGGTCCTGCACCGAGACCGTCACGGTGCCCCAGGCGTACCGGCTGCGGTCGCCGGTGGCGTCGGCCACCTGGTACTGGACGACGGTGTTCACGGGCGCCGCGTTGGCGGAGACGGTGATCGACAGCCGTGAGCGGTCCGCGTTCGGCGTGATCGATACTCCGGCCGGGAGGTCCCCCGAATCCAGGCCGCGCACCGCGATCACCCGCAGCGGCGTGTCCGGGAACGGGTTGCCGGCGGCGTCGTTCGCGAGCACGTCGACCGTGGTGCTGCGGCCGCGCGGCGCGACGGCGGTGTCGGGAGCCGGCTGCGCGAGGGGGCGGGTGGAGGGGACGACCCGCAGCTCGATCCGCCCGGGCGTGCCCTCCACGTCACCGTCGACGACCGCGATCGTGATGGCGCCGCGCGTGCCGTGGGGCGTCGCCTCGGCGGCGCGCAGGCGGAGCTCGCCGCCGTCGACCGAGGCCTCGAACCCCTCGGGCACGTCGCCGACGACGCGGTACGCCAGCTCGGCGCCGCCCTCGTCGTCGGGTCGGTTGGTCAGCCGTTCCAGGGCGATGGTCCGCGACTGGCCGGGTTCGAAGTCGATCATGCCGCCGACGAACGTCGGTGGCTTGTCCTCGTTCGGGCGCACGTCGATCGGGATGACGATCGTGCCCGTGCGCCCGTCCGGGTCGTCGGCCGACGCCCCGTCCGTGACCGTGAACGAGATCGACGCGGGGCCGAAGTAGCCCGCCTCGCTGCGGAAGCGGAGGGTGTCGGCGTCGACGACCAGGTCGCTGCCGTCCGAGTGCGAGGCCCGGACCGTCGCGGCATCCGTCAACCGGACCGGCCGCCCGGAGGCCGCAACGACGTGGTCCTCGAGCTCGAGGACGACCTCCTCGCCGGTCGTGACGCGCACCTGCGGGGCGTCGCGCCGCAGCTGCGGGAGGGCGTCGTCGCGGCCGGGAACCCAGATGAACGCGAACGCGCGCAGGTCGGGGTCGTCCGGGTGGCCGACCGAGTAGGGGATGATGCGGCGCCGGTCCTGGACCTCGACCTCGATCGAGCCGTCCGAGGTCACCCGTGCGCCGTCGTCGTACCCCTCGACCAGCGAGACGGGGGCGTCGCGCTGGTCGGCATCCGCGATGAAGACCTCGCCCAGGACGTCGACGTCGACGCGCTCCTCGTCGAGCACGTCGCTGAGGCTCAGCACCACGTCGGCGGCTTCGGGCCTGATGAGGGGCGCATCGTCGCGCGCGTCGACGCGGAGGAAGGCCGTGGTCGCCCCGAGACGCTCGTTCTCGACGGTGTAGATGAAGCTGTGGTCGCCCTCGCCGGCGGGCACGTCGACGCGGATCACGTCGCCGTCCACCTCGGCGGTGGCGCTGCCGGTGTTCGGCTCGACTCCCGCGATCGAGAGCGAGGCGCCGTCCGGGTCCGAGTCGTTCGCGAGCACGCGAACGGCGAGCGAGCGACCGGGTCGGACGGTGATGCGATCGTCGAGGGCGACCGGGGCGCGCACGCCGTCGAGACCCGGCGCCACGCCGACGCGGACGACGCCGGTCGCACGTGCGCCGAGCGCGTCGACGACCGAGTACTCGAAGGTGTCCGTGCCGGCCGAGTACTCCCCCGCCTCGTACTCGAGCCAGTCGGTGCCGCGGTCGACGACGGCACCGCGCTCCGGATTCGACTCCTGGCCGAGCAGCTGCACGGAATCGCCGTCGGGGTCCACGCCGGCCAGCGGGATCCGGACGCGGACCGTGTCGCCCGCGAGCACGCGGGCCGTGGCGGTCGCCGGGACGGGCGGGGAGTTCGTCGCCGGGTCGGCCTCGCGTACCGTGATCGTGACGGATGCCGTGGCGTTCTGCCCGTCCGGACCCAAGACGCGATACGACGCCTCGAAGACGCCCGGCTCGCCGGGCGCCTGGAATCGGAGCCGATTGCCCGCGGCGAACAGCAGACCGGCCGACGGCGCCGACACCAGCTCGGGGTCGAGCTCCAGCGCCTCGCCGTCGGGGTGCTGGTCGTTGTCGAGCACTGGGATATCGATCACGTCACCCGTGCGCGCCGACGCCGTGTCGGACGCGGCGACGGGGGGTTGGGGCATGCCGGGTGCCGGCACCTGCACGACCGTGACCATGCCCTCGGCATCGGCCAGCCCGTTGCTGACGCGGTAGCCGAAGGTCGCCGAACCCTGCTCGAGCGGGCTCGTGAGGCTGACGCGCAGGATCCGGTGCTCGATCACCTCGACGCGCACGCCGGGGTCGTCGGGCGCCTCCCCCAGTCCGGTGATGACGAGCAGCCCGCCGGTCGGATCGATGTCGCCCGCGAGGACGTCGACCTCCATGGGCTGGTCCTGGCGGAGGAACGCGGTGTGCGGCACGGTGATCGGGGTGGTGTCGCGCTCCGGCGGGGCGGCGACCTCGACGCGGACGGTGCCCGTCGCGGTCTGGCCGCCGTCGGTCACGGTGTACTCGAGGAAATGGGTGCGCACGGCGGCGCTCGAGAACCGGAAGGTGCCCTTGTCGAAGTCCGGTGCCAGGTCGGCCTCGGGCTTGGACGGAACGGCCGAGAGCCGGGCCTCTCCCGAACCGCCGCGGACGTGGCGGAGGGGCTCGAGCCGGATCTCCTCGCCCGCCGTGGCGAGCGCCACGAACGACTCCGCGATGAGCGGCGCCTCGCCCGGCGCTCGGACCCGAACCTCGAGCGTGCCCGTGCCCTCGTCGCGCCCATCCGACACGATGAGACCCACGCGGCGCCGGTCGCCCTCGCCGCCGCGCTCGTCGAAGACCACCACGCCGTCGGCGGTGGAGGTCGCGTCGTCCGGGTCGTTCGCCGTGGCGGCGCGGAGGAACATGGGGTCGCCGTCCGGGTCGACCCACTCGCCGAGCACCGGGGTGTTCACCCGGCCGCCGGCTTCGACCACCGCGCTCACCGGACGGACCTGCGCCGGAGGACCGTTCTCGTCCGGCTCCCGCACGGTGACCCGCGCGAGCGCCTGGGCGACGCCGCCGCGACCGTCGTCGATGTCGTAGCGGAGATCGAAGGCACCCGTGACCGCCTCGTCGAGCGTGAGCTGCAGCTGCTGCCGGCTCGAGACCAGGTCGACCCGCGCGCCGGGCGGGAGGTTCCCCGAGGTGCTGCGCACGACGAGGACATCGCCGTTGGCGTCGTAGTCGTTCAGCAGCACGGGCAGCAGCGTCGCCCGCCCCGGACGCGCGCCGAACTCGTCGTCGACGGCGACGGGCGGGACCTGGCTCTTCTCGGTCGCCACGGGCGAGTCGGGATCGTTCTGCTCGACGCGGCGCTCGTCCCGCTCGATCTCGATCAGCTTCGCCCAGTTGTCGATGAGCTCGTAGTCGCCCGCGGCCGACCAGGTCGCCCCGGTCTGCGGGTCGTTCAGCACCAGCGCGTCGCCGTTCGCGAGAAAGCGCGGACCGGGCGCGGCGATGCGCCGGCCGAGGGGCGTGAGCTGGCCGGTCGCACCGTCGCAGGCCCGCCACGCCGTGCCGCCGCCCCAGGCGGCGTGGACGCATTCGCCGTGGCGGACGGGGCGCGCCGGGCTCCCGGTCATGCCGTCGGCCAGGATCACCGGCTCGGCGCCGTCGAAGGGCACCTCGACGAGTCGTTCGCGGGTCGCGAGGAGGACCCCGTCGCCGTCGAGCGAGGGCCGCTGGAGGACCGTCCGCTCACCGCTCGCGGCGACGTCGGAGAGGTCCACCGACCGACCGTCGAGGTGCAGCAGTCGCGCACCGGCGTCCCACACCGCCCAGCGACCGCCGACCGAGGTCACCTGCGCGTTCTCGGGTCGATCGATCGGGCCGACCTGCCACGTGTCGACCGGGCTCTCGGGCGCCGTCGCGTCGACCTGCCGGAGGTCGCCCGTGGACGGGGTGTAGCCGAACACGCGTCCCGCCTCGTCGACCGACGTCACGGACTGGGCGCCGAACTCGAACGCGGGTTCGTCCTCGCTCCTGAAGTCGCCGAACTGCTCGATCGGCTCGACCCACAGGTCGCCGTCGGCCGTGACCACGGCCCGGTCGCCGGCGAGGGCGATCTCGGCGCCGGCGGGCGGCATCGAGACGGTGTCGGCGACGGCGGCAGTGGCCGGATCGACGATGCCGACGCTCGAGCGGTCCCGGTCGAGGACCAGCACGGTCGCGCCGCGCTGCACGATCTCGGGACTGGCGCCGCCCGCCTCGACGACGGCGTTGAGCTCGCCGACGGCCGTGTTGGCCCGGCCGACGGACTCGTAGGTCTGGTTGGCCACCCACACCGAAGCGTCGCCGAGATCGATGCGCTGCGCCGAGTAGCCGCCCGAGGCGACCGCCACCCCGGCGACGACGGCCACGACGACGCCGACCGCCGTGCCGGTCAGGAGCGGCCCGCGGCGGGCCCGCCAGATCTCGGCGACGTCGATCACGGCGCCCCCGCTTCCACGCATCGCTCGGCGCTCGGCGGACCGGAGCGGCCGTCGCGCGACACCGACACCGTCGCGCACACCGACGCGCTCGCATCGGCCGGCGCCGTCGCGACGGTCTCCCGCTGCGGAGGACGGTCGCTCCCGCCGACGGTCACGATGTACGTGTCGCCCGGCCGCAGTCCGGGGTCATCCCAGGAGAAGACGACGTTCTCGCCCACGACCTCGGCGCGCACGTCGGAGACGACCGGGATCGACGCCGCCCCCCGGGCGACGGTGAGCAGTCCCGCTGCGACGAGTCCCACGAAGACGGCCGCCGCGATGCCGACGCCCCACATGAGCCGACGAGGCGGCGGCGGTGCGGTCGCGCGCCGCGCCCCGGAGCCGCGGGCGGTCCCCCGGGATCGCGAGTCGACGGTCGCCGCGCCGGCTCGCGCCGAGGACGACCGGCGACGACGCGACCGGGACGCCGCGGCATCCGCCGAACTGCCGGCGCCCAGTCGGGTGCGCTCGTCGAGGTCGACGGCGGTCGCGAGCGCCCAGTCGTCCATGGCCACCTCGAGCGGCGTCTGCGGCAGGTTCAGTTCCTCCTCGACCGACTGGAGGTCGCGGATGAACTCGAGGGCGCCCGCCTGGCGGTCCGCGGGTCGCTTGGACATCGCCCGAGCGAGGACCGCTTCGAGGCTGCGGGGAACGTCGGGCCGACCGGTCGGCGGGAGCTTGGTCCGTTCGATCCGGGCGATGAGCGCCCGCGTGCCGTTGTCGCCGCCGGGCACCTCGAACGGGCTCCGTCCGGCGAGGAGGGAGTACACGGTCGCGCCGAGCGACCACACCTCGCTCGCCACCGTGCCCGAGACCTCGTCGAGCAGCACCTCCGGTGCCGACCACGGGATGGACAGCCCGACCGCGTCGCTCGCCTCGGCCTGGCCGAGCGTGGCCGCGATGCCGAAGTCGGCGAGGACGGGGTGGCCGTATGCGGTGGTGAGGATGTTCGACGGCTTGATGTCGCGATGCAGGACGCCCTGCCGGTGCGCAGTCTCGATCGCGCTCGCGATCCGCACGCCGATCGAGAGCACCTCGGCGATCGGGAGCTGCACGGCCCGGTACCGCTGGCCGAGCGTGGCCGAGCAGTACTCCATGACGAGGTAGGGGCGTCCGTCCGCCGCGACGCTCGCCTGGTACACGGTGAGGATCGACGGGTGGCTCGACAGCTGGGCCATGAGGTTCGCCTCGGCCTGGAACATCCGCCGGACGTCGTCGTTCACGACCTCGGCGAGCAGCACCTTCACCGCCACCAGGCGCCGCGGCATGTTCTGCTCGTAGAGGAAGACGTCGGCGAAGCCGCCGGCTCCGAGCACCCGGATGAACGAGAACCCGGGGAGGTTCGGCGGCGTGGACGGAAGTCGCCTCGTCACGTTCCTCCCTGCGGGCTCGGGCACCGGCAGCATCTCCGGCGCGCGGCTCCCGCCCGGTGCATCGCCTTATTGTAGGTCGGCGGATGCCGCCGGGCGCGGTGACTTCACGCGGTCCCGGTCTCGCCTGCGCCGGGGCGCTCGACCCGCAGCACGTCGACGACGACGACGGTGATGTTGTCGCGCCCGCCGTTGCCGACCGCGGCCTCGACGAGCTGGTGCACCGCCTGCTCGGGCCGGCGCCCGGAGATGAGGAAGTGGCGGATGCCGTAGGAGGTCAGCTCCTTGGTCAGCCCGTCGGAGCACACCAGCAGACGCATGCCCTCCTCGAGCGCGATGGCCCGGTAGTCGGGGATCGGCGCCTCGTGGAACCCGACCGCTCGCGTGATCACGTTGGAGTGCGGGTGCGTGTCCGCCTCCTCGCGCGAGATCTGACCCGCGTCCACGAGCTCCTGGACGATGGAGTGGTCGACCGTGAGCTGCTCCAGGACCCCGCCGACCAGCCGGTAGACGCGCGAGTCGCCGATGTTGAACACGATCCAGGCGGGCTGGTCGCCGATCACGCCGAGCGCGATGCCGGTCACCGTGGTGCCGCTGCCCTCGTCCGTCACGCCCGCGCCGCGCCCCATGTCCTGCACGGCGAGCTGGAGCGCGGCGTCGATGTCCGAGGTGCCGACGGCGGGCTTGCCGCCGTGCTCGGCCAGGCGCGTGACGACGGCGGCGCTCGCGAAGTCGCCGGCCGCGTGGCCGCCCATCCCGTCGGCCACCGCGAACAGCGGGGCCTGCGCGACGAAGCTGTCCTCGTTCACGGCGCGACGCAGTCCCGTGTCGGTCGCCGCCGCCCACGAGAGGGTCACCTCCGTGCCGTCCGGCAGCGCGACGCGGTGCCGGCTGTTGCCGTTGCCGATCTGCGTCACCTGGTCCGCCCCTGTCCGGTGGAGGTCATGCGTCGATGCCTCCGAGGTCCGTGAGGATCTCGACGATCGTATCCCCTCCGAGTTGGAGCGTCGTTCCCGCGGCCACGACCACGGACTCCCCGGGCCGGAGCCGCCGGACGCCCGCGGCGGAGTTGACGATGGTGCCGTTCGTCGACCGGAGGTCGGTCGCGACCACGCGGCCGCCCTCACGGCGGAGCTCGAGATGGGTCGCCGACACGACCTCGGCGGGCGACTCGACGCGGACGAGCACGACGTCGCCCTGCGGCATCCGCGGCGGGCTCGGGCTGCGCCCGATGATCACGGGCGCGTCGATCACCCCGGCCGGACCGCCCACGACGCGGTAGGCGGTCGCGGGGATCGGCAGCTCGAGGGTGTCGCCGGCGTCGTCGTCCCGGGCGGCGACCGTGTCGTCCTCGATGACGAGCTCGGGGCGCGGCACCCGGACGGTGCTCGTCGAGCCGCTTCGCGCGGGCGAGCGGATCGTGTCGGCGTCCTCGACGATGGGCATCGGCGCGGTCGGCGGCGCGTGCCGGAGGGAGCGGACGGTGTCGGGATCGGGCGCGGCGTCCGCGGGCGGACGGCGGGCCAGCACCGTGTCGGCGTCGAGCGCGTACGGGTCGGCGCGCTCGGGCAGTTCCCGCCACGCCCACTCGATCGCGGCGGCCCGGAACGCGGCGCGCTGCGACGGCACCCCCTCGCCGGCCACGGCCGCGTGCCGGACGGCCTCGAGGGGCGAGCCGGCGGCCGCGATCCGCAGCCGCGTGACGGCCGAGAACTCGGCGAGGTGCCAGGGCGTGATGCCGCGCGCGTCGAGCCGGCGGGCGCCGCCGGGCGAGGCGAGGTCGACGACGGCTCGGCCGCGCACGAGCGCCGTGAGCGGGTCGCCGCCCCGCGGCCACCACACGAGGGCGAGGTCCTCGATCCCGGCGGGTCCCATCGGGATGCGGGCGACGAGGTCCTCGACCTCGACCGACTCGTCGCCTGCCAGGTCGGCCATCGCGCTGGTCACCCGGTCGGGCGCCGGCGCCGCGAGCGCGACGATGAAGCGGGCCCCCACCACCACGTCCCACTGGGGCGCCTCGGGGTCGATCCTGCTGCGCACTGCCCCCTCGACCATGGGAACCAGTGTCCCACCGACCGCGCCGCCGGTCAGCCGATGAAGCTCATGACGTGCTTGATGCGCGTGTAGTCCTCGAAGCCGTACTGCGAGAGGTCCTTGCCGTAGCCGGAGTGCTTGAACCCGCCGTGCGGCATGTCGGAGACGAACGGGATGTGCGTGTTGATCCACACGCATCCGAAGTCGAGGTCGCGCGCGAAGCGCATGGCGCGGCCGTGATCGCGGGTCCAGACGGAGGCGGCGAGCGCGTAGTCGACGCCGTTGGCCATGGCGACGGCGTCGCGCTCCTCGCGGAACGGCTGGACGGTCAGCACGGGCCCGAAGATCTCGCGCTGGATGGCCTCGTCCTCCTGTCGGAGCCCGGTGACGATGGTCGCCTCCCAGAAGTACCCGCGGTCGCCCTGCCGTCGGCCGCCCGTGGCGATGTCGGCGTGGTCGGGCAGCCGGTCGACGAAGCCGGCGACGTTGGCGAGTTGGGTCGGGTTGTTGAGCGGACCGAAGAAGACCCCGTCCTCGCGGGGGCCGCCGGTGCGGGCGTGGGTGCGTGCGCGTTCGACGAGCACCGAGACGAGCTCGTCGTGGACGGACTCGTGCACGAGCACGCGGGTCGCGGCCGTGCAGTCCTGGCCGGCGTTGAAGTAGGCGGCGGCGACGATGCCCTCGGCCGCCTGCTCGAGGTCGACGTCGTCGAAGACGATCGCGGGCGCCTTGCCGCCGAGCTCCAGGTGCACGCGCTTGAGGTCGGATGCCGCGGCGCGCGCGACCTCCATGCCGGCGCGGACGGAGCCGGTGATGGCCACCATCTCGGGGGTGGGGTGCTGCAGCAGGGCCCCGCCGGTGGCGCGGTCGCCGGTGACGACGTTGAGGACGCCGGCGGGCAGGAACTCCGCGGCGACCTCGGCGAGCTTCAGCGTGGCCAGCGGCGTGGTGTCGGACGGCTTGAGGACGACGGTGTTGCCGGCGGCGATGGCCGGGGCCACCTTCCACACCGCCATGTTGAGCGGGTAGTTCCACGGTGCGACCTGGCCGATGACGCCGATGGGTTCGCGGCGCACGAACGAGGTGTGGTCCGCGACGTACTCGCCCGCGGAGCGTCCCTCGAGGTTGCGGGCGGCGCCGGCGAAGAACCGCAGCTGGTCGACCGATTGGAGGATCTCGTCGGCGACGAGCGTGGCACGGGGCTTGCCGGTGTCCTGCGACTCGAGGTCGGCGAACTCGTCGGCCCTCGCCTCCATGGCGTCGGCGATGCGCGTGAGTGCGAGCTGTCGTTCGGCCGGCGTGGTGCGGCCCCAGGCGTCGAACGCCGCGGACGCCGCCGCGTAGGCGGCGTCGATGTCGGCTGTCGTCGAGACGGGTGCCCGTCCGTACACCTCCTCGGTCGCGGGATCCACGAGGTCGAGCACCTCCTCGCCGCGGGCGTCGACGTACTCGTTGCCGATGAAGTTGCGCAGGGTCTCGGTCACGGGGTCCTCCGGTGGGTGGGGCGGATGCCGCGGTCGGAGACGTGGGGGTGCCCGGCGCGGCGCTCGCGATGCGCACCATCGTGCCACGGCGAATCGTTGATCGGAAGGGCATTGACGATGGAATCCGTTGCGAATCGCGCACATCTCGACGGAATCACTTGTGGATGGACGAAGCGACTGTCATGATCGGACGCATGTCGAACGGCAACCGCACGTCCGGCCATCGGCCGGTGCAACTCGACGACGTCTCGAAGGCGATCATCGAGCAGCTCCAGGCCGACGGTCGCCGCTCCTATGCCGACATCGGCAAGGCCGTCGGCCTCTCGGAGGCCGCCGTGCGCCAGCGCGTGCAGCGCCTGACCGAGGCCGGCGTGATGCAGATCGTCGCGGTGACCGACCCGATGCAGCTCGGCTTCACCCGCCAGGCGATGATCGGCATCCGTGCGACCGGTGACACGCGCGCGCTCGCGGAGGCGCTCGCGGAGATCCCGGAGATCGACTACGTCGTCCTCACCGCGGGCAGCTTCGACCTCATGGCCGAGGTCGTCTGCGAGAACGACGACCAGCTCATCACCCTGCTGAACTCGCGGATCCGCAACCTCGACGGCGTCCAGACCACCGAGACGTTCGTCTACCTCAAGCTGCAGAAGCAGTTCTACAACTGGGGCACCCGCTGACCGCGGGCCGCCCGGAAGGAGATCCGATGACCACCCTCGATGCAGCCCCGAGCCTGGGTTCGGCCGGCTTCGACGACGCCGCGCTGCAGCAGAAGGCGAAGGACCACCTGTGGATGCACTTCGCCCGCCAGTCCACGATGGAGGAGAACGGCGTCCCGATCATCACGCGCGGTGACGGGCACCATGTCTTCGACATCAACGGCCGCAAGTACTTCGACGGGCTCTCCGGGCTCTTCGTGGTGAACGCCGGCCACGGCCGCCGTCGGCTCGCCGAGGTCGCCGCACGCCAGGCGGAGGAGCTCGCGTTCTTCCCCATCTGGTCGTACGCGCACCCCGCGGCCATCGAGCTCGCCGACCGCCTGGCCGACTACGCCCCCGGCGACCTGAACCGCGTCTTCTTCTCGACCGGCGGCGGCGAGGCGGTCGAGACCGCCTTCAAGCTCGCGAAGTACTACTGGAAGCTGCGCGGCATCCCGACCAAGCACAAGGTCATCTCGCGTGCCGTGGCATACCACGGCACGCCGCAGGGCGCCCTCGCCATCACCGGCATCCCCGCGATGAAGCAGATGTTCGAGCCGCTCACCCCAGGCGGGTTCCGCGTGCCCAACACCAACTTCTACCGCGCCGCCGAGATGGGCGGCCCCACCGACGACATCGAGACCTTCGGACGCTGGGCCGCGGACCGCATCGAGGAGATGATCCTCTTCGAGGGCCCCGAGACCGTGGCCGCCGTCTTCCTCGAGCCGATCCAGAACTCCGGCGGATGCTTCCCGCCGCCGCCCGGCTACTTCCAGCGCGTGCGCGAGATCTGCGACAAGTACGACGTGCTGATGGTCTCCGACGAGGTCATCGCGGCGTTCGGTCGCGTGGGCCACATGTTCGCGTGCGACGCCTACGGCTACGTGCCCGACATGATCACGTGCGCCAAGGCGATGACCTCCGGCTACTCGCCCATCGGCGCGACGATCGTCTCCGAGAAGATCTACGAGCCGTTCAAGTCCGGCACGACGTCGTTCTACCACGGCTACACCTTCGGCGGACACCCGGTCTCGGCGGCCGTCGCCCTCGAGAACCTCGACATCTTCGAGGAGGAGCGACTCAACGAGCGGGTCCGCGAGAACTCGCCGCTGTTCCGCGCCGAGCTCGAGAAGCTCCTCGACCTGCCGATCGTCGGCGACGTGCGCGGCGACGGCTACTTCTTCGGCATCGAGCTCGTGAAGGACAAGGCCACCAGGGAGACCTTCGACGACGACGAGTCGGAGCGCCTGCTCCGCGGGTTCCTGTCGAAGGCGCTCTTCGACGCGGGCCTGTACTGCCGCGCCGACGACCGCGGCGACCCCGTCATCCAGCTGGCACCGCCCCTGACGATCGGACCGTCGGAGTTCCGCGAGATCGAGCAGATCCTCCGCGGCGTCCTCACCGAGGCGTGGAGCCGCCTCTGATGACGGCGGTCGGCGACGCGACGGATGCCGTTCCGGCGGGGTACCGCCGCGCGAGCTTCTGGCTCGACGACCTCGCCGCGCGCGGGCTGGACGACCTCCGCCCGCGCGCGGCGCTCACGCGGGACGCGCGATTCGACGTGTGCCTCATCGGCGGCGGCCTGACGGCGCTCTGGACCGCGTATGCGCTGAATGCGGCCGATCCGGACCTGAGGATCGCCGTGCTCGAACGGGAGATCGCCGGCTTCGGCGCGTCGGGTCGAAACGGCGGCTGGTGTTCGGCGCTGTTCCCGCGGTCGGCGAGTTCGCTCGAACGCTCGCACGGCCGCGACGCGGCCGTGGCGATGCGTCGGGCGATGGTCGACACCGTCGCCGAGGTGGGGCGCGTGGTCGACGTCGAGGGCATCGACTGCGACTTCGCCCAGGGCGGGACGGTGCTGTTCGCCCGTGACGAGGTCCAGCGCGGTGCGGCGCGGGCGGAGGTGCTCGAGGCCGACCGGTTCGGCGTCGACGCGCTCGAGTACTGGGACGCCGACGCCGTCGCCGACCGGTTCGGTGCCGTCGGACTCGACGGGCGAGTCCCGGCGGCGGTGTTCGACCCGGCCACCGCCAGGGTCCATCCCGCCAAGCTGGTGCGCGGACTCGCCGGGGTGCTCGAGGCGCGCGGCGTCGCGATCTTCGAACGCACCGAGGTCGTCGACTTCGCGGCCGGGCGCGTGCGGTTCCGAGCGCTCGACGGCAGCGACGCCGAGGGGACCCTCGCCGCGCGCCACGTGATCGTGGCCACCGAGGGGTACGGGCCCGGTCTCTCCCGCGTACGGCGGCGCATCCTGCCGATCTACTCGCTCATGATCGCCACCGAGCCGCTCCCCGACGCCGTCTGGGACGAGATCGGGATCGAGCACGGCCAGACGTTCAGCGACTTCCGGCACCTCCTGGTCTACGGCCAGCGCACCGCCGACAATCGCGTCGCGTTCGGCGGACGGGGCGCGCACTACCACTTCGGCAGCGCCGTGGACCCACGCTTCGAGCGTTCGGACGCGGTCTTCACCCATCTCCGCCGCGCGCTCCGAGACCTGTTCCCCGCCGTCGGGGATGCCGCGATCACCCATCGCTGGGGCGGACCGCTGGGCATCTCGCGCGACTGGCATGCGACCGCCAGCTACAACCCGCGCACGGGAGTCGGCTTCGCCGGCGGGTACGTGGGCGACGGCCTCTCGACGACCAACCTCGCCGGACGCACGCTCGCCGACCTCGTGCTCGGGCGTCGCAGCGATCTCACCGAGCTGCCGTGGGCGAACCATCGCTCGCCGCTCTGGGAGCCGGAGCCCATCCGCTGGGTGCTCGCGAACCTCGGCATCACCGGCATGGCGATCGCCGACGCCGAGGAGCGCGCGACCAGGCGGCCCTCCATGCTGGCGAGGATGATCGGCCCGTTCACCGGTCACTGACCCGTCCGGCGCTCCCATGCGGCATCCGCCGGCGGCTGGAACGCCCACTCCGGCAGCGTGCCGGATCCGAAGAAGCGGGCGAGCACCTGGGACATGCCGTGTTCGGCGTCCGACTCGAGGGCGAGTTCGATGAGCGCGCCCGCAGCCGAGCCGCGGCCGAGCGCCCACGACAGCCATGCCGCGACGCACAGCGCGCCGGCGCGGTGCGATACCGGAGCGTTCGCGGTGGCGACGGTGAGCGTCTCGAGCGCCCGTTCGATGCGTCGGCGCTCGGGCCTGGCGGCGGCCTGGCCGAGCAGCAGGCGGGTGAGGAACGCGTCGACCGACTCGGCATCGGCCTCGTCGAACTCGCGCCGCATGAGCTCCTCGAGGCTGGCATCCGCGTCGCGTGCGCGGAGCGCGGCGTCCTCGGCGGAGTCGAGGGCGAGCTCCCCGATCACCGCACCGAAGGCCACCTGCAGGAGCACGGCGTCGCGGAACATGGGCCGGTCGAGCAGGTGCACGAGCCAGGCGAGGCCGGCAGGCGAGGCGATCTCGCCCCGCGCGAGTCGCTCCGCGGCGACGACGGGATCGAGCGCGTCGCCCAGTTCGCGCTCGAGTTCGTCGAGCGCCGCCCGCCGCCGTTCGCACTCGACGACCTCGTCCGCGCCGTCGACCGGGCTGTCGAGCTCGCCGAGCAGGCGGGCGATCTCGCCGCTCACCAGCGGGTCCGGTTCCGGCAGGCGCGCGAGCGTCGACGGCGAGTCCGCGACCGGCCCGTGCTCCTCCGCCCGTGCGGCGAGCGCGCTCTCGGCGACGAGGCTGAGCTCGCGTCCTCCGGACGGCAGGTCGTCGTCGAGCAGCGAACCCCAGGCGTCCGCGGCGACGCACAACGCGTCCCGCACCAGGAAGCCGGCCTCCTCGGCCCGTCGGACGATCGCCTCGAGCAGGTCGCGATGCGGCATGCCGCCGTCCTCCGCGAATTCCCGGTCGGTGTACACGATGGGGACGACGGCATCGGCCTCGGCGAGCCGGCACATCGTGCCGACCATCGTCGAGACGAGCGCGTCGGCCGATTCCGGATCTGCGGGAAGGTCGTGGCGCAGCACCCCGCCCGTGCGGTTGCCGCTGAACGCCACGCAGAGCACGGATCGGGCGGGACGGTAGCCCACGAGGGCGGGGACGAGGGCGAGGAAGTCGTGCGCCGAGCCGGCGCGGATGATCGTCGTCATGCGCCAAGCGTCGGCGACGGGCGACCGCCTCGGAGGCGGCGCTTCCTGCCGGTGGGCGGCGCGGCGCCATGGCCGCCTGGGGAGGACCGGTCGGACCCCTCCTCCACAGGCCGCGGTCTCGGACGCCGCACGAGCAGTGTCCGATTCCCGCCAGTCGATGACGGATGCCGCGGCTAGCCTCGAAGCATGACCTCCCCGTACCTCCTTCGCTTCGACAGCCCCGTCGGCCGCATCGAGCTGCAGGCCGATGACACGCACCTGACCTCGCTCACCATGGAGCGCGACGGGACGCTCCCCCACGACGACGAGCCGGAGCGCCCCAATCCCCTGCTGGAGTCGGCACGCCGCCAACTCACGGAGTACTTCGCGGGCACCCGCACGGAGTTCGACCTCCCGGTCCGGCTGGTGGGTACGCCCTTCCAGCAGGCGGTCTGGTCGGAGCTCGGGCGGCTCGGGTGGGGCGAGGCCACGTCGTACGGCGCGCTGGCTGCCGCCGTCGGCCGCCCGGGTTCGGCTCGCGCCATCGGCGGGGCCGTCGGGGCGAATCCCGTGCCGATCATCGTGGGGTGCCACCGCGTGCTCGCCTCCGACGGGCGGATCACGGGATACTCGGGCGGGGAGGGCGTCCCCACCAAGCTGTGGTTGCTCGCTCACGAACGCATCGGGTTCGCCGCATGACGACCTCCGTCGACGTGGTCCTGGGCGAGGACGGTCTCGCCCGCTGCGCGTGGGGGGCGGCGGATCCCGAGTACCGGCGGTACCACGACGAGGAATGGGGCCGTCCGCAACACGACCCCGTGCGCCTCTACGAGAAGCTCTGCCTCGAGGGCTTCCAGGCCGGGCTGTCCTGGATCACGATCCTCCGGCGACGTCCCGCGTTCCGCGAGGTCTTCCACGACTTCGCTCCCGAGCGAGTGGCGGAGATGCACGAGGCCGACGTCGAGCGTCTGCTCGCCGACGCCCGCATCATCCGACACCGCGGCAAGATCGAGGCGACCATCTCGAACGCCCGTGCCGTGCTCGCCCTCGACGAGCCCCTCGACCGCTTCCTGTGGCGGTTCGCGCCTCCGCGACGCGGGCGCGCGCCTCGTTCCTTCGCCGAGGTGCCCGCCGTGACGACGGAATCCACCGCCATGAGCCGCGCGCTCCGCTCGCACGGCTTCCGATTCGTCGGACCCACGACGATGTACGCGCTCATGCAGGCGACCGGCATGGTCGACGACCACGTGGCCGGATGCTTCAGAGCCGGAGCCGGAGCCGAGGACGCTCCGCGGCGCTGACGGCTCGGGCGCTGCGGCACGGACCGGCCCCGGTCAGGCGACGAGTTCGAGCTCGTCCGGCCGAGCCCCGTCGAGGGCGGCTCCTGCGTCGAGCGTGAAGCCTGCGGCACGGGCCCACTGGATGAGGTCGTCCCGGTCGTGGAGGACCGGCTGGTCGCCGAGCAGCGCCCGCACGAACAGGCCCTTGGCGCGCTTGTTGAAGTGGTTCAGCGCACGCCGACGCCCCTGCGCGTCGGCGGAGACGACGCGCAGGTAGACGGAGTCGCGGCGCGCGGGAGCCGGTCCGAGGTCGGCGTACCCCTCCGACCGCAGGTCGACCACGAGTCCCGCGTGGTCGGAGAGCACCTCGGCGATGCGTTCCCGCCACAGCGACTTCAGTCGGAGACCCGGCAGCCGGGAGTCGTGGGACAGGCGATACGCGGGAATGCGGTCGAGCGCGCCGACGAGCCCGAAGAGCGCCGAGTGCACCGCCAGGTGCGACGCGGCGTACCGACGCGCCTCCTCGCCGAGGGTCGGCGCATCGAGGGCGTCGAACAGGACGCCGGTGTAGCGATCGATCGCCGCCATGGTCGGCGATTCCCGCAGCGTGCGGTTGCGCTCCACCTCCCCGGCCTGGCGGGGTCCGAGCTTCAGGGCGCGCATCATCGCGTCGGGATCCTCGGCGAGCGACGTCACCGCCGCCACCACCTCGGCCCGCGGCTCCGCGAGCGTCGGGAAGGAGAGCTGCGACGGCTCGAACGGACCATGGGTCCCACCGTCGCGCTTGTTCTCGGACGGCGGCAGCAGGAGCAGCACTACGAGCCGATGAACGCCAGCGCGGCGTCGACGTTCGCGCCGAGCGACTGCGCGCTGTCGATCGTCACGCGCGGCAGCGCCGAAGACGGCCCCGTCCAGGGTGCGTACCCCTCGAGGCTCTGCTCCACGGCACGCCAGGTGGTCTCGTCGAGGTGCGGGAGGTGTCGTTCGCGCTTCTCGAGACGCTGCCGGTGCAGCGCTTCGTCCGAGCAGACGACCTCGATCACGCGAAGGCGGACGTCGTTGCGCTGGGCGAGGTCCCGCCACTGCAGTCGGGCGGACTCCGCGGCGTTCACCGCGTCGACGATCACCGTGCGCCCGGATTCGAGCTCCTTCTCGGCGATCTGCTCGGCCACGAGGTACGCGGCGAGGCCGGTCGGCTGGTCGGCGTCGATCCCCGCACGGAGGATCGCGGACTCGATCGGGTCGACCGAGACGACCGTGGCGCCGAGGCGGGCGCCGACGATCTCACCGATCGTCGACTTGCCCGCGCCCGGCAGCCCGGCCATCACGATGAGCTGGGTGACGCTCAGGTCACCGAACTGGCGGTCGAACGGCTGCTCCCCCTGCATCCGCAGCCTCTCAGGCGAGCGCGGCCCGCGAGGCCACGACCTGCACGGCGTCGGACTGCACGGACAGGAATCCGTCCTCCGCGTTGGCGGTGATCTTCTCACCACCGGGCAGGGTGACGCGCACCTCGCCGCCGGCGAGGATCGCGAGCATCGGCTCGTGACCCGGCAGGATGCCGATCTCGCCTTCGACCGTGCGCGCCACCACCATGGCCGCCTCGCCGGACCAGACCTCCTGGTCCGCCGAGACGACGCTCACGTTGAGGGCGGCCATGATCAGCCGTTCTCCTTCTGGATCTTCGCCCACTTCTCCTCGACGTCGGAGATCGGTCCGACGTTGAAGAACGCCTGCTCGGCGACGTGGTCGAAGTCGCCGCGGGCGATCGCGTCGAACGACTCGATCGTGTCCTTGAGCGGGACGGTCGAACCCTCGACACCCGTGAACTTCTTGGCCATGTAGGTGTTCTGCGAGAGGAACTGCTGGATGCGGCGCGCACGCGACACCGTGATCTTGTCCTCTTCGGAGAGCTCGTCGACACCGAGGATGGCGATGATCTCCTGCAGTTCCTTGTTCTTCTGGAGGATCTGCTTGACCGTGGTGGCCACGCGGTAGTGGTCCTCGCCCAGGTAACGCGGGTCGAGGATGCGCGACGTGGAGGTCAGCGGGTCGACCGCTGGGTAGAGGCCCTTCGAGGCGATCTCACGCGAGAGCTCGGTGGTCGCGTCGAGGTGCGCGAACGTCGTGGCGGGCGCCGGGTCGGTGTAGTCGTCGGCGGGCACGTAGATCGCCTGCAGCGAGGTGATCGAGTGGCCACGCGTCGACGTGATGCGCTCCTGCAGGATGCCCATCTCGTCGGCGAGGTTCGGCTGGTAGCCCACCGCGGAGGGCATACGGCCGAGCAGCGTCGACACCTCGGAACCGGCCTGGGTGAAGCGGAAGATGTTGTCGATGAAGAGCAGCACGTCCTGCTTCTGGACGTCGCGGAAGTACTCCGCCATGGTCAGCGCCGACAGCGCGACGCGCAGACGCGTCCCGGGCGGCTCGTCCATCTGGCCGAAGACCAGGGCCGTCTTGTCGAAGACGCCGGCCTCCTCCATCTCGTGGATGAGGTCGTTGCCCTCACGCGTGCGCTCGCCGACGCCGGCGAACACCGAGACACCACCATGGTCCTGGGCGACGCGCTGGATCATCTCCTGGATGAGGACCGTCTTGCCGACGCCCGCACCACCGAAGAGGCCGATCTTGCCACCCTGCACGTACGGGGTGAGCAGGTCGATGACCTTGATGCCGGTCTCGAAGAGCTGGGTCTTCGACTCGAGCTGGTCGAACTTCGGCGGCTTGCGGTGGATCGGCCAGCGCTCGGTGATCTCGATGGTCTCGCCGGGCTCGCCGTTCAGCACCTCGCCGATGACGTTGAAGACCTTGCCCTTGGTGACGTCGCCGACGGGAACCGAGATCGGTGCGCGGGTGTCGTGCACCTCCTGGCCGCGGACGAGGCCGTCGGTCGGCTTGAGCGCGATGGCGCGCACGAGGTCGTCGCCCAGGTGCTGCGCGACCTCGAGCGTGAGCTCGGTGCTCTCGCCCTCGATGGTGATGGTGGTCTTCAGGGCGTTGTAGATCTCGGGGATCGAGTCGTGCGGGAACTCGATGTCGACGACCGGGCCGGTGACGCGGGCGATGCGGCCGACGGCCCCGGTCCGGTCCTGGACCGGCGCGGTTGCGGTGTCAGTCATGTTCTCTTCCTTCTGGATGAATCTTGGCTACTTGGAGGAGGAGAGCGCGTCGGCTCCACCCACGATTTCGGCGATCTGCTGCGTGATCTCGGACTGACGGGCCTCGTTGGCCAGTCGCGTGTAGTCCGTGATGAGCTTGTCGGCGTTGTCGGTGGCCGACTTCATCGCCTTCTGCGTCGCCGCGTGCTTCGCCGCCGCGGACTGCAGCATCGCGTTGAAGATGCGGCTCTCGATGTAGACGGGGAGGAGCCCGTCGAGGACGGTCTCGGCGTCGGGCTCGAACTCGTAGAGCGGGAACACCTCCGCCTTGCCGGTGGGCGCCTGCTCCTCCTCGGCCTCGACGACCTCGAGCGGCAGCAGTCGGGTGACGACCGGCACCTGCGTGATCCGGCTCACGAACCGGTTGTAGACGATGTGGATCTCGTCGACGCCGTCGTCGGCGGAGTCGCGGAGGAACGCCTCGAGCACGGCGTCGGCGACCTCCTTGGCGGTGTCGAACTCGGGGTTGTCGGTCCCGCCGATCCAGCTGCGCTCGTAGTCCCGGCGTCGGAACGTGAAGTACCCCACCGACTTGCGGCCGATGAGGAAGTACACGACCTGCTTGCCCTGGCTGCGAAGCAGCTCGGCGAGCTCCTCCGCCTCACGGAGCACCTGCGAGTTGAAGGCGCCCGCGAGGCCGCGGTCCGACGTGAAGATCACGATCGCGGCGCGGTCGACGCGCTCGGGTTCGGTCGTGAGCACGTGCGAGACGTTCGAGTAGCTCGCCACCGCCGACACCGCGCGAGTGATCGCGTCGGAGTACGGCGTCGACGCGGCGACGCGCGCCTGCGCCTTCTGGATCCGCGAGGCGGAGATGAGCTCCATCGCTCGCGTGATCTTCTTGGTCGTCTGCGCCGACTTGATCTTCTGGCGGTAGACCCGAAGCTGCGCTCCCATGTTTCTCCTGTGTCCTGATTTCCTGTTCCCGGACCCTCACGCCGGCTCGGCCGACGCCGAGGGCCCGGGGACGAAGGAATCGACTAGCGACGACCCTTGACGATCTTCTCCTGGACGACCTCTTCCTCGGCGATCGCCTCGAACTGCTCGCTGCCGACCGAGGCGAGCGGCTTGCCCTCACCGGTCTGGAACTCGAGCTTGAACTTGTCGACCTCGGACTCGAGGGTTGCGACCGTCTCGTCGGAGAGCACGTTCGACTCGCGGAGGTCCGAGAGCACCGAGGTGTTGCGGCCGAGGTAGTCGAGGAACTCGCGCTCGAAGCGCAGGATGTCCTCGACGGGGACCTCGTCGAGCTTGCCGTTGGTGCCCGCCCAGATCGAGACGACCTGCTCCTCGACGGGGTACGGCGAGTACTGCGGCTGCTTGAGCAGCTCCGTGAGGCGCGCGCCGCGCTCGAGCTGGCGGCGGCTGGCCGCGTCGAGGTCGGACGCGAACATCGCGAAGGCCTCGAGTGCGCGGTACTGCGCGAGCTCGAGCTTGAGCGTGCCGGAGACCTTCTTGATCGACTTGACCTGCGCGTCACCGCCGACTCGCGACACCGAGATGCCGACGTCGACCGCGGGGCGCTGGTTCGAGTTGAACAGGTCGGACTGGAGGAAGATCTGTCCGTCGGTGATCGAGATCACGTTGGTCGGGATGTAGGCCGAGACGTCGTTCGCCTTGGTCTCGATGATCGGCAGACCGGTCATCGAACCCGCGCCGAGCTCGTCCGACAGCTTCGCGCAACGCTCGAGGAGCCGCGAGTGCAGGTAGAAGACGTCGCCGGGGTACGCCTCACGGCCCGGCGGGCGGCGCAGCAGCAGCGACACCGCGCGGTAGGCCTCGGCCTGCTTGGACAGGTCGTCGAAGATGATGAGCACGTGCTTGCCGGCGTACATCCAGTGCTGGCCGATGGCCGAGCCGGTGTACGGCGCGAGGTACTTGAAGCCCGCGGGGTCCGACGCCGGCGCCGCGACGATGGTGGTGTACTCCATCGCACCGGCGTCCTCGAGCGCGCCCTTCACCGAGGCGATGGTCGAGCCCTTCTGGCCGATCGCGACGTAGATGCAGCGCACCTGCTTGGTGGGGTCGCCCGACTCCCAGTTCGACTTCTGGTTGATGATGGTGTCGATGGCGATGGCGGTCTTGCCGGTCTGGCGGTCGCCGATGATGAGCTGGCGCTGGCCGCGGCCGACGGGGATCATCGCGTCGATCGCCTTGATGCCGGTCTGCAGCGGCTCGTGCACCGACTTGCGCTGCATGACGCCGGGCGCCTGGAGCTCGAGCGCGCGGCGCCCCTCGCTCGCGATCTCGCCGAGGCCGTCGATCGGGTTGCCGAGCGGGTCGACGACGCGTCCGAGGTAGCCCTCGCCGACGGGCACCGAGAGGACCTCGCCCGTGCGGGTCACCTCCATGCCCTCCTCGATGCCGGTGAACTCGCCGAGCACGACGACACCGATCTCGTCCTCGTCGAGGTTGAGCGCGAGGCCGAGCGTGCCGTCCGCGAAGCGCACGAGCTCGTTCGCCATGACCGAGGGCAGGCCCTCGACGTGGGCGATGCCGTCGGCGGCGTCGACGACGTAGCCGACCTCGGTCTTCTGCGCCGCGCCCGGCTCGTAGTCCCGGGCGAACTCCGAGAGAGCCGAACGGATCTCGTCGGGGCTGATGGAGAGTTCTGCCATTGCCATTTCCTTTTCTGAGGGCCAGGCCCTGTCCTGTACCGGGGTACAGCTGCTGGTGGGTCGCGGCGCGGACGCCGGTCGGATGGGGCCGGCGTCAGCCGGCGAGCTGCTGCCTCAGGTCGTTGAGGCGGCTGGCGACGCTGCCGTCGATGACGTCGTCGCCGATCTGCACCCGCACGCCGCCGAGGACCTCGGGGTCGACGATGGAGTCGAAGCGGATGCGACGGCCGGCCTGGCTTCCGAGCGTGCGCTCGAGCCGGGCGACCTGGTCGTCGGTGAGCGGAACCGCGCTCGTGACGGTGGCGACGTCGAAGCCGCGCTGGTCGGCGACGACGGATGCCGCGTGCCGCAGCATCTCGCCGATGCGGCGGCCTCGCGGCTGCTGCACCAGGTGTCCGACGATCATCGTGGTGGCCGCCGACGCGCGCGGGGCGAGCAGCCGCTCGACCAGCCGGACCTTGGCATCGGTCGAACCGAGCTTCGATCCGAGCGCGAGCTCGAGCTCTGCGTCGGACGCGACCGCGCGCTGGAACGCGTACAGCTCGGCGTCGACCTCGACCGACTCGCCCGCCGCCTCGGCGGCGACGCGGAGCCCGAGGTCCTCGAGCCCGCCGAGGAAGTCCTCGGCCGAGGACCAGCGCTGCGACGCCGCGCTCACGAGGAGCGCCGCGGCCGCAGGCTGGAGACGGCCGCCGAAGACGCGCTCGACGAGCGCGCGCTTCTGGTCAGGACCGGCCTCGTTGTCGGTGAGGGCCGTCCGCAGCTGCGGCGTGGCGCCGATGACCCGGGTCGCGGCGAGGAGGTCGCCGGCGACCGGGAGCTCGGCCCGGCCGAGCGTCGCGAGCTCCGCTCGCGTCCCGGCCAGGGCCCCTCTCGTAGCGCTGCCCATGGACTACTTCTTCCCTCCTGCGGCGGCCTGCTCGGACGCCTCGAGGTCGGCGAGGAAGCGGTCGACGACGGCCTTGGCCTTCTGGTCGTCGGTGAGGGTCTCCCCCACCACGCCGGAGGCGAGGTCGATCGCGATGGTGCCGACCTCGGAGCGGAGCGAGACGAGCGCGGTCTGGCGCTCCGCCTCGATCTGCGCCTGCGCGCTCGCGGTGATGCGAGCCGCCTCGGTCGATGCCTGCTCCTTCGCCTCGGCGACGATCTTCTTGCCGTCTTCGCGAGCGGTCTCGCGGATCCGGCCAGCCTCGGCACGCGCGTCGGCGAGCTGGGCGGTGTACTCCTCGAGCGCCGCCTCGGCCTTGCGCTGGGCCTCGTCGGCCTTCGCGATGTTGCCCTCGATCGCCTCGGCACGCTCATCGAGCAGCTTCTGGAGTCGGGGCAGCGCATAGCGCCAGAAGAAGAGCAGCAGCACCGCGAAGATGACCGCCGACCAGATGATGTCGTAGTCGGCCGGCAGCAGCGGGTTGTACTCCCCCTCGGTAGCAGCACTCACGACTGCATGAAGCACGATTGCCTCCTCGGTGTGCGTGGCCCGATCAGAAGCCGAAGATGAAGCCGGTGGCGATACCGACGAACGCGAGCGCCTCGGTGAAGGCGATGCCGATCCACATCAGGACCTGGAGTCGGCCGGCGAGCTCGGGCTGGCGAGCGACGCCCTCGATGGTCTTGCCGACGACGATGCCCACGCCGATGGCCGGGCCGATCGCCGCGAGGCCGTAGCCGACCGTCGCGATGCTGCCGCTGATCTCCGCGAGAACGGTGGTTGCGTCCACGTTGTGTTTCCTTTCTTGGGGGTGTTCTGGGCGTTTGCCCGGCTCAGTGCTCCTCGGCCACCGCGAGCTGGATGTACACGGCGGTGAGGAGTGTGAAGACGTAGGCCTGGAGGATCGCGACGAGGATCTCGAACAGCGTGAAGGCGAAGCCGAAGGCCAGGCTGCCCGCTGCGAGCACGGTCCACGCGCCGCCCAGGGTGAACAGGAAGAAGTGCGTCGCCGAGAAGAAGAGCACGAGCAGGAGGTGCCCGACGATCATGTTCATCAGGAGTCGGAGCGTCAGCGTGACGGGCCGCAGGATGAACGTGGAGATCAGCTCGATGAGGGCGACGATCGGGAGCACGAAGATCGGCACACCCGACGGGAACAGCGAGTTCTTGAAGAAGTTCTTGGGGCTCTTCTTGATGCCCGCGTAGATGAACGTGACGTAGGAGACGATCGCGAGCACGAGCGGGACGCCGATCACCGACGTTCCCGCGATGTTGAGCCCGGGGATGACACCCGTCAGGTTCATGAACAGGATCATGAAGAACATCGTCGTGAGGATCGGCAGGAATCGCTTGCCGTCCTTCTTGCCGAGGAGGTCCTCGGCGATGTTCACGCGGACGAAGTCCAGTCCCATCTCGACGATGCTCTGGAATCGGCCCGGGATGACGCGCATGCGTCGCGTGCCCAGCCAGAACACCAGGAGGAGGGCCGCGACCGCGATGAAGCGGACCAGCATGATCCGGTTGATCGCGAACGGGGTCCCCTCGAAGAGCACCACTTCGGGGAAGAACTCCGAGATCGAGGGCGCATGGAAGCCACCATCTTCGGTTGCAGTCAGAACCAGCAGGTTCACAGCGTTAGCTAGCAGCGCTATCTCCTGTTTCGGGGCGTGGAGCAGGGCTCTCGCGACGACGAACATCGGACACGGTCCGGAACCCATGCCTGAGCTGGGCTGGACCGTGGGGGATCGCCCCCACTCTAGCAAGACTTCGGGCGCCTGCCGAATCGCTACATCGCGTAGAAGTCCGCGGCGACCGGCCCGGACGCCGCGCATGCTCCGCGAGGCATCCGATGCCGCCCGGATGCTAGTCGTCGGAGGGCGCCGGGGGCAGCTTGGTGTCGCTCGCGTAGGGCAGCCGCGACTTCGCCACGACGAGGACGTCGACGACGAGCGATCCGAGCACGCCGGCCACGATGGCGATGAACAGCACCATGGGGTCCAGCCAGGGCGCGCCGCGGAGCAGCACCACGAGCACGATGAACAGGATGAACTTCAGCAGCCAGCCGCCGAGCACGATGCCGAAGAACGCCCCGACGAACAGGTCGGATCCCGCGAAGCGGTTGGCGATCAGGATGCTCGCAGCGGTGATGCCCATGAAGCCGACGGCGATGAGCGTGCCGAGCAGGGCGCTCACGAGCCCCTCGGTGCCCGCGACGACGAAGCCCACGACGCCGCCTACGACCGCGATCACAGCGGCCAGCACGCCGCTCCACAGGAGCGCGCGCCGCAGCACGGGGTTCGAGGTGGGCGTGCGGTCGGCGGGGTCTCGGGGTGCGGCGCTCATCGGGCTCCTGTGCGGTTCTCGTCCGCGGACGCGGACGTGTCGGGGGTGGCGGGCGTGGCGGGCGTGGCAGGGGCGAGTTCGGGCTCCTGCGGGCTGCCGTTGGCTGCGAGTTCGTCGAGTCCGGGTGCGTACGGCGCGTTCGCGACATCCGCTTCGGCCGCCACGGTCTGCCGCTTGCGACGGCCGAGCGGAGCGAGCGTGACCGCGGCGAGCACCACGAAGCCCACCCCGATGAACGCGAACGCCCAGATCGGGTCGATGCGGAAGTAGACGGGCAGCACGAACGCGAGCAGGCAGCCGAGCGAGGCGACGGCGGTCCAGCCGTAGAAGATGAGCACGGCGTGCAGGTGCGAGTGGCCCATGTCGAGCAGCCGGTGGTGCAGGTGCTTCCGGTCGGCCGCGAACGGCGACTTGCCCGCGCGCAGTCGGCGGATGACGGCGAGGCCGAAGTCGAGCAGCGGGATGATCAGCACCGCGAACGGGATGATGATCGGGATGAACGCGGGGAACAGCAGCTCGCCCTGGGTGCTGATCGTGCCCGGGTCGATCTGGCCGGTGACCGCGATCGCCGACGTGGCCATGAGCAGGCCGATGAGGAGCGCTCCGGCGTCGCCCATGAACAGCTTGGCCGGGTGCCAGTTCAGGGGCAGGAAGCCCAGGCACGCGCCCACGACGACCACCGCGAGCAACGACGCGAGGTTGAAGTAGTTGGTGGGCGAGGTCTGCTGGACGAGCAGGTACGAGTAGAGGTAGAAGACGCCGCTCGAGATGAGCGCCACGCCCGCGACCAGGCCGTCGAGCCCGTCGATGAAGTTGATGGCGTTCATCACCAGCACGATCGTGAAGACCGTGATGACGGCGCTCATCCACGACGATCCGACGATGAGCCCGCCGTCCGGGCCGAGCCCGATCGGCAGCGAGACGATCGACACGCCCTGCCAGGCGATCAGGCCCGCGGCGAGGAACTGTCCCGCGAGCTTGGTCATCCAATCGAGGTCCCAGATGTCGTCGGCCACGCCCATCGCGACGATGAGGGCCGCGGCGACGAGGATCGCGAGCACCTGCCAGCGGTCCTGGAAGATGATCGACACGTTCGCGAACCGGTCGATCCCGAGCGTCGAGACCCACGCCGCCGCGCCGATCGCGGCGAGGATGCCGCCGAACATGGCGATGCCGCCGAGACGCGGCGTCGGGCGGGTGTGCACGTCGCGCTCGCGGATCTTCGGGTAGAGCCGGTACTTCAGGCTCAGCTTCCAGACCACGATCGAACCGGCGAACGTCACGATCGCCGCGACGAGCGCGAGGGCGACGAACAGGGTCATGAGGCGGCGGCATCCGTTCGATCGTCGGGCGCCGCGTCAGCGGATGCCGCGCCGGCGGATGCCGCGCCGGCGGATGCTGCGCCGGCGGATGCCGAGTCGGCGGCGGACGCCGCGGGTGCCGCGCCGTCGGCATCGGCGTCGCCGTCGATGAGCTCGGGCGCGCCGTCGGTCGCATCGGGGCCGATGACCGTGCGCTCGGGGGCGAGCAGCGACTCCCCCACGACCGCGGCGATGCGCTCGCGCGAGATCACGCCCGCGCGGACGATGCGCAGCTCGCCCGAGCCGTCGGCCCCGATGCCGGTCGCGTCGACGATGGTCGACGACGTGTCGCCGGGCCGTTCGCCGATCGCCTCGTACTCCGTTCCGGCCTCGCCGCCGTCGAGGTACACAGCCACGCGGTCGCCGAGCATCTCGTGCGCGGCCTCGGCCGTCGTCGCCGACGGCATGCCGGACAGGTTCGCCGACGACACCGCGAGCGGGCCGGTCTCGGAGAGCAGCTCGAGCGCGATCCGGTTGGCGGGCATGCGCAGCGCGACGGTGCCGCGCGTCTCGCCCAGGTCCCACTGCAGCGAGGGCTGGGCGCGCAGGATCACCGTGAGGCCGCCCGGCCAGAACTCGGCGACGAGCGTGCGGACCGCCTCCGGGATCTCGACCGCCAGCGCGTCGAGCGTCGGGATGCCGGGGATCAGCACCGGCGGCGGCGAGGTGCGCTCGCGCCCCTTGGCGTCGAGCAGCCGCTGCACCGCCTCGGCGCTGAACGCGTCGGCGGCCACGCCGTAGACGGTGTCGGTGGGGATGACGACGAGCTCGCCGCTGCCGATGGCGCGGCGGGCCAGGCGCATGCCGGCGAGGAGCTCGGACTCGACCGAGCAGTCGTGGATGGAAGTCATGGCCCGTCGATTCTAGAGGCCGCGCCCGCGCGGGCGCTGGGCATGACGGATGCCACGGGGCAGGGCGCCTCCGCGACATCGGTCGTTCCGCGCCGTCGATCTAGTCCCGGCCGGCCCGGTGACGGAACAGCCACGAGCCCCAGACGGCCGCGACGGCGATCACGAGGATGCACCATCCGATCGCCCACCAGGACGCCTCGCCCGCCGGGGTGTCCATGAGCAGGCTCCGGATGGCCTCGATGACGGGCGTGATGGGTTGGTGCTCGGCGAACCACGCGAGCCAGGCGGGCAGGGTCTCGACGGGCACGAACGCGCTGGAGAGGTACGGCAGGAACAGCAGGATGAAGCCGTAGGCGCTCGCGGCCTCGGGGCTCGAGGCCGCGAGTCCGATGGCGGCGAAGAGCGTCGTGATCGCGAGGATGTATAGCGCGACCAGTCCGACAGCGGCGAGCCATTCGACCAGGCTCGCGGTGGGGCGGAAGCCGACGGCGATCGCGACACCGATCACGACCCCCGTGGCGACGAGGTTGCGGAGCACGCTCGCCACGACGTGACCGGTGAGGACGGCGCTCGCGCGCAACGGCATCGTCCTGAACCGGTCGATGATGCCCGTCGTCATGTCGCGCGAGACGTAGAGGGCGGTCGAGCTCGCGCCGAACCCCGCGCAGAGGAGGATGATCCCCGGCACGACGTAGTCGACGTAGCCGCCCGTCGGGTCGAGCGCGCCGCCGAAGACGTAGGTGAACAGCAGCATGAGCATGGTCGGGAGGATCACCGCCATGAGCAGCGCCTCGGTGTCGCGGAGGGAGTGCGTGAGGCTCCGGCGGATGAAGACGATCTCGGCGGTCGGGCCGGAGGGGCGGCCCCGCACGGCGACGGCGGCGGTCGTGGTCATGGTCAGCCCTTCGTTCCGATGAGGGGCGCGCCGCTCGGCTCGGTCGGGCGCGCGGTGATGGCGAGGAAGACGTCGTCGAGGCTCGGCCGACGGATGGCGACGTGCGCTCCGGCCACCGCCGAAGCGGGGAGCCGGTCGAGCTCGTCGACCGCCGTGCGGAGCGCGTGCACGCTCCCGTCCGTGGGCAGTTCGGCGAGGAGTGCGTCGTCCGCCCCTCGGAGCTCCACGACGGCCCCGCCCACCTGCGCCTTGAGGTCCGACGGGGTGCCCTCCGCGGCGATGCGACCCCGATCGAGGACGGCGATGCGGTCGGCGAGCCGGTCGGCCTCTTCGAGGTACTGCGTCGTGAGGAACACCGTCGCGCCGCCGTCGGCGACCTCGCGGATGATGCGCCACAGTTCCTGCCGGCTGCGCGCGTCGAGTCCCGTCGTGGGTTCGTCGAGGAACACGACGGGGGTCGGGACGACCAGGCTGAGGGCGAGGTCGAGGCGTCGTCGCATGCCGCCGGAGTAGGTCCCCACCCGTCGGCCGGCGGCATCCGCCAGGTCGAAGCGCTCGAGCAGTTCGTCGCAGCGCGAGGCGGCCGCGCGGCGGCGCAGGCCGGACAGTCGCGCGAGCATGAGCAGGTTCTCGCGCGCGGTGAGCACCTCGTCGACCGCCGCGGACTGGCCGGTCAGGCTGATGCGGGCCCGGACGGCGTCGGGATCCGTGCGCACGTCGGCGCCGGCGACGACGGCCGTCCCCGCATCGGGCCGGACGAGCGTGGTGAGGATGTTGATCGTGGTGGTCTTGCCGGCACCGTTCGGGCCGAGCAGCCCGAAGACGGTGCCGGCTTCGACCGCGAGGTCGAGGTCGCGGAGGACCTCCGTCGAGCGGAATCGCTTGGCGATCCCGCGCGCGTCGATGGCGAGGGACATGGCTTCGCCTTTCCTGCGTAAGGAGTAAACTGTTTACGTGATGCACAACGGTTTAAGTAATACACAGTTCTAGACTGGCCGCAAGCCTCCGCCGATGATTGGAGCCGGATGTCCGCGCAGCCCCCCGCCGAGCCCGACCTGCCGCGCGGGATCGCGCTCGCCTGGGGCGTCGCAGCGAACCCGCAGCGCGGCCCGAAGCGCGAGATGAGCATCGAGCGCATCGTGGACGCGGCCGTCGAGATCGCCGACGCCGAAGGCCTCGGCGCGGTCTCGATGAGCCGCGTCGCGCAGTCGCTCGGCTACACCACCATGTCGCTGTACCGGTACGTGACCGCGAAGGACGACCTGCTCGTGCTCATGCAGGAGCAGGGCATCGGCCTGCCACCCGAGCCCGATCCCGACCTCGACCCGACGGACTGGCGCGGACGGCTTCGCTCCATCGGGCGCGCGCAGCTCGAGCTCCACCGCCACCACCCGTGGCTGCTCGACATCCCCATCGAGGGCACGCCCGTCACGCCGAACAACCTCGCGTGGATGGATGCCATGCTGGACGCGCTCTCGGGTACCCCGCTCGACCAGGGCGAACGCGTCGCCGTGATCCTCCTCGTGACCGGACAACTGCGCTGGCAGAGCCTCATCGAGCGCTCGTACGAGGTCGCGGCCGACGCCGCCGGGATCGACCCCCAGGCGATCGACGACGGCCGCTCGGCGGTCCTCGACGCCTTCGTCACCGCCGAGGAGTTCCCGGCGGTCCGGCTCGCGGTCGACGCCGGGGTCTTCGCGGGCGAGGAGGACCCGTTCGCGTTCGGGCTCGAACGCGTGCTCGACGGCGTCGCCGTGCACATCGCCGAACGCGCCGCCGGTGCGCCCGCCGCCGGCCCGCCGATCCCGCCGGAGCCGGACGGGGTCACGGCCGACAAGCGCGTCCGCGATGCGCGCAAGGCCGTCAAGGAGGCCGAGAAGCGCCTGCGCGACGCCCGGAAGCTCGAGCGGCAGGCGGTGCGCGAAGCCCGCGCGAAGGCGGGGCGGCAGCCCGATTGAGCTTCGGGGACGCTCCCGCTAGCGCCTGGCGGTCGTGACGCGGTCGCGACCCGTGAGGTCTCGGTGATGCGCGATGGCGTGCCATCCGTCGCCCGCGAGGATGCCGGCGATCTCCGCGGACTGCGTCTCGCCGTGCTCGATGAGGAGGGCGCCGCCGGGATGCAGCAGCTCGAGGCCGCGGCGAGACAGGACCCGGACCACGTCGAGCCCGTCGAGGCCGCCGTAGAGCGCCGGCTCCGGATCGTGCAGCCGCACCTCCGGGTCGCGCGGGATCGCATCCTGCGGGATGTACGGCGGGTTGGACGCGACGACCGCGGCCCGACCGTCAAGCTCGCCGAGCGCGTCGGCCAGGTCGCCGAAGACGAGGGTCAGGTTCGGCGCGCCGACCTCCTCGACGTTGCGCTTCGTCCAGGGGAACGCCTCCGGCGAGTTCTCGACCGCGTACACCCGCGCGTGCGGCACCTCCGTCGCCATGGCGAGCGCGATCGCACCACTGCCCGCGCCGAGGTCGAGCGCGACCGGTTCCGGCTCGGCGGCGGCTCGGAGTGCGTCGATGGCCAACTGCGCGAGGAGCTCCGTCTCGGGCCTCGGGACGAACACCCCCGGGCCGACGGCGAGTTCGAGCGACCGGAACGGGGCCCGTCCCGTCAGGTGCTGCAACGGCTCGCGGCGGGCGCGCCGGGCGACGAGCGAGTCCAGCGCCGCGGCATCCGTCGCCGTCAGCTCGGCGCCGACGACGAGCTTCGCGTGCACCCCGCCGCGCGACAGGCCGAGCACGTGGCCGACGAGCAGGTCGGCATCGACCTCTGGGTCGGGCACTCCGGCCGCCCGCAGCGCGTCGGCCGCCTCGTCGCGCGCCTCGCGCAGTGGGCGGGCGCCGGACGTCGCGGAAGCATTCACGCAAAGGAATGTAACCCACTCCCCCTGCCCCGCCGGCCGCCGTAGGCTGGGTCGCGGCACGCCGCCGTCGTCACGAGAGGGAACACTATGGCTCAGGTCTACGAGAACATCACCGAGGTCTTCGGGCGCACGCCGCTCGTGAAGCTGAACCGCGTGACGGATGGCGCCGAGGCGACGGTGCTCGGCAAGCTCGAGTTCTACAACCCCTCCGCGAGCGTGAAGGACCGCCTCGGCATCGGCATCGTCGACGCGGCCGAGGCCTCCGGCGAGCTGAAGCCCGGCGGCACCATCGTCGAGGGGACGAGCGGCAACACCGGCATCGCGCTCGCCATGATCGGCGCCGCCCGCGGCTACCGGGTGGTCATCGCCATGCCCGAGACCATGAGCAAGGAGCGCCGCGCGCTGCTGCGCGCGTACGGCGCGGAGCTCGTGCTCACCCCCGGTTCCGAGGGCATGAAGGGCGCGGTCGCGCGCGCCGAGCAGATCGCCGCCGAGACCCCGGGCGCCGTGCTCGCCCGCCAGTTCGACAACCAGGCCAACGTCGACATCCACCGTCGCACCACCGCCGAGGAGGTCTGGAACGACACCGACGGCGCCGTCGACATCTTCGTGTCGGGCATCGGCACCGGCGGCACCCTGTCCGGCGTCGGCCAGGTGCTCAAGGAGCGCAAGCCCGAGGTGCAGATCGTCGGCGTGGAGCCGCTCGAGTCGCCCATCCTCAACGGCGGCCAGCCCGGCCCGCACAAGATCCAGGGCATCGGAGCGAACTTCGTGCCGTCGATCCTCGACCGCGACGTCTACGACGAGATCATCGATGTGAACATCGACCAGGCCGTCGCGACCGCGCGTCGCCTCGGCGTCGAGGAGGGCATCCTGGGCGGCATCTCGTCGGGCGCCACCGTGTACGCGGCCACCCAGCTCGCCAAGCGCCCCGAGAACGCCGGCAAGACGATCGTGGTGATCCTCGCGAGCTACGGCGAGCGCTACCTCTCGACGGTGCTCTACGAGGGGCTGCTCGACTGATCCCCAGACGGCATCTGCTTGACTGAGCCGGTGGGAATCCTCGGCACCCTCAGGGACGACATCGCGACCGCGCGCTCCCACGACCCCGCGGCCCGCAGCCGCATCGAGATCGTGCTCGCCTACTCCGGCCTGCACGCCATCTGGTCGTACCGGCTCGCGCACCGCCTGTGGCAGACCCCCGCACTGCGGTTGCCCGCGCGACTGCTGTCGCAGTTCACGAGGTTCCTGACGGGCGTCGAGATCCACCCCGGAGCGACCATCGGCCGGCGCTTCTTCATCGACCACGGGATGGGCGTCGTCATCGGCGAGACCGCCGTCGTCGGCGACGACGTCATGCTGTACCACGGCGTCACCCTGGGCGGGAAGGCGCCGCGCGGCGCGCCGAAGGGCAGCAAGCGGCATCCGACGCTCGGCGACGGCGTCACCGTCGGAGCGGGTGCGAAGGTGCTCGGAGACATCGAGATCGGCTCGTGGAGCGCGATCGGCGCGAACGCCGTCGTGACCCGCGGCGCGCCGCCGCACTCGCTGCTCGTCGGCATCCCGGCGGTCGCGAAGCCGCTCTCGCCCGCGACGGCGGATGCCGCGCGTGGCGTCCACGACTGGCACGTCGACTTCCACATCTGAACCTCGACCGTCCCACCGTGCGGGAGCTTCCGCCGGGTGCCGGTGGCGGGCCGACGCGCTCCGATCCTCGAACGGTCAGAGCGGCAGGTACATCACCGCGAGGCCCACCCGGCCGTGCCGACGCGAGCGGAAGGCCCCCGGGACCGTGCCGACGACCTCGAACCCGAGCGAGCGCCAGAGGCGGACCGCGACCATGTTCGATTCGACGACCGCGTTGAACTGGATGCCGGCGAAGCCCGCCCGACGATGCCAGTCGACGACCCACTCGCCGAGGAGGCGGCCCACTCCGGCGCCGCGCGCCTCGGCGGCGACCATGAACGAGGCCGTGCCGATGTGGTCGCCGCGGCCGGGGCGGTTCGGCCCCATCTTGGCCGACCCGAGGATGCGCCCGTCGCGCTCGGCCACGACCGTGAGTCCCGGCGGCGGCTCGATCCACAACGCCCGTGCGGACTCCGTCGTGAGGTCCTCGGGGTACGCGTACGTCTCGCCGTCGCGGACGACCTCGTCGATGATGCGGAAGACCGCGGGCCAGTCCTCGTCGCGGATCGGCCGGACGACGACGTCGCTCACTGGTCGCCGAGGTCGGCGAGCCGGGCCTCCTCGTCGGCCTGCACGGCCGACTCGATGATGGGATCCAGCGCGCCGTTCATCACCTGGTCGAGGTTGTATGCCTTGTAACCGGTGCGGTGATCGGCGATGCGGTTCTCAGGGAAGTTGTACGTGCGGATCCGCTCGGAGCGGTCCATGGTGCGGATCTGCGACTTGCGCGCGTCCGACGCGGCCGCGGCGAGCTCCTCCTGCTGGCGCGCCAGCAGACGGGCTCGCAGCACGCGCATGGCCGCCTCGCGGTTCTGCAGCTGCGACTTCTCGTTCTGCATGGCCACCACGATGCCCGTGGGCACGTGCGTGATGCGCACGGCGGAGTCGGTGGTGTTCACGGACTGCCCACCGGGACCCGAGGAGCGGTACACGTCGATCTTGAGGTCGTTCTGATTGATCTCGACCTCTTCGGGCTCGTCGACCTCGGGGAAGACGAGCACCCCCGTCGTCGAGGTGTGGATGCGCCCCTGCGTCTCGGTCACGGGCACCCGCTGGACGCGGTGCACCCCGCCCTCGTACTTCAGGTGGGCCCACACGCCCTGCGCCGGGTCGCTCGCGTTCGACTTGATGGCGACCTGCACGTTCTTGTACCCGCCGAGGTCGGACTCGTCGGACTCGAGCAGCTCGGTCTTCCAGCCCTTCGACTGCGCGTACTGGATGTACATGCGCAGCAGGTCGGCGGCGAACAGCGCGCTCTCGGCGCCGCCCTCGCCGCCCTTGATCTCCATGATCACGTCGCGGCCGTCGTCCGGGTCGCGCGGGATGAGGAGGCGCCGGAGCTTCTCCTGCGACTCGGCGAGGTGCTCCTCGAGCGCGGGCACCTCCTCGGCGAAGGCGGCGTCCTCCTTGGCGAGCTCGCGCGCCGCCTCGAGGTCGTTCTGCGCCTGCTGCCAGGCGTCGTGCGCGGCGACGATGCGGCTGAGCTCGGCGTAGCGACGGTTCACGCGCTTGGCGCGCGCGGCGTCGGCGTGCAGCGCCGGGTCGGCGAGCTCCTCCTGGAGCTCGCCGTGCTCGGCGATCAGGGCCCGGACGGACTCGAACATGCTCAGCGGTGGTGGTCGGCGTCGTGCCCGTGGCCGTTGCCGTTGCCGCCGACCGGTGCCGACTTCTGCATGAGCAGGAGGAACTCGGTGTTCGACTGCGTCTCGCGGAGGCGACCGAGGACGGCCTCGAGGGCCTGCTGCGGCTCGAGCCCGGCGAGGGCGCGGCGGAGCTTCCAGGTGATCTTGACCTCGTCGGGCGACAGCAGCATCTCCTCGCGACGCGTCGACGACGCGTTGACGTCGACGGCGGGGAAGATCCGCTTGTCGGCGAGCTGGCGCGACAGGCGCAGCTCGGAGTTGCCGGTGCCCTTGAACTCCTCGAAGATCACCTCGTCCATCTTCGACCCGGTCTCGACGAGCGCCGTGGCGAGGATGGTGAGGGAGCCGCCGTTCTCGATGTTGCGCGCCGCACCGAAGAAGCGCTTCGGCGGGTAGAGCGCCGAGGCGTCGACGCCGCCCGAGAGCACGCGACCGGATGCCGGTGCCGCGAGGTTGTACGCGCGGCCGAGGCGGGTGATCGAGTCGAGCAGCACGACCACGTCGTGGCCGAGCTCGACGAGGCGCTTGGCGCGCTCGATCGCGAGCTCGGCGACCGTGGTGTGGTCCTCGGCCGGGCGGTCGAAGGTCGACGCGATGACCTCGCCCTTGACCGTGCGCTCCATGTCGGTGACCTCTTCGGGACGCTCGTCGACGAGCACGACCATGAGGTGGACCTCGGGGTTGTTCGTCGCGATGGCGTTCGCGATCTGCTGCAGCACGATCGTCTTGCCGGCCTTGGGCGGCGCGACGATGAGGCCGCGCTGGCCCTTGCCGATCGGCGCCACCAGGTCGATGATCCGCTGCGTGAGCTTGGTGGGTTCGGTCTCGAGGCGCAGGCGGTCCTGCGGGTAGAGCGGGGTGAGCTTCTGGAAGTCGACCCGCGCGGCGGCCTCCTCGGCGGACTGTCCGTTGACCGAGTCGACCTTGACGAGCGCGTTGTACTTCTGGCGGCTGTTGCCCTCGCCCTCGCGAGGCTGCTTGATCGCGCCGACGACCGCGTCGCCCTTGCGGAGGTGGTACTTCTTCACCTGGCCGAGCGAGACGTAGACGTCGCTCGGACCGGGGAGGTAGCCCGTCGTGCGCACGAAGGCGTAGTTGTCGAGCACGTCGAGGATGCCGGCGATGGGGATGAGCACGTCGTCGTCGAGGATCTCGGGCTCGACCTCGTCGCCGCCGCCCTGGCCGCGACGCTTGCGGTCGCGGTAGCGGTTGCGGCGGCCGCCCTCGCCCTCGCCCTGCTGCTGGTCGCCGCGCGACTGCTGGCCGCGGCCGCCCTGCTCCTTCGGGCCCCGGTCGGAGTCGGCCTGGCGCTCGTCGCCCGACTCGTCGGCCTTGCGCGGGTCCTGGCCGCGGCCGGCGTCGGCCTGCTTGCCCGCCTCCTGGCCGCCCTTGCCGTTCTGGCGGTCGTCGCCCTTCTGCTCGGGCTTCTGGCCCTCGCCGCGGTCGCGGTCGCCGCCGCCGCGTCGGCCGCGGTTGCGGCCACGGCCCTGGCGCGGCTCCTTCTCGGCCTGCTCGGCCTCGGCCTGCTCGCCCTCGGGGGCGGGCGTGCGGCCGGCGTCGCCGGCGCCGCCGGTGGCAGCGGCGAGCTCCTCGCGGACGGCGGCGCGCGCCGCCTCGCGGGCGTCGTCGCCCGGCTCGTCCGCCTGGGAGGCCTCGGCCGGGCGGTCGCCGGGCACGAGGTCGACGCCGCTGAGTCCGGCGTTGGCGTGGCGGGCCGCGGCGGTCGCGCTCGTCGCGCGTCGCGGCTGGCGGCCGCGTCGGGTCGGCGCCTCGACGGGCGGGGCGTCGGTGACGGATGCCGCGGCGGCGGGCTCCTCGGAGCCGGTCGCGTCGCCGTCGACCGAGGGCGCCGGAGCGGGCGACGTGTCGGCGGCGGGCGTCGTGTCGGCAGCGGGCACGGCTTCGGCGGCTGCCGGAGCCTCGAGCCCGGGCAGGGCCTGCCCGTCGGTGGCCGGAGCCTCGACCGCGGCGACGGCAGCGTCGGCGGAGTCGGCGGAGTCGGCGTCGTGGTGGGCGGAGATCAGGTCCACGAGTTCTCCTTTTCGGCGCTTGGAGGCGCCCGCGATGCCGAGGGAGGCGGCGAGCTCCTGGAGCTCGGCGACCTTCATCGTGGTCAGGCGGGTGCGGGTCGCCACGCCGTCGGCGTGGTCGGTTCCGTTGGTCACTGGGATTCGTCCTTTCCCCTCGCCAGGTGCTGGGTTGGCCGAGGAGAGCTGATCGCGGCGCGACGGAGTCGTGCGCACGGGGCGCAGACTGCGCGTTGCGAAAGCATGAAATGCCGGGAATTGCACGATGCGGCGGGAACGCGAGCTTGCAGCGTCTGCCGGGTGCGCCATCAGTCTAGCACCGGCCGGGTCGCGTCCCGTCCACGCGCCACGCCGTCGCGGCGCGACCCGGGCGCGTGCGCCGGGTCAGGCCTCGTCGACCCGCGTCACCGTCGCACCGAGGAAGTCCACGGCGAGCGGCAGCGCCTGCCAAGCGGTCTCGGCCGATTCCTCGACGAGCCGCACCGCGTCGGCGCGCTCGCTCGGATCGCTCGCGAGCACGAGGATCGACGGTCCGGCGCCGGAGACCACCGCGGCGTGGCCCGCGTCGCGCAGCACCCGGATGAGCCGGTCGGTCTCGGGCATCGCCTCCGCGCGGTAGCGCTGGTGCAGCTTGTCCTCGGTCGCCGCGAGCAGCAGTTCGGGGCTCTGGATGAGGGCCGCGACGAGCAGCGCCGAGCGCGACACGTTGAAGACCGCATCCTCGTGGGGCACCGACTGGGGCTGGAGGCTCCGGGCGAGCGCGGTCGACATCTCGTGCTCGGGGACGAGGACGAGCGGCGACACGCCCCGGTGCACCATGAGCTTCTTGTGACGGGGACCCTCGGGGGTGACCCACGCGATCGTGAGGCCGCCGAACAGGGCGGGCGCGACGTTGTCCGGGTGACCCTCGAGCTCGGTCGCGAGCTCGAGGAGCTCGTCCGGCGAGATCTCGACCTCGGGCGCGAGCAGTCCCCGGGCGGCCATGACGCCGGCGACGATCGCCGCCCCGGAGGAGCCGAGTCCGCGGCCGTGGGGGATCGCGTTGCGGGCCACGAGCTTCAGCGGCGGCAGGTCGCGACCGTAGTGCGCGAGCGTGTGGGCGATGGCGCGGACGACGAGGTGCGACTCGTCGAGGGGCACCTCGCCGGCGCCGACGCCGTGCACCTCGATGCGCAGGCCCTCGCCGCCGACCTCGACGTCGAGTTCGTCGTACTGCGCGAGCGCCAGCCCGAGGGTGTCGAACCCCGGCCCGAGGTTCGCGGACGTCGCGGGCACCTTGACGTGCACGCGTCGACCCGAGAGCTCCGCGGTCGCGGTCGCCGACGCCTCGGCGGAGGCGGCGCTCATGCGAGCCCCAGCACCTGCGCCACGTGCGCGGTGTCGGCCGGGACGACGGTCGGCTGCACGTCGGACCCGTCGGGCAGGCGGAGGGCCCACTGCGGGTCCTTCAGGCCGTGCCCCGTGACCGTGAGCACGACGCGGGAACCGGCAGGCACCTGACCGGCGGCGGACCGCTCGAGCAGCCCGGCGACGCTGATCGCCGACGCCGGCTCGACGAAGACGCCGACCTCGGCCGAGAGGATGCGCTGGGCCTCGAGGATGCGGTCGTCCTCGATGGCGCCGAAGTAGCCGTCGGTGAGGTCGCGCGCCTCGAGCGCGAGGTGCCACGAGGCCGGATTGCCGATCCGGATGGCGCTCGCGATGGTCTCCGGGTGCTTGACCGGCTCGCCTCGCACGAGCGGCGCCGACCCTGCGGCCTGGAAGCCGAACATGCGCGGGAGCCGCGTGGCGTTGCCCGCCTCGATGTCCTCGCGGTAGCCGCGCGTGTACGCGGTGTAGTTGCCCGCGTTGCCGACCGGGATGAAGTGGAAGTCGGGCGCGTCGCCGAGGACCTCCACGACCTCGAACGCGGCGGTCTTCTGCCCCTCGATGCGGTCGTTGTTGACCGAGTTGACCAGGTGCACCGGGTAGTTCTCGGCGAGGTCCCGCGCGATGTCGAGGCAGTCGTCGAAGTTGCCCTGGATCTGGATGAGGTGCGCGTCGTGCGCGATGGCCTGGCTGAGCTTGCCCATCGCGATCTTGCCCTCGGGCACCAGCACGGCTGCCTTGATGCCGGCGTGCGTGGCGTACGCGGCGGCCGACGCCGAGGTGTTGCCCGTCGAGGCGCAGATGACGACCTCGGCGCCGCGCTCGACGGCCTTGGTCACGGCCATGGTCATGCCGCGGTCCTTGAACGACCCCGTCGGGTTCATTCCCTCGAACTTGACCCACACGTCGGCACCGGTGCGGCGCGAGAGCGCCGGAGCGGGCAGCAGGGGCGTGCCGCCCTCGCCGAGCGTGACGACGGGCGTGGCATCCGTCACGTCGAGCCGGTCGGCGTACTCGCGGATGACTCCGCGCCACTGGCGCGACGTCGCCTTCGTTGCCTGCTGGTTCACTCTGCTCCTTCGACTCGGATGACGGATGCGACGGAGGTCACGACGGGGCTGTCTCCGAGGGCGCGCACCGTCTCGGCGAGCGCGGACTCGCGCCCCTCGTGGGTGCCGATGACCAGCGTAGCCCGGCCCGTCTCATCGCTGATGGTCTGCTGCAGTTCGCCGACGGAGACCCCGTGGTCGGCGAACACGTGGGCGATCGTGGCGAGGACGCCGGGCTCGTCGGCGGCCTCGATGGTGATGGCGTAGCGCGTGGTGATGCGGCCGATGTCGAGCACGGGCAGTTCGGCGTGGGTCGACTCGGCCGTGCCGGGACCGCCGAGCACGTGCCGCCGGGCGATGGCGACGAGGTCGCCGAGGACGGCCGAGGCGGTCTGCACGCCGCCGGCCCCGGCGCCGTAGAACATGAGCGGTCCGGCCGCCGCGGCCTCGACGAACACCGCGTTGTTCGCGCCGTGCACGGCCGCGAGCGGATGGCTCCGGTGCACCATGGCCGGGTACACCCTGGCGGAGACGCCCTCCTCCCCCGTCTCCGGGTCGGCCAGGCGCTCGCAGATCGCGAGCAGCTTCACCACGTAGCCGGCGCGGGCGGCCGACTCGACCTGCGCCGCGGTCACGCCCGTGATGCCCTCGCGATGGACCGACTCGATGGGCACGGCCGTGTGGAACGCGAGGCTGGCGAGGATGGCCGCCTTCTGGGCCGCGTCGTAGCCGCCGATGTCGGCCGTCGGGTCGGCCTCCGCGTAGCCGAGCTCGGTCGCGGTCGCCAGTGCGTCCTCGAGCGAGGCGCCGGTGGTGTCCATCCGGTCGAGGATGAAGTTCGTCGTGCCGTTGACGATGCCGAGGATCCGCTCGATCCGGTCGCCCGCGAGGCTGTCGCGCAGCGGGCGGATGATCGGGATGGCGCCGCCGACGGCCGCCTCGTACGACAGCTGCGCGCCCACCTGCTCCGCGGCGGCGAACAGCTCCGGACCGTGGGTGGCCAGCAGCGCCTTGTTGCCCGTCACGACGTCGGCGCCCGAGGCGATGGCCTTGAGGACGAGCGTGCGGGCCGGTTCGAGTCCGCCCATGAGCTCGATGACGATGTCGGCGCCGACGATGAGCGACTCGGCGTCGGTCGTGAACAGCTCGCGCGGGAGGTCGGCGTCGCGCGGCGCGTCGACGTCGCGCACCGCGATCCCGGCGAGCTCGAGGTGGGCGCCGATGCGGCTGGCCAGCTCCTCGCGCTGCTCGAGCAGCAGGCGCGCGACCTGCGAGCCCACCGAGCCGGCGCCGAGGAGCGCGACCCGGATGGAACGGTATTCGATCATGCGGTGACTCCGTGTCGGTCATCGTCGTGGTCGGACAGCCCGGCGTCGCGCGCGAGGAGGTCGTCGACGGTCTCGCCGCGCACGATGACGCGCGCCGCACCGTCGGCGACCGCCACGACCGGCGGCCGGGGGACGTGGTTGTAGTTCGAGGCGAGCGACCAGCAGTACGCGCCCGTCGCGGCCACCGCGAGGAGGTCGCCGGGGGCGACGTCGTGCGGCAGCCAGTCGTGCTCGACGACGATGTCGCCGGACTCGCAGTGCTTGCCGACGACGCGGGCGAGGGCCGCCGCCTCGTCGGAGATGCGGGAGGCCAGGCGCACGGTGTACTGCGCGCCGTAGAGCGCGGTGCGGATGTTGTCGCTCATGCCGCCGTCGACCGACACGTAGTGGCGCCATCCGTCGTCGGTGGGCACCGCCTTCACGGTCCCGGCGGTGTAGAGCGTCACCCCGGCCGGCCCGATGATCGTGCGGCCCGGCTCGAACGCGAGCCGGGGCACGGGCACGCCGTGACGACCGGCGGCCTCGGCGACCGCCGCGGCGATGCGATCGGCGATCGCCTCGATGGGCTGCGGGTCGTCGGCCTCGGTGTAGGCGATGCCGAAGCCGCCCCCGAGGTTCAGCTCCGGCACCGGAGCCGACGCGGCGAGCTCGGCGTGGACCGCGAGCAGCCGCTCGGCCGACTCGGCGAAGCCCGCGGCGTCGAAGATCTGGGAGCCGATGTGGCAGTGCAGTCCGACGAAGTCGAGCGAGTCGTGCGAGCGGATGTCGCCGGCGACCCGTGCCGCGTCCTGCAGCGGGATGCCGAACTTCTGGTCCTCGTGGGCGGTCGCGAGGAAGTCGTGCGTCGACGCGTGCACCCCCGAGTTGACCCGCAGGCGCACGCGCTGGACGCGACCGGCCCGGGACGCGGCATCCGCCACCCGCCGGACCTCGATCTCGCTGTCGATCACGATCGTGCCGACGCCCGCCGCGACCGCCTGCTCGATCTCGGCCGTCGACTTGTTGTTGCCGTGGAAGCCGATGCGTGCGGGATCGGCGCCCGCCCGGAGCGCGACCGCGAGCTCGCCGCCGGTCGAGACGTCGACCGCGAGGCCCTCCTCGGTCATCCACCGCACCATGGCCCCCGACAGGAACGCCTTGCCGGCGTAGTAGACGACGGCGGTGGTGCCGACGGATGCCGCGGCCCGCTCGAAGGCCGCACGCGTGCGCGCGGCCCGGGCGCGGGCGACGGACTCGTCGACCACGTAGAGCGGCGTGCCGAAGCGGTCGGCGAGCGTGCGGACGTCGACGCCGCCGAGCACGATCCGGCCCTCGCCGTCGCGGTGCGCGCCCTCGGGCCACACCTGCGGTGCGAGGGCGTTCGGGTCCGCCGGCGCGGGCGGAGGCACGGGGGCGGAAGCGCTGGATGCCACGGGAACCTCACGGGACGTTTGGGAACGACGATCACTCGGTCGGCGAGCGAACCCGGATCGGTTCCTGAAGCCTCGGTGCGAGCCGCCCTCGTGAGGCGGCGTCCCCGCGAGTCTAGCGACGAGCGCCGCGCCCGCCGAATCGGGTGACGCCGGACGACCCGGGCACGGTCACGACGGGGACGGCGCGGTTCAGCCGCAGGTTCCGGTGGTCGCGAGGGTGTCCGCGGCGATCGCCAGGTCGGACGCCTCGAGTCGCACGGTGGCCCCCGACGGAGTCACGTCGATGCCGGCCACCTCGACGCCCTCGGGGAGGCGGTCCGCGACGCACACCGGGTAGGGGTCGCCGCCGAGCACGCGATCGACGAGGCTCGAGGCGTCGATCGTCGCCCCGCCGGCCCGCACCTCGGCCGCGACCGGCGTGAGCAGCACGCGGTCCCCCGCGGCCTCGGGTTCGGCCGTGATCTCGAAGCCGACGCGCAGGCCGAGGACCTCGAGCTCGTCGGAGTACGCGACCGTGCCCTCCCCGAGCGCCAGGCCGCCGTCGATGCCCTGGGATTCGGCGATCGCATCGAGCGCGGCCTCGTCGACGGTCGCCTCGGCGATCGCGCGCTCCACGCTCCCGCCCTCCTCGAGGGGCACGCCGTACGCGGTGACGGTCGCGTCGACGGGGACGCCCTGCACCGACAGCTCGGGCGCGGTCGCGACGACCTCGTCCATACGACCGGTGAGGACCTGCCAGAGCGCCGAGACCCCTCGGATCTGCACGTCGACCTCGCCCTCGACGCCCTCCGGCAGGTCGCGTTCGATCGAGTCGGCGACCGCGCGCTCGGCGATGCCCCGGCCGACGGTCTCGACGAGGACGAGGAGGCCGACGACGATGACGAGCACCGCTCCGACGATGATCGCGGCGCGCGTGCCGGCGCTCGTGCGACGCCTGGGCCCGTCGTCGACGGGCGTGGAGTCGAAGCGGACGGTGTCAGCGTCGGAAGCGGCCATGGGTCGGGAGGTTACATGCGCTCGGGGGCCGACACGCCGAGGAGGTCGAGGCCGTTGCGGATGACCTGGCCCGTCGCGTCGTTCAGCCAGAGGCGCGTGCGGTGCAGGTCGGTGACGGGTTCGTCGCCGAGCGGGAGCACGCGGCAGTTGTCGTACCAGCGGTGGTAGAGGCCGGCGAGCTCCTCGAGGTAGCGGGCCACGCGGTGCGGCTCGCGCAGTTCGGCCGCCTGGGCCACGATGCGCGGGAACTCCTGCAGCGCCCCGAGCAGCGCCGACTCGGTCTCGTGGTCGAGCAGTTCGGGCGCGAACGCGGTGCGGTCCACCCCCGCCTCGGCGACGTTCCGCGCCAGCTGGGTCGTGCGCGCGTGCACGTACTGCACGGAGAACACGGGGTTGTCGTTGCCGCGCCGCTGGAGCACCTCGGGGTCGATCGCGAGCGGCGAGTCGGCCGGGTACCGCGCCAGCGTGTAGCGCAGTGCGTCGGTGCCGAGCCAGGCCTGCAGGTCGTCGAGCTCGATGATGTTGCCCGCCCGCTTGGAGAGCTTCGCGCCGTTGATGCTGACGAGCTGGCCGATGAGCACCTCGATGTCGCGCTCGGGATCGTCGCCGGCGGCACCGGCCAGGGCCTTGAGGCGGTGCACGTACCCGTGGTGGTCGGCGCCGAGCAGGTAGATCTTGTGCTCGAAGCCGCGGTCGCCCTTGTCGAGGTAGTACGCGGCATCGGCGGCGAAGTAGGTGTAGACGCCGTTCGCGCGACGGATGACGCGGTCCTTGTCGTCGCCGAAGTCGGTCGTGCGCACCCACACGGCGCCGTCCTCGTCGTAGACGTGGCCCTGCGCGCGGAGACGCTCGACGGCGGCGTCGATCGCCGACACGCCCTCGTCATCCTTCGCGTGCAGCGCGCGCTCGCTGGTCCAGACGTCGAAGTGCACGTTGAAGCGCTCGAGCGACTCGCGGATCTCGCCGAGCTGCAGCTCGTAGGCGATCTCGCGCGCCGTGTGCAGCGCCACCTCGTCGTCGAGCTCGAGCAGGTGCGGTTCGCGCTCGAGCACGCGGGCGGCCAGGTCGGCCACGTACTGGCCCGGGTAGCCGTTCTCGGGCGTCGGCTCGCCCTTCGCCGCGGCCAGCACGGACGCGCCGAAGTTGTCCATCTGGTTGCCCGCGTCGTTGATGTAGTACTCGTTGGCGACCTTCGCCCCCGCGGCGCGCAGCACGCGGCCGATGGAGTCGCCGAGCGCCGCCCAGCGCGTGTGGCCGATGTGCAGCGGTCCGGTCGGGTTCGCCGACACGAACTCGAGGTTGATCACTCGACCGGCGAGCGAGTCGCCCCGCCCGTAGGCCGCGCCGGCCTCGACGATCGCCTTGGCGAGCGAGCCGGCCGCGGCGGCGTCGAGCCGGATGTTGATGAAGCCCGGGCCGGCGACCTCGGCGCTCGCGACGCCGTCGACCTCGGCCAGGCCGGCGGCGAGCTCGCCGGCGAGTTCGCGCGGGTTCGAACCGAGCGGCTTGGCGATGCGCAGGGCGATGCTCGAGGCCCAGTCGCCGTGCTCGCGCAGTTTCGGACGCTCGAGCGTGACGGCCTCGGGCGCCAGCTCGAGCGCGACCTCCTCGCCCGATGCGCGTCGTCGCTCGACCAGCTCGGAGACGAGGTCGAACAGGACACGCGAGAGATCGGCGGGAGTCACTCGAAGATCCTACCCGTCGCCGTTGGTAGGGTTTCCCGCATGCCGCGCCCGAACACCCAGCTCCGCCGCTCCGCGGTCGCCCTGGCCGCCGTGCTCGCCCTCGCCGGATGCACCACCCCCGACGCGCCGTCGGCCACCGAGACGCCGACGTCATCCGGGACGCCGGCACCCAGCGGATCGGCGGCACCGACGCCGGCGCCGACCGAGGAGCCGCTCCCGTTCGAGGCGGCGTGCGCCGACCTCATCACGCTCGACCAGATGTACGAGTTCAACCCCAACTTCGGCGAGGCGCCCGGTTTCGAGCCGGAGTCGGACGACCTCGTCGCGGTCGCCGACGCGCAGGGCACCGTGTGCGGCTGGAGCAACCAGACGAGCGGCGACCTGATCGGGCTCGGCGTCGCGACCTTGCCCGGGAACGCGTTCGCGGCCCAGGTCGGTCGCGCGGCGGTCGACAGCACCGCGGTGCCGACGTACGGCACGCCGCCGGAGGTCGAGGGCTTCTTCAGCCAGTCGGGCGGCGTCGGCCGGGCGCAGGTGTTCGCCGACGGCTACTGGATCGTGCTCGAGTCGCCGGAGTTCCTCGAGCCCGGTGACGCCGAGCCGCTCGTCACCGCCGTCCGCGGCAACCTCGCGGCGCGCTGAGCACGCCCCGGCGGGTCCGCCGCGCGTCATGTGCAGGGTGCGTCAGGTGGTAGTGTGAATGGCTGTGCGCCTCCGTAGCTCAGGGGATAGAGCGCCGGTTTCCGGTACCGTAGGTCGGGGGTTCGAATCCCTCCGGGGGCACGTCGTGAAGAGCCGGGTCCACTCAGTCAGCTGAGGGCCCGGCTCATTCCGTTTCCGGGCGCCCAGCCGCCCGACGCCCGGTCGCTCCGCGACTCCCCGCGTCCGCTGGAAGTCTGCTGCACGTCTGCGGCCGATGCGTGGACGCTCCCGTCCGCGCCGCCATAGACTCCAGACATTCCGGTCCGAGGGGAAGGCGTCTGGCACATGCGGTCGGTACGAGGGAGTTCGATCGCGGTCGCCGTGCTGGCCGGGCTGCTCGCGGTCGCGCCCGCAGCGGCCGCCCATGCCGAGGACCCGGTCTCGTTCGGCGCGAGCCCGGTCGTCGACACCGTCGACGCCCTGAGCGCGTCCGAGCTCACCGAGGTCGAGGCCGCGATCGAACGCGCCGCCGACGACACCGGCCGGCAGCTCTTCGTCGCCTTCGTCGACGAGTTCACGAATCCGGCGGATGCCGCGTCGTGGGCGACCGACACCGCGAACGCCAACAACATGGGCACCGAGGACTACCTGCTCGCCGTCGCCGTCGAGGGTCGTTCGTACTACTTCTCCGCTGCGCCCGACGCGTCCCTCACGCAGGCCGACACCGACCGGATCAGCATCGAGCGGATCGAGCCCCGGCTGCGCGACGAGGACTGGGCGGGGGCGGCCGTCGCGGCGGCACAGGCGCTGGGCGGCGGCGGAGGCGGCGGCGGGTTCGGTGCCGGCTTCCTCTGGATCCTCCTCGGCGGCGCGGCCGTCATCGCGGTCGTCGCCGTGGTGCTGGCGCGGCGTCGCCGTCGCGACGCGGGGGCGCCCGGGATCCCCGGGGGTGCGCCCAGTGCGGACGCCGAACCGCAGGTGCCGCTCGAGGAGCTCCGCCGTCGCGCCGCGAGCGCGCTGGTCCAGGCCGACGACGCACTGAAGACGAGCGAGGAGGAGCTCGGCTTCGCGACCGCGGGCTACGGCGAGGAGGCCACCGCGGGCTTCCGGAGCGCGCTCGAGACCGCGAAGGCGCGCGTCGCCGAGGCGTTCACGCTGCAGCAGCGACTCGACGACCACGAGCCCGACACCGAGCAGCAGCAGCGGGAGTGGTACACCGCGATCCTGGCCCTCACGGCGGAGGCGGAGTCGATGCTCGACGCCGAGGCCGACCGCTTCGACGCCCTCCGCGACCTCGAGCAGAACGCCCCGCAGGCGCTCGCACGCGTCGAGGCCGCCGCCCGCGCCGCGGAGGACGGTATCGCCCCCGCCGCGCAGCGACTGCAGGCGCTCGGCGCCCAGTACGCGGCATCCGCGCTCGCCACGGTCGCCGACAACCCCGAGCAGGCCCGCACCCGGATCGCCTTCGCCCGGGACTCGATCGGCGAGGCCCGGGCCGCGCTGGAGCGCGGGGAGAGCGGGGCCGCGGCCGTCGACATCCGGGCCGCCGAGGAGGCCACCGACCAGGCGCGCCTGCTCACGGCGGCGATCGAACGCCTCGCCGCCGACCTCGCCCAGGGCGACCGGGCCGTCGCGGCCGGCGTGGACGACCTCGACGCCGACGTCCGCACCGCACGCGGCCTGCCCGACGCGTCGCTCGCCGGCCTCGCCGACCGCGTCGAAGCGGAGTCCGCCGCGATCCGAGCCGAACTCGCCCGCCCGGGCCGGTCGCCGCTCGACCTCGCCGCACGGGTCGACCGGGTCAACGCGGAGATCGACCGGGCCGTCCAGGGTGCCCGAGACGCGCAGGTGCAGGCCGAGCGCACCCGCGCCGAGCTCGACCGCTCGCTGCTGGCCGCCCGAAGCCAGGTGCAGGCCGCCGAGGACTACCTCGTCGCGCGCCGCGGCGCCATCGGCTCCGAGGCCCGGACCCGGCTCGCCGAGGCCGGCCGCCTCGTCGTCGAGGCGCAGTCGCTCGCGGCATCCGACCCGCCCCGAGCCCTCGCGAGCGCCCAGCGGGCCGAACAGCTCGCGTCGAGCGCGATGTCGCTCGCCCAGCAGGACGTCAGCGGATTCGGCGGCGGCATGCCGGGCGGCGGGATGTTCGGCCAGCCCGCGCGCGGCGGAGGCGGCGACATGTTCGGCGCGGTCCTCGGCGGCATCCTCATCAACTCGATGATGGGCGGCGGCGGAGGCGGCGGCGGCATGTTCGGAGGCGGCGGCGGCCGCAGCCGGGGCGGCTTCGGCGGGGGCTTCGGCGGCGGGCGCTCCCCCGGCAGCTTCGGCGGTTCGGCCACGCGCGCCCGCCGCGGCAGCGGAGGCCGCTTCTGACCCGCTCGACCGCCCACACCCCACGACCACCAACCGGAAGGAAGCCACGATGACCAAGCAGTCCATCTTCGGACGGATCTCGCAGCTGCTGCGGGCGAACGTCAACGCGCTCATCGACCAGGCCGAGGACCCCCAGGTCATGCTCGACCAGATGGTGCGCGACTTCACCAACTCGATCGCCGACGCCGAGGCGGCCATCGCCGAGACCATCGGCAACCTGCGCCTGCTCGAGGACGACCACCGCGAGGACCTCGAGGCCGCGCGCGAGTGGGGCGACAAGGCCCTCGCCGCGAGCCGCAAGGCCGACCAGCTGCGCACCGCGGGCGACGCCGCGGGCGCCGACAAGTTCGACAACCTCGCCAAGGTCGCGCTCAGCCGGCAGATCTCGTCCGAGAACGAGGCGCGCGCGGCCGAACCGCAGATCGCCGCGCAGACCGAGGTCGTCGACAAGCTCAAGAGCGGCCTGAACGGCATGAAGCAGAAGCTCGTCGACCTGCAGAACAAGCGGTCCGAGCTCATCGCCCGCGCCAAGACCGCCCAGGCGCAGCAGCAGGTCCACGCCGCCGTCAAGTCGATCGACATCCTCGACCCGACGAGCGAGCTCGGCCGGTTCGAGGACAAGATCCGCCGCGAGGAGGCCAAGGCGCGCGGCCAGGCCGAGATCGCCGCCTCGAGCATCGACGCGCAGTTCAACGAACTCGACGACCTCGGCGAGCTCACCGAGGTCGAGGCCCGGCTCGCCGCGCTGAAGGCCGGCGGCGGCTCCTCCGGCCAGGGGCAGATCGCGTCGAATTGACGAGCGAGCGGATGCCGCCGGCCGCCCGCCGCGCGGCATCCGCCCCTCGACTGGCCACCACCCGACCCCGCGGCGGAAGGAGCCGAGAGATGCACGCCGAGGACGAGCGGACCCTGGTCGGTCGCATTCCCGACCGGCTCGCCGCGCACTTCCCGGAGATCGCGCCCGAGCGCATCGCCGAGGTCGTCGAACAGGAGTACCGGCGGTTCGACGGACGCCCCATCCGCGACTTCGTGCCCGTGCTCACCGAGCACCAGGCGCGCGACCGGTTGCGCGCCGAGGGCACGGCCGAGGTCTTCGCCTCCCCGCCCGACCTCGCTCCCGCGGATCCGCGACCGGCGCTGGACCTCGAGCACGATCCCGCCATGCGCCGGCCCGAGCCCCACTCGGTCGATCCGCGAGCCGGGGAGACCCGCCCGGAGGCGCCCGCCGGCTCGCCCGTGACGCTGCTGAACGGCGATCTCGGCGGAGGGCCGGCATGATGGCCGCGTCCTTCCCGCGCGCCCCCGCGGCCCGCGAGCCGCGCGCGTCGGCGCCATGACGCCCGACGAGGCCGCTGCCGCGCTCGGCGTCGACCGCGACGCCGACTCCGCGGAGATCGACCGCGCCTACCGGCGCCTCGCGCGCGAACTGCACCCCGACCGCTACACGGGCCGTCCGGCCGACGAGGTGCGGGCGGCCAGCGACCGGTTCATCGAGGTCACCCGGGCGCACGACGTGCTGCTCGCGGCGCCGCGCCGGCCCGCGCCATCCGCTCGCATCGTGGTCGAACGCCCCCCGGCGGATGCCGCGCGGCCGGAGACCGGGTACCGGCGACCCTTCGGCTGGTGGCTCTTCGCGGCCTGGACGGTGCTGATCGTCGTCGGGGCGATCCTGTCCACGGCGACCGGTCCGCTGTTCACGCCGGCCGACCTCTGGGTGCGGCTCGCGCTGGTCATCGCCTTCGCGCTGGCCACCGCGCTCACGGGTCGCCGATGGGTGTGGCGGGTCACCCTGGTCCTCCTCGGACTGAGCGCGATCGCGGTCATCGCATCGACGACCGTGGCCGGCCTGCTCGGGCTCGGGTTCATGGCGATCGCCTGCTTCGGCCTGGCGGTGCAGGGTCGGCTGATCCGGTTCCCCGACCAATGAGGCACCGAGCCGCGGGGGGTGCCCGGCGCATCGTGGCGGACCCGTGTCCTGCGGAACATACTGGGAGCATGCCGGCCGCCTTCCTCGTCATCCCCGAGTGGCAGGGCTCCGTGTCGTCCCGTGCCATGAGCCATGCCGATGGCGCGCACGCGATCCACGGCGACCTGCCGTCCGCCTCCACCGTGCTCGTCGACGTGCCCATGGAAGCGGGCGACGCGCTCGGGACGGGAGTGCAGCGGTACAGCGCCCTGCGGCGCGTGCGGGAACGGACCGCCGACGCGCTCGCGCGGGCAACGGGCACGCCCATCGCCATCGGGGGCGACTGCGGGATCGCGCTCGCGCCGGTGGCCGCGGCCTCCGCCGCGCACCCGGGCGACGTCGCGGTGCTGTGGCTCGACGCGCACCCGGACCTGAACTCGCCCGAGACGAGCCCGTCGGGCGCGTTCAACGGCATGGTGCTGCGCGCCATCGCGGGCGACGGTGCGGACGGGCTCGCCCTCGACGGGGCGACGCGGATCCCGCCGTCGCGTCTCGTCCTCGGCGGGCTGCGCGCGATCGACGACGGCGAGCAGGCGTTCCTCGACGAGCACGGCGTGACGGCGTTCGGGGTGGGCGAGCTCGCCGACCCCGCGTCGGTCGTGGCGGCGCTCCGCGCCACCGGCGCCGGCCGGGTGTACGTGCACGTCGACCTGGACGTGCTCGATCCGTCGGCCATCGCCGGGCTGTCGTACCCGCTGCCGTTCGGCATCGGAGCCGTGGAACTGGTCGCGGTGCTGAAGGCCGTGGTCGAGGCGTTTCCGCTCGCCGGCGCGTCGATCGCCGGGTTCACGCCCGCCTCGGCCGAGCTCGCGATCGACGACCTGCCGACGATCCTCCGCATCGTCGGCGCGCTCGCATCGGGCGCATCGAGCGCGGGCCGCTGAATCGCCGCGAGCCGATGCCGGCGACGGCGCCCGGTGCCTAGGCTGGGGTCGGGCCGCCCGGTGCATCGCGGCGCCACCGGAGGGAGTCGGAATGGACCACCGCGAGTTCGACGTCGTGGTGCTGGGGGCCGGAGCGGTCGGCGAGAACGTCGCCGACCGCGCGCGTGCCGCCGGCCTGGAGGTCGCCATCGTCGAACACGAGCTCGTCGGCGGCGAGTGCTCGTACTGGGCGTGCGTGCCGTCGAAGGTGCTGCTGCGCAGCTCGACCGTCCTGCGCGCGGCGCGCCGCGTCCCGGGCGCGGCGGAGGCGGCCTCGGGTGAGCTCGACGTCGCCGCGGTGCTCGCCCGGCGCGACGAATGGGTCTCCGACTGGGACGACCGCAACGGCGTGGCGTGGGTCGAGAGCATCGGCGTCGAGCTCGTCCGCGGTCACGGACGACTCGACGGCGAGCGACGAGTGGTCGTGACCCGTCCCGACGACACGGAGGTGGCGCTCGTCGCGCGGCACGCGGTGGCGGTGTGCACAGGCTCGACCCCGAACGTCCCCGACATCCCGGGCCTCGCCGAGGCCCGCCCGTGGACGAGCCGCGAGGCCACGAGCGCCCGGAGCGCCCCCCGGCGCCTCGCCGTCATCGGCGGCGGCGTCGTGGCGGCCGAGATGGCGTCGGCGTACGCCGGGTTCGGCACGGAGGTGACGGTCCTCGCCCGCACGACCATGCTCGGCTCGATGGAGCCGTTCGCCGGAGAGGCGGTCGCCGCCGGGCTCCGCGCCGCGGGGGCCACCGTGCGGCTCGGGGTCTCGCCGGAACGCGTCGATCGTGGCGACGACGGTCGGGTGGTGATCACCCTTCCGGGCGGGAACACCATCGACGCCGACGAGGTGCTCGTCGCGACCGGGCGACGACCGCGCAGCACCGGCATCGGGCTCGAGACGGTCGGGCTCGAGGCCGGAGCGTGGATCGACGTCGACGACACCCTCGCCGTGACGAAGCTCGCGGACGCTGCGGCCGACGGTGCCGCTCCCTGGCTGTACGCCGTCGGCGACGTGAACCACCGTGCACTCTTCACCCACCAGGGCAAGTACCAGGCCCGCGCCGCCGGCGACGTCATCGGCGCCCGCGCACTCGGCCGGGCGGTCGACGATGCGCGATTCGGCATCCACGCGGCGACCGCCGACCGCGTCGCCGTCCCGAGCATCGTGTTCGGGGATCCGGAGGTCGCGACGGTCGGGCTGACCGCCGCAGCGGCCGAGGAGGCGGGGATCGCGGTCCGACTCGCGGAGGTGCCGTTCTCGAGCGCGAGCGGTGCCGGGATCCTCGCCGACGGATACGAGGGGCGGGCCCGCCTCGTGATCGACGCGGACCGCGGCGTCGTCGTCGGTGCGACCTTCGTCGGGCCCGACACGGCCGAGCTCGTGCACGCCGCGACGATCGCGATCGTGGGCGAGGTCCCGGTGGACCGGCTGTGGCACGCCGTCCCCGGCTTCCCGACGCTCAGCGAGATCTGGCTGCGGCTGCTCGAGTCGCTCGGGCGTCCCGAGGCCGACGGATGAGCGCCGTCGATCGCGCACCCGCCCGGGCGACGTGGCCACCGAGCGCGCCGCGGAACCGCACCCTTCGCCTCCGCCTGACCGACTCCCCCATCAGCCTCGCCGGGTACTGGTGGGCGACGGCGGTCGGTTTCGCGTGGGGCTTCCTCTGGAGCCGTGGCCGGATCGAGCGGCGTCGCGGCCTCATCGTGTTCCGCGGCATGCCCCGTTGGACCTTCGGCCGCGGTGGATCGTGCGTCGGCGGCTGCTACCTCACCTCGACGAACGTGTCGCACGCCGTCCTCGGGCACGAGGCCGTCCACCGGGCGCAGTGGCGGCGGTACGGCATGCTCTTCCCGATCCTCTATTGGATGTCGGGGCGCGACCCGCTCGCCAATCGCTTCGAGATCGAGGCCGGGCTCGAGGCCGGCGGCTACGTGCGACGGCCCGGGCGCTCCACGCGCCCGGGCCGGGAGGCGGCATCCGCCGGCTGAAAAGCGGGCGTCAGTTCGACGGCTCGGCGGCGGCGGAGAGGGCCGAGACGAGCTCGTCGAGGCCGTAGGTGAGCGAGAGCGCCGTGGGCGGCGAGACGGCGGCGATGAGCTCGGTGCCGACGACCTGGGCGACCTGGCCGCGCGAGACCGCCGGGATGGCCGAGATCGGAGCGGAGGACAGGAACGCGTCGGCCTCGGCCTGCGTGTCGTGGTAGCTCAGGACCAGGTCGGAGTCGAGCTGGTCGAGCTGCTCGTAGCTCAGCGTGTAGAAGAACGGCGAGTCGCCGTTCTGGAGCTCGGCCACCGCGGGCGCGTCCTCGAGGCCGAGCGCGGAGAGGAACTCCACGCGCGAGTCCTCGGGCGTGTAGACGTAGAAGGTGCCCGCGGTGTCCCAGACGGCGGCCACGGTCTTCCCGGCGAGCTCCGGGTGCTCCTCGGCCTTCGCGGCGAGTTCGGCATCGAGGTCGTCGAGGACGCCCTGCGCCTCATCCTCGAGCCCGAGCGCCGTGCCGACGGTCGTCACGACCTCGCGCCACGGCGTGGTCCATGCCGCGTCGGGGTAGGCGACGGTGGGTGCGATCTCGCTCAGGAGCTCGTACTGCTCCTCGGTGATGCCGGAGTACGGCGCCAGGATCACGTCCGGAGCGGCCTCGATGAGCTCCTCGTAGGGCGGCGCCTCGCCGTCGTCGGTGAGGATGGTCGGCGTCTCGGCGCCGAGCTCCTCGAGCTCGTCGGCGACCCAGGGCAGGACGCCGTCCTCGTTCGCCCCGTAGGTCTGCTGGGCGATGGCGACCGGCACGACGCCGAGAGCGAGCGACGCCTCGGTGCTCCCCCAGCCCCAGGTCGCCACCCGCTCGGGCGCCTCGGCGATCTCCGTCTCGCCGAAGGCGTGCTCGATCGTGACGGGGAACGCGCCGTCCGATGCGGCGGCGGCCCCCTCGCCGCCCGAATCGGCGGCTCCGGTCCCGGCGCAGCCGGACAGGGCGAGGGCGGTGGCGGCGGTCACCGCGATGGCGGCGAGCTGTCGGCGCGCGTGCATGGAGGGCCTTTCGACGGAGGGGTGGGGTGCTGATCCGGAGGATCCAGCGACTTAGCTAAGCCTAACCTAAATCACGGTCGGGTTTGCGTCACGGTGGTAACGCCCGATCGGCACCACCAGTGGCGACCCTGCGACCGGATCCTGGGTCACCAGGCACTCCAGGCCGAACGCGTCCGCCACGGTCTCGGCGGTCATCACCTCGACGGGGTGTCCGGCTGCCCGGATCCGCCCGCCGTCGACGACGACGAGGTGGTCGGCGTACCTGGCCGCGAGGTTCAACTCGTGCAGCACCATGACCACCGTCATGCCGTGCTCTCGGTTGGACTCCGTGAGCAGGTCGAGGAGCTCGAGCTGATGGGCCGCATCGAGGAAGCTCGTCGGCTCGTCGAGCAGGACGATGCCGGCCCGCTGGGCCAGCACCATCGCGATCCAGACGCGCTGGCGCTGGCCGCCCGAGAGCTCCGCGACGGGCCGGGCGGCGAGCTCCGCGGTGCCCGTGGCCGCGAGCGCCTCGGCCACGATCCGATCGTCGTCCGAGGAGCGTCCGCCGAACCAGCCGCGATGCGGATGGCGACCGCGGGCGACGAGCTCGGAGACGAGGACCCCGTCGGGCGCGACCGGCTGCTGCGGCAGCACGGCGACGCGGCGCGCGAACTCCCGCGCGCCGTACGAGCGCACGTCGCGCCCGTCGAGCGAGACCCGCCCCGACTGCGGGACGATGAGCCTGGCGAGGCCGCGCAGGAGGGTCGACTTGCCGCTGCCGTTCGGGCCGACGATCGCGGTGATGCGCGCGTCCGGCACGGCGAGGTCGAGCCCGTCGACCACCGTGCGGCCGTCGTAGCCGAGCCGCAGCCCTTCCGCACGGAGTGCGTGCGAGTCCGGATGCGTCATCCGTCTGCTCCCTTCCGATTGCCGCGGGCGATGAGCCACAGCAGGTACGGCGCGCCGATCAGGCCCGTGACGATGCCCACCGGGACGGCCACGCCACCGAGCGCGTGCTGGGCGACGAGATCGGCGACGAGCACCATCGCGGCGCCGACGAGGGCGGATGCCGCGAGCGAGGGCCGCCCGTGCCCCGCGAGCGCCCTCGCGACCGGCGGCGCCACGAGGGCGACGAACGCGATGGGACCGGTGAGCGCGGTCGCGACGGCGACGGCCGCCACGCCGAGCAGGATGGCGATCAGGCGCGATCGGGTCACGTCCACGCCGAGCCCGCGGGCCGTGTCGTCGTCGAGCGCGAGCAGCGGCATGCGCGGTGAGAACACGGCCGCGAGGGCGAGGACGACCGCGAGCGCGGCGCCGGCGATCGCGAGCTCGTCCCAGCCGATGCTCGAGACGCCGCCGACCATCCACACGAGCGCCGCGGGCGCCTCGCGGATCTCCGCACGCGTGATGAGCCACCCGAGCAGCCCCGACACGATCGAGGCGACGCCGATCCCCACGAGGACGAAGCGGATGCCGGTGAGCCCGTCTCGCCACGCGAGCGCCCAGACGATCGCCGCGACGGCGAGGGCACCGGCGAAGGCGGCGAGCGAGACCGCCGGGCCGGTGAGCCCGAACAGGAGCATCGCCGTGACGGCGGCGAGGCTCGCCCCGCCGGTGACGCCGAGGATGTCGGGACTCGCGAGCGGATTGCGCAGCGTCGACTGGAAGAGCGCGCCGCCGAGGCCGAGTCCGACGCCCGCGATGACGGCCGCGACGACGCGGGGCAGGCGAAGCCGGAACACCACCAGGTTGGTGGTGGGATCGGCCCGGCCGGTGAGCGCCGCGACGAGGTCGGGCGCCGAGACGCCCGCTGCGCCGAGGAGCAGCGCGGCCGTCGCGGCGACGAGCACCACGGCCGCGGCCGCGACGCCCACGAGGATCGCGCGCCGGCACGTGGCTGCGTGCACGGCGGCGACGACGCTCGCGGCGGCCTCCGCCGTCGGTCCGGACGAAGTGCGGGCGCCGGCGACGGGGCGGACGGCGGTCACGTCGCCGCTCCCCCGCGCCGGCGCACGAGCGCGATGAGCACGGGCGCGCCGACCACGGCGGCGACGATGCCGGCCTCGAGTTCGGCCGGCGAGGCGACCACGCGCCCGATCACGTCGGCCGTGACGAGCACGGTGGCGCCGAGGACGGCGGCGAGCGCGATGCGTCGCCGGTAGTCGCCGCCGGCCAACGCGCCGGCGGCGTGGGCGACGGCGAGGCCGAGCAGCGCGATCGGTCCCGCGAGCGAGGTCGCGGTCCCGGCGAGGACGATCACCGCCACGGCGGTGACGAGACGGGTCATCCCGAGGCGGACGCCGAGGCCGCGGGCGACGTCCTCGCCGAGCGCCATGAGGTTGAGCCGTGGCGCGAGCCACGCGGCGAGCAGGAGTCCCGCGACGAGGAACGGCCAGAGGGCGGCGGCGGTCTCGAGCCCGCGTCCGGCGAGCGAGCCGACCGACCAGAAGCGGTACTGGTTCAGGGTCGCCAGGTCGCGGATCAGCACGAGCGTGATGAGGGGTGTCGTCGCCGCCATGACCGCGGCGCCCGTGAGGGCCAGGCGCGCGGGGGTCGCGCCGCCGCCCACCGAACCGATGGCGAACACGACGGCCGCCGCAGCGGCCGCGCCGGCGAACGCGAACCAGATGAATCCGAGGGGGGTCGAGACGCCGAGGAAGGTGATGGCGGCGACGACCGCGAGCGATGCGCCGGCGTTCAGCCCGAGCAGCCCGGGGTCGGCGAGCGGGTTGCGGGTCGCGCCCTGGAGCACCGAGGCGACCGCGCCGAACGCCGCGCCCGCGAGCACCCCGATGATCGCGCGGGGCAGCCGCAACTCGCGCACGACGAGCTGGTCGGTGTCGCCGTCGACCGGGGCGGTGAACGCGCTCCAGACCACGTCGAACGGCACGGCACGCGAGCCGATCGCGAGGCTCGCGAGCACGGCGAGTCCGAGCAGGGCGACGGATGCCGCGAGCATGACGCCGAACGGTGCGCGCGGCCGGCGCGCGCCGTGGGGTCGCCCCGCCGCCGCACCGCCGTCGGGGCGCGACCGTTCGGCCACCGGCATCCGCTGGACCATCGGCGGGCTCAGTCGAGCTCGGCGCGACCGCGGCGCCAGTACCCCATGAACGCGACCTGGCGGCGGTCGAGGCCGGCCTCCTGCACGAGGAACCGCCGGAGCGTCTTCACGACGGACGCCTCCCCGGCGATCCAGGCGTAGCAGTCGCCGTCGAGGCTCGTGCCCTCCGGCACGTCCCACAGGATGCCGTCGGCGTCGGCGGCCGCCTCGAGGTCGGCGAGCGTGCGTCGCGACGTCTCGGCCGCCGCGGCGACGGGGTCGGCGCAGTCGCGCAGCCAGCAGGTGCGTGCGACCCAGTCGCGGACCGCGGGGACCAGCCGCTCGCCGTGCGCCTGTCCGTCGAGGCGGGGCAGCCAGCGCACCTCGACGCCGGACGGCGCGCGGACGGGCAGCGCGTCCTCGGCGCACGGCACCTCGATGACCGCGGCACCGGTCGCGTCGGCCGGGAGGGACTCGAGGATGGCGCAGATCGCGGGCGCGGCGGTCTCGTCGCCGGCGAGCAGGACGGTGTCGACGTCGCCGGGACGCCAGTCGATGCCGACCGTGCGCCCCTCGCTCAGCTCGTCCGGTCCCACGAGGACGATCTCGTCGCCGGGAGCGGCGCGGCCCGCCCACGCGGATCCAGGGCCAGTGTCGCCGTGTGCGACGAAGTCGATGTCGACCTCGCGCGAGGCGGGACGGACCCCGCGGATCGTGTAGGTGCGGAACGGGTTGCGCTGCTCCGCCGGCAGCTGCCGCCACTCCCCGAACCAGTCCTCGCCCTCCGGGAACGACGTGAAGCCGGTGCCGGGCAGCGGCAGGACCACCTTGACCCGCTGGTCGAATCCGGCCGTGCCGAAGCCGGCCAGGTCGTCGCCGGCGAAGGTCACGCGCACGAAGTGCGGCGAGAGCCGCTCGACCCGCGACACGCTCGCGCGGAACGTCCGGTAGGCGGGACGTGGGCGGGCGACGACCTCCGCCTGGGCGAGTGAGGTAAGCATTACCTAAGTCTTGCACACGGTTCGGCTGCGACCGCAACCTCGCGTCACCACACCGGCGGTCGCCGCCTCCCCCGCCGAGCCGCGCGCTCCAACTGGGCGGCGAGGGCGAACAGGGTCGCTTCCCCGCCCGGGCGTCCGATGAGCTGCACCCCCATGGGCAGCCCGTCCTCGGTGTCCAGCACGGGCAGCGTGAGCGCCGGCAGGCCCGCCACGTTGACGAACGACGTGTACGGCGTGAAGCGGACCTGCTGCGCGAAGTTCTCCTCGCCGTCCTCGGCGTGGTACCACCCGACCGGACGCGGTTCGAGGGCGAGCGCGGGCGTCATGACCGCGTCGAAGGGGGCGAAGCGCGCGATGGTGCGCCGCTCGAACCCGGTGAGCCACGACTGCGCGGCGGCGAGCTCGGCGGCGGTCAGGGCGCGGCCCCGGCCCATGAGCCACCGCGTGAGGGGCTCGAGCCGGTCGGTGCGCTCCTCGGCCACGTCGATCGTCGCGGCACCGGCCTGCCAGATGGTGCGGAACGCCGCCGGATACCCCGGCTCCGCCGCCGGGGCGAGCTGCTCCACGCCGTGGCCGAGCCGGTCGAGCAGCGCGACGCCCGCATCCAGGGCGGCGCGGGCCGCCGGATCCAGCCGGATCTCCGTGAACTCGTCCCACGGCGTGTCCGTCATCACGGCGACCTGGAAGCGGCCCTCGCCACGGATCGCCGCACCGAGGTACGGTCCGTCGTCCCCGGGTGCCCGCACCGCGAACGGATGCCGCGGCGGGTACCCGTGCGGCGCGATCATGCCGTCGAGCAGGAGCGCGGCATCGGCGACGGTGCGGGCGATCGGGCCGACGACGCCGAGGCCCGCGAGCCGGTCGAGTCCCGACCCGGACGGCACCCGCCCGCGCGACGGCTTCACGCCGACCAGGCCGCACGATGCGGCCGGGATGCGGATCGAGCCGCCGCCGTCGCTGCCCGGCGCGAACGGCAGCAGGCCGGCCGCCACCGCGGCCGCCGCCCCGCCGCTCGAGCCGCCCGCCCCGCGCTCGAGGTCCCACGGGTTGCGCGCCGGTCGACCGCCCACGGGTTCCGTGTACGACGGCAGCCCGAACTCCGGCGTGGCGGTCTTGCCGAGGCTGACCGCGCCGGCCGCATCGACCGCGTCGACCAGGTCGTCCGACTCGTCGGGCACGTGCCCCTCGTGGGCGCGCGACCCGAACGCCGTGGGCACCCCGGCGCGCGGGTGCAGGTCCTTGTCGGCGAGAGGCATGCCCCAGAGCGGGGCGGCGCAGGGCACGTCGCGCTCCACCCGGCGCGCCCGCTCGAGCGCGAGGTCGGGCGTGACCGCCGCGAACGCGCCCACCACCGGATCCAGCCGCTCGATCCGGGCGAGGTAGTGCTCGGCCGCCTCCGTCGGCGTCACGTCGCGGCGCTGCAGCAACTGGTGCAGCTCCAACGCCGTGTACTCGTGCAGGTCCTCGATCGGGTCGGCCACGTCACGAGCCTACGCAGCGTCGCCGGTAGAGTGACGCACGTGGCGGGGGTGGCAGCCGGAGAGCGCATCGCGGGGGCGGTGGCGCGGCATCCGCTCGCCTGGGGTGCCGCCTGGAGCCTGGCGTTCGGCGCGCTGCTCGTGGTGGCGCTCGTCACCGACTGGCCGGCGTGGGCCGACGCGATCGTGCTCACGGCCATGGTCGGGCCGTCGCTCGCGGCCACCGTGACGGTGCTGCACGCGACCCCGCGACGCCACTTCGACGAGATGTCGTCGGTCTTCGGCCACTTCGCCGTGCGCTACGCGGCGCTCGTCATCGGCGTCGTCGCGTGGAGCGCCTCGGTCGTCGTGGGCGCGGCGATCTCGCAGGCGATCCAGCTCGCCGCGGAGGGCCGCGAGGACGAGATCCTCGGCACGGGCGTGGACGTCATGCTCTTCCTCGTCCCGATCCTCGTCGCCCTGCTGTGGGCCGCGTTCGTCCTGCGCTGCGCGTGGTTCCTCGGGCGCGTGCGCGGCTGGGGCGAGGTGCCCGCATCCGACCGGGTGCCGCCCGCGATGCTCGCGAGCCGGCCGGCGCTGCGTCGCACGGTGATCGGCCTGGCCCACCCGGGCCTGTTCAGCGCCACCGGGCTCGTCGTGGCGGTCATGCTGCCCGCACTGCAGGGCACGCACGAACTCGTGCTCTGACCCGGCGGCTACTTCAGCGACTTCTGCAGCAGCACGGTGCCGAGCCACCGGTCGAACTTGAAGCCGACCCGGCCCATGCGCCCGATCTCGGTGAACCCGAAGCGCTCGTGCAGCGCGATCGACGCCTCGGCGCCCTGGTCGGCGATGACGGCGAGGATCTCCTTCAGCCCCGCCGCCTTCGACGCTTCGATGAGCGCGCCGAGCAGCGCCCGCCCGAGGCCCTTGCCGGATGCCGCGGGACCGAGGTAGATCGAGTCCTCGACCGTGTAGCGGTACGCCCGCTTCTGCTTCCACGGGGAGACGAGCGCGTAGCCGAGCAGCTGCCCCGAGGGCGACTCCGCGACGAGGAACGGCATGCCGAGCTTCTGCAGCATCGCGAACTTCTGCTTCCACTCGCGGAGCGTCATCGCGTCCTCATCGAAGGTCACGGTCGAGTTCGCGACGTAGTAGTTGTAGATCTCGCGCACGGCCGGCAGGTCGGCGGGCCGCGCCGGTCGGATCTCGTACGCGAACGGCGTCTCCTCCGGCTCGGGCCGGCGCAGGTGCCGGGGCAGCACCCGTCGCTGCTGGTATTCCTCCTCGAGCATCCCGCCATGGTACGCGCGCCGTGTTGCGAACGGATGACGCGGCCGGACGCGGTTGCCCGGCGGCGATGCCCGCCGTCGTCGGACGGTCAGTCGTCGGCGAGCGACCAGTCGACGGGTCGCCCGCCGCGGGCCTCGAGGAGCGCGTTGGCCCGGCTGAACGGGCGGGAGCCGAAGAACCCGCGGCTCGCCGAGAGCGGGCTCGGGTGGGCCGACGCGATGCGGGGCGTGTCGCCGAGCAGCGGGGCGAGCGACTGCGCGTCGCGACCCCAGAGGATGGCGACGAGCGGGGTCCCCCGGTCGACGAGGGTGCGGATGGCGTGGTCGGTCACGCGCTCCCATCCCTTGCCGCGGTGGGAGCCGGACTCGCCGGGCCGCACGGTGAGCACGCGGTTCAGCAGCATGACGCCGCTGCGGTTCCACGCGCCGAGGTCGCCGTGGTCGGGCGGCGTGCAGCCGACGTCGTCGGCGAGCTCCCGGTAGATGTTGGCGAGGCTCCGCGGGATCGGCCGGACGTGGCGCTCGACCGCGAACGACAGGCCGATGGGGTGACCGGGCGTGGGGTACGGGTCCTGGCCGACGATGAGCACGCGGATGTCGTCGACCGGCTGCCGGAACGCCCGGAGCACGCGGTCGCCCGCGGGCAGGTACGAGCGGCCCGCGGCCACCTCGGCCCGCAGGAAGTCGCCCATGCGCGCGATGTCGTCGGCCACGGGCGCGAGCGCCTCGGCCCAGCTCGCATCGATGAGGCCCGCCTCGGCGAGCTCGGGAAGGGTGCGGCCCATCAGCCGGTGATGCTCCGCACCACGACGCCGTCGTCGCCCGCGGTGACGCTCCAGACGCTGCCCGCGCCGGCGACTCGCAGGCCGGCGGTGCCGATCGAGAACAGCGTGTCCTCGTCGATCGCGATGCCGCCGTCGACGAGCCCCGCCTCGGTGGCCGCGATCAGCCGCGTGAGGGTGCCCCACTGCGCGGCATGGCAGTCGATCGTGAGGTCGACGAGCCCGATGCCGGCCTCGGCGGTGACCTCGTCGAGGTCCTCGGAGGCCTCCTCGGGGGCGACGGGCACGCCGCCGATGCGCCAGCCGCCGAGCAGCGCCGTGTCGGCCGCGATGGCGGCGCCGGCCGAGAAGCCGAGGTAGGGCAGGCCGGATGCCACGAGCCGGCGCAGCTCGCCCGCGACGGGCTCCACGGCTCGGCGGTAGGCGGGCGTCAGGCCACCGCTGACGAGCACCCCGTGGGCGCCGGCGAGCGCCGGGGTCGCGAACGCGCCCTCCTCGTCCACGACCGAGACCGCGACGTCGACGTCGGCGACCGACTCGAGCACGGCGCGCCACCGCGCGGCGAGCTCGACGCCCTCGGCCTCGGGCGCGACGAGCAGCACGGCGACGCGGGGCCGCTCGACGGCGTCGCGGCCGGCGGCCGCGGCCGCCTCGGCGATGAACGGCGCGTACACGGCGGGCGCGTGCTCCGCGCTCCAGCCGCCCCCCACGAGGTGGACGCTCATCGGACCTCCTCCTTCACGCGCACGGGCGGCAGGGCCGACCAGGGGAAGACGATCCAGTCCTCGGTCTCGCGATAGGCGAAGTCGGGGACGAGCACCGTGCGCGGCTTGACGTAGAGCGTGGCGCTCCGCACGTCGGCACCCACCCCGCCCAGCAGGTCGACGACCTTCGCGAGGGTCCGGCCCGAGTCGGAGACGTCGTCGACGAGGAGTACCCGCTTGCCCTCGAGCGCCGGCGCGTCGAGCATGGGCGGGTGCAGCACCGGCTCCGGGAGCCGCTCGTCGACGCCGGTGTAGAACTCGACGTTGATCGAGCCGCAGCACTTGGTGCCGAGCGCGTACGCGATCGCGCCGGCCAGGAGCAGCCCGCCGCGTGCGATCGCGATGACCACGTCGGGGCGGAACCCGGAGCCGAGCACGTCGGCGGCGAGCCCGCGGGCCGCGGCGGAGAAGTCGTCCCAGGTCAGGATCTCGCGGCGGATCCCGTCCGCGCCGCTCGCAGCGGCGTCGTTCGCGTCGAAGCTCATTCCCCTAAGGCTAGCGGCCCGCCCGCTCGGGGCCGGGGTCGTCGCTCGCGTCCCGCTCCGCGACGTCGTCGCCCTCGGCGAGCCCCTCGCGCTCGGCCACGACCCCGCGGCGGTGCGGGTGCTCGCTCCGCAGGCCGGAGAGGCGCTCGTTGAGGACGGAGATCACCGTCGCGGAGGCGACGCCCACGATCGCGACGCCGCCGGCCATGAGGACCGCGGCCCACATGCGGCCGGGCACGGTGACCGGGTAGGTGTCGCCGTAGCCCACCGTGGCGAGCGTGACGACGGCCCACCAGATCGCCTCGCCGAAGCTCGTGATGTTGGCGCCCGGCGCGTCGCGCTCCACCTGGAGCACCGCGAGCGAGATGAAGAACACGTAGACCGTGGCGTAGATGATCGCGGAGAGGATGAATCGGGCCCGTACGGCCTCCGTCGTCCGGCGCTGCAGCACCGGCAGGTAGCCGAGCAGCGAGACCACCCGCAGGGCGCGGAACACCGGGAACACGACCGACAGGAGCTCGATCGGGTGACGCCAGGCGTACCGCCACCGCTCCCCTCGCGGCGTCAGGACGAGGCGCATGACGGCGTCGACGAGGAAGAGCGCCCACGTGAGCGCGAAGATCACGTTGAAGGCCACCACGACCGACCTGGGCAGGTCCGGGACGAGCACCCACACCGTGTACGCGACGATGAACGCGATGCCGAGCAGGGCGAGGAGCCGGCCGGTCGCGTCGACCCAGCGCTGCCGCCGCTCGACCCCGCCGTCGCTCATCGCGACGCCTCCCGCCGCGTGACGAGCGGTCCCTTGGCGAGCCGGTGCGGCGCGGCCTGGGCGACGGGCTTGACCACGATGAGGTCGAGGTCCACGTGCGGCGGCTTCGACATGGCGTCGACGATGACGGATGCCACGTCCTCGGCCACCAGCGGCTCGGGCACCCCCTCGTAGACGGCGTCGGCGCGCTCGCGGTCGCCGCCGAACCGCACCAGCGCGAACTCGTCCGTCTTCACGAGACCGGGCGCCACCTCGACGACCCGGATGGGCTCCCCGTTGAGCTCGAGCCGGAGCACCTCGGTGAGGGCGTGCGCGGCGAACTTGGCGGCGTTGTACCCGCCCCCGCCGACGTAGGCGACGTGCCCGGCGAGCGAGGTCACGTTGACGAGGTCGGCGACGCCGCGCTCGTCGGCGCCGCGCCGGAGCAGGGGCAGCAGCGCGCTGGTCACGCGCTTGACGCCGAGCACGTTCACCTCGAACATCCACGCCCAGTCGGCGAGGTCGGACTCCTCGACCGAGGCGAGGCCCTTCGCGCCGCCGGCGTTGTTCACGAGGGCGTGCACCGGGCCCGCCGACGCGAGGTCCTCGGCGAGCGCCGCGACGTCCGCGTCGGAGGTGACGTCCGCGACGACCACCTCGCACCCGGTCTCGGCGGCGAGCGCGCGCAGGCGGTCCTCGCGCCGCGCGACGGCCACGACGTCCCATCCGTCGTGGCGCAGCGCCCGCACGGTGGCCGCCCCGATGCCCGAACTCGCTCCGGTGACCACTGCGCGCTTGCCGTCCATGCGGCCATTCTGCACCGGCGGGCGCGGTCGTCCACGTGCACGGCGCAGGCCATGCGCGAGAATGGGCGGATGCAGCCGACGCCGTCGACCCGCGCCCCGAAGCCGCCCCAGCGCAAGCGCCGCATGCCGCTGTGGGACAACGCGCGCTGGATCGCGATCACGCTCGTCGTGATCGGGCACGGCATCCTGCCCCTCATCGGCGAGGACGACGCGGCCTACAGCGTGTACCTGTTCATCTACTCGTTCCACGTCGCGGTGTTCGTGACGGTGTCCGGGTACTTCGCCAAGTCCGGTCCGCCGAACGCGCGCGCGATGCGCCAGGTGCTCACCGACATCGTCTTCCCGTACTTCATCTTCGAGACGATCTGGACCGTCATCCGCTTCGCCCTCGGCGGGGACTTCGTCCTCGACTACACCACCGCCTCGTGGACGCTGTGGTTCCTCATCGCCCTCGCGATCTGGCGCATCGCGCTGCCGTTCCTGGTGCTGCTGCGCTATCCGCTCCTCATCGCCATCGCGATCTCGATCGGCGCGGGCTACGCGGTCGAGATCGACTCGACCCTCGCCCTCACGCGCGCGTTCGGCATGTTCCCCTTCTTCGTCTTCGGCTGGAAGCTCCGCCAGTGGCGCATCACCGACCGCTGGCTCGACCTGCCCACGACGGTCACGTGGCGCTGGCGGGCCGGCGCGATCGCGCTCTTCGCGGGACTGCTCGTCGTGCTCCCCATCGCCATCGAGACCTGGCGCGACCTGCGGCTGCGCCGGTTCATGCTCTACGACGAGTCCTACGAGTCCATCGGCTACGACGAGCCCTGGTCCGGCGCCATCCGGCTCTTCCTGCTGCTGCTCGCGATGCTCCTCGCGGTCGCCTTCCTCGTGCTGATGCCGCGGCGCACCACCTGGTTCACCGCGTTCGGCAGCGCCACGATGTACATCTACCTGCTGCACTCCTTCGTGCTGTTCCCGCTGCGCGAGACCCCGCTGCTCGAGGGGCAGCAGCCGTGGTGGGTGCTGCCGGCCATGATCGTGTTCTGCATCGGCGTGTCGGTCGTGCTGTCGCTGAAGCCCGTGCGGCGGATCTTCCGTCCCCTCGTCGAGCCGCGGGCGCGGTGGCTGTTCCGCCCGGAGCCGGCGACCGCGACCGGCACGCTCGTGCTCCCGCCCGAGGCGCTGCCGCCGGCGCCCTCCGCGCCGCGCACGGCGGCCGAGGACGCGACGGCGCCCGACGCGCGACCGCCGGGCGGCGAGCCGCGCGACGGCGAGCGCGGCGCGTGACGCCGTGTTGCGGCATCCGTTGATCGCCTGATCGACCGCTCGTAACGTGGGCTGCGGTTGCGGCGCTGCCGCACCGCGAACGCGAAGGAGTCCCCATGGCAGAGCAGGCCGACTGGCGCTTCGAGACGAAGCAGGTGCACTCGGGCGCCGCCCCCGACCCGGTCACGAAGGCGCGCGCGACGCCGATCTACCAGACGACGTCGTACGTCTTCGACTCCGCCGAGCACGCGCAGAACCTGTTCGCGCTCGCCGAGTTCGGCAACATCTACACGCGCATCATGAATCCGACGCAGGCCGTCGTCGAGGAGCGCCTCGCCGCGCTCGAGGGCGGCTCCGGCGCGCTGCTCGTCGCGTCGGGCCAGGCGGCCGAGACCTTCGCCGTGCTCAACATCGCGCAGGCGGGCGACCACATCGTCTCGTCGTCGTCGATCTACGGCGGCACGTACAACCTGTTCAAGTACACGCTCGCCAAGCTCGGCATCGAGACCACGTTCGTCGAGAACCAGGACGACGCCGACGAGTGGCGCCGCGCGGTCCGCCCGAACACGAAGCTCTTCTTCGCCGAGACCATCGGCAACCCGAAGATCAACGTCCTCGACATCGAGCTCGTCGCGGGCATCGCGCACGAGAACGGCATCCCGCTCATCGTCGACAACACGATCGCGACGCCCTACCTCATCCGCCCGTTCGAGCACGGCGCCGACATCGTGATCCACTCGGCGACGAAGTTCCTCGGCGGCCACGGCACCGTGATCGGCGGCGTGATCGTCGACGGCGGCCGCTTCGAGTGGTCGAAGCACGTCGAGAAGTTCCCCGGCCTCACCGAGCCGGACCCGTCGTACCACGGCGCGAGCTACACCGCCGCGGTCGGGGACGCGCTCGCGTACGTCATCAAGGCGCGCGTGCAGCTGCTGCGCGACCTCGGCTCGTCGATCGCGCCGGCGAGCGCGTGGCAGCTCATCCAGGGCATCGAGACGCTCTCGCTGCGCGTCGAGCGCCACGTGCAGAACGCGCAGGAGATCGCCGAGTGGCTCGACGGCCACCCCGACGTCGCGAGCGTCAACTACTCGGGCCTGCCCTCGAGCCCGTGGTACGCGGCCGCCAACAAGTACGCCCCCAAGGGCGTCGGCGCGGTGCTGTCGTTCGAGCTCAAGGGCGGCGTCGACGCCGGCCGAGCGCTCGTCGACAACCTGTCGCTGTTCAGCCACCTCGCCAACATCGGCGACGTGCGCTCGCTCGTCATCCACCCCGCCTCGACCACGCACTCGCAGCTCACGCCCGAGCAGCAGCTCACGACCGGCGTCACGCCGGGCCTCGTGCGGCTCTCGGTCGGCATCGAGAACGTCGACGACCTCAAGGCCGACCTCGAGGCGGGCCTCGCGGCCGCGCGTCGTGCCACGGAGTCCGCGCGGGTCTGACGACCGCACGAGCAGCGAACGGATGCCGCGTCCCGCCCGGGACGCGGCATCCGTCGTCTGCGCGGGCTGCGGGCATCGCGGCGTCGGTGGGCGCGTAACAGAGGAGCAGCCCCGTCGCGCGTCCGGGAGAATCGAGGCATGGACTGGCAGACGACCTCGGAGACGGTGCCCGCGAGCATCGTGCCCGAGGCCCGCGCCGCCCACCAGCTCGCCGGTCGGGCCCCCGCCACGGGCGCGTGGCGCGCCGGCGACCCGGTCGGCGACCGCCGGTTCGCGCGCATCGGCGACCTGGCGCTCGAGTCGGGCCAGGTGCTGCCCGACGTGCGCATCGCCTACGAGACCTGGGGCACGCTCGCCCCGGTCCGTGACAACGCGATCCTCGTCCTGCACGCGCTCACGGGCGACAGCCACGTGCTCGGCCCCGCCGGCCCCGGCCATCCGAGCGCCGGCTGGTGGCCGGGCGTCGTCGGCCCGGGTCGCGCGATCGACACCGACCGCTGGTTCGTCGTCGCCCCGAACGTCGTGGGCGGATGCCAGGGTTCGACCGGTCCCTCCTCGGTGGCGCCCGACGGCGTCGAGTGGGGCGCCAGGTTCCCGTTCCTCACCATCCGCGACCAGGTCGCCGCGCAGATCGCCTTCGCCCGCGAGCTGGGCATCGAGCGCTTCGCCGCCGTGGTGGGCGGATCGATGGGCGCGATGCACGTGCTCGAGTGGGCCGTCATGGCCGCCGACGCGGTCGAGCGGATCGCGGTGCTCGCCGCCCCCGCGGCGACCACGGCCGACCAGATCGCCCTGAACTCGGTGCAGCTCGAAGCCGTGCGCAGTGACCCCGCCTTCCGCGGCGGCGCGTACTACGACGCCCCGGACGGCGACGGACCCACCCGCGGGCTCGCGCTCGCGCGGCGCATGGCGATGCTGAACTACCGCACGCCGGTCGAGCTCAACCAGCGGTTCGAGCGCAGCTGGCAGTCGGGCCTCGACCCGCTCGGCGGCGGCGGACGCTTCGCGGTGGAGTCGTACCTCGACTTCCACGGCAACAAGTTCACGCGCCGCTTCGACGCGAACAGCTACCTCGTGCTGACCGAGGCCATGAACTCGCACGACCTCGGTCGCGGCCGTGACGGGGTCGCGGCCGCGCTCGACCGCATCGAGGCGCGCGCGCTCGTGCTCGGGATCGACAGCGACCGCTACTTCTCCCTCGAGGGCCAGCGCGAGATCGCGCGCGGACTGCGGCGGACGGTGCACGGCGACGAGCCGGTCGTGCTCCGCTCCGACTACGGGCACGACGCGTTCCTCATCGAGGACGACGCGGTCGGCCGGGCGATCGGCGACCTCCTCGCGGCCTGACCCGAACCGGACGCGTCGCCCCGGTTCGGGCCGTTTGGCCCGTGTCCGGGGGTCGCTCTGGGTTATCTTCGAGGATGACGGCACCCGGGTGCCGCCATGGCGAGCCGCGAGAGGGGTGGCATGCGTCGGATCGACAAGGAACGTGACCGGCTGCTGCGACGACTCGCACGCGCCGGGAGCCTCACCGGAGCGGTCCTCGCGCTGGCCTGCCTGCTCGTGCCGGGCGCCCTCGACGCAGACCGCTTCGCCCTCGCGGTGATCCTCGACCTGGCGCTCATCGGGCTCGTCGTCCTCGCGACGGCGCGGGGCGCCACGCTGCCGATCCTCGGCACGATCGCGGCATCCGTCGCCCTGCTGCTCGTGATCGGGCTCGACCCGACCATCGACCCCGCCGCCGAGACCGCCATGGCGGTGACCGGCGCGCTCACCGCCGCGGCCATCGCGATCCCCTCGATCGTGCGCCCGAACGGCGTGGCGCTCGTCGTGCTCTCCGGGCTCGCCGTCGTGACCGCCGTGGTCGCGTCGTGGTTCGCGGGGGCCGACCTCGGCACGGTGCTGGTCGCGTCCATCGCCGGCTGGGCCGCGTCGACCGCCACCGGCCTGTGGCTCGCGCGGGCCATCGACCGCGCGGCCGAACGGATCGACGAGGTCGGCCGCGCCCACCGGGCGGAGCGGCTCGCGAGCGAGTCGGAGGCGCAGCAGCGCCAGGATGCGCGCGTGCTGCACGACACCGTGCTCGCGACGCTGAGCCTCCTCGCCCACTCCGGTGTCGGCGTCGGCGAGAGCGCCCTCCGCCAGCAGGCCGGCGACGACGCGCGCCTGCTGAAGCAGCTCCGCCTGGGCGCGCCGCTCGACAACGGTTCGAGCACCGCCTTCTCGCCCGACTCCCCCGCCGACGTGCTCGGCACGACCTTCGACTCCGTCCGCCAGCGGTTCGCCCGCATGGGGCTCGACGTCAACTGGCACGGCGCCGGTCAGCTCGTGCTGCCGCGCGACACGCTCGACGCGCTCCTCGGCGCGCTCGGCGAGTGCCTCGAGAACGTGCGCCGCCACTCCGGGGTGAAGGAGGCCGACGTCACGATCACCGACGACGACCGGACCGTCCGGGCGATGGTCACCGACCAGGGCGCCGGCTTCGAACCCGCGGCGGTCGACCCGGCACGACTCGGCTTCGCTGAGTCGGTCGTGGGTCGACTGCATGCCGTCGGCGGCCGCGCGCGGGTCTTCAGCTCGCCGGGGTCGGGCACGACCGTGATGCTGGAGGTTCCGAAGCCGTGAGCCGGTTCCAGCGCAGCCTCCCGCCGGACGACGTGCCGCGCGACACCACCCACGAGGTGCAGTTCCGCCGACCGACGCGGTCGGCCCGCGCCGCTGAGGACATCCGCAGCGCGCACGGCGGCCGGCGCCTCGCCGCCGGCGTCACCGTCGCCTGCGTCGCGATCGTGCTCGCCCACCTGCTGCACGCGTGGGGTCTGGCCGACATCTTCCCGCCCGGCCGGGACCCGGGGCCCGCGTGGATCGCCCTCGGACTCGTGACCGTCGGCGCGGTGGTCGCCACCCGCGGCCTCAGCCGCGTGCCCGACTGGGTGTTCGGCACGCTCCTCGTCGCGCTCGCGGTGCCGGTCTGGCTCGACGTGGCCGCCACGGTCGACACCCTGCAGCTCGGGATCACGCCGACCGCCGCCCCGGCCGCCGCGGCGCTGCTCATGCCGGTGGCCGCGCTGCGCGAGACGCGCGGCCCCCTCGCCGCGGCGGTGACCATCGCCGCGGTGCTGCTGGTCCAGGCGCTGGTCCAGGCGCCCGAGGCGGGCACCCGCACGGTGGTCGGCGTGGCCATCGCGGCCTCCGCCGTGGTGCCCGTGGTGCTCGTGGTCATCGCGGTCCGGGGGTTCCGCCGCCTGGTGGGGCGCGAGCTCGACCTCACGCTCGTGCAGAGCACCGTCTCCACCCCGCGTTCGGCCGTCGGCATGCGCGCGTCGGAGGAGCTCGCGGAGCTGGACTACGACGCCGAGGCGCTGCTCGACGACGTCGGCGCGGGCCGGATCGCGCTGCCGCTGCCGCCGGCGGCGGCCGAGCGGGCCGGCCAGCTCGCTGCCCGGCTTCGCGTCCGGCTCATCGAGGGGCGGACCGACACCTGGCTGCGCCACGCCGTCACCGAGTCCGCGTACCTCAGCCGACGGGTGACGGTCGACGACCCGGCCGGCCTCGCGGGCCTGCTCGGCCCGGCCCAGCGCGACGGGCTCCTGCTCGCGCTCTGGCTGATCGCCGGCCAGCGGCGGACCAAGGCCTCGGCCCCGCCGCTGCGGGTGCTGGTGACCTGCCGCGACCGCGAGGCGCTCGATCCGGAGCCCGACGACGGCCGGCTGTTCGACGGCACGCGCATCGCGATCCGATTCGACGTCTCCGGCGTCACCGCACGGAGGGTCGGCGAGGCGACGTGGGAGGCACTGGATAATGTCGGAGGACACGATGTGGTCGCGGGAGCCGACGGCTTCCGGGTCGACATCGACTGCCGGATCGACCCCGCGAACCGTGCGGGAACCGCGACGCCACCCGGCGCCGCTTGACTGAGGGGAGCCTGACGTGCCCGAACCCGACACCAGCCCGATCCGGCTGGCGATCGTCGACGACCATCGCATGCTGCTCGGTGCGCTCACCGAGTGGGTCCGGGGCGCGGCATCCGACATCGACCTCGTCGCGGCCGTGCCGTCCTGGTCGGAACTGCTCGCCCATCCGGAGTTCCCCGTCGACGTGGTCCTGCTCGACCTCGACCTGCGCGACAACATCCCGATCTCGATCAAGCTGTCGACGCTGAAGTCCGCGAACGTCGCCACCATGCTCATGAGCACCTACTCCGAACCGGCGGTGGTGCGCGAGGCGCTCGGTGCCGGTGCGCTCGGCTACCTCGTGAAGTCCGAGCCGGTCGAGACGATCGTCGAGGCGATCCGTGCCGCGCAGTCCGGCGAGACCTACATCTCGACCGAACTCATCGGCGCGCTCGACGACGACGGGGCGGCACCCCGCCTCAGCGCCCAGGAGCGCCGCGTCATGGCGCTGTACGGCGCCGGCCAGCCGGTGAAGGCGGTGGCCTTCCAGCTCGGCATCTCGGAGGAGACGGCGAAGAGCTACCTCAAGCGCATCCGCGAGAAGTACCGGCTCGCCGGCTACGACGTCGGCACCAAGGTCGCCCTGCGGAAGCGGGCCATCGCCGACGGCATTCTCCTGCAGTCCGAGTAGGCGAGCGGCTCAGTCCCCGATCGCGGGCATGGCGCCGGTGACCGAGGGCATCGGGATGCCGCGGCGGAGGCGCGCTCGATCGAGCCCGAACGACGCCAGGGCGAGCACGGTGCCCGCGAGCGTCAGCGCGAGCCCGACCCAGACCGGGGCGACGTAGCCGAGGCCGGCGGCGATCACCACGCCGCCGAGGATGGCCCCGAGGCTGTTGCCGATGTTCAGCGCCGAGTGGTTCAGTGCGGCGGCGATCGACTGGCTGTCGCGTGCGATGTCCATGAGCCGCATCTGGATGGTGGGCGACAACGCCGACGCCGACCCGCCCACGAGGAAGAGGCCCGTGATGAGGCCGACGGGGTTCGACGCGGTCAGCGCGAGCACCACGAGCGACGCGGCCATGATGCCGAACCCCAGGTACATCGATCGGCGCACGCTCCAGTCGGCGAGGCGACCGCCGACGAAGTTGCCGATCGTCATCCCGAGTCCGATCACGATGAGCACGACCGGCACGAGGGCGGCGTCGAGTCCCGTCACCTCGGTGGCGAGGGGAGCCACGTAGCTGTACACGGCGAAGAGGCCGCCGAAGCCGATCGCCCCGATCCCGAGTGCGAACCACGCCTGCGTGCGCGTGAAGATCCGCAGCTCGCGGCCGATCGTCGCGGCCGGGTCGCCGGGCTGCCACGGCACGGCCGCGAGCACGGCGACGAACGTGGCGGCGAAGATCGCGGCGACCGCGAGGTAGGCGATGCGCCAGCCCGCGAGCTGGCCCAGCCAGGTGATCGCGGGCACGCCGACGACGTTCGCGATGGTGAGTCCGGAGAGCACGAGGGCGACGCCGCGCCCGCGCTTGCCGGGGCCCATGAGGTTCGCCGCGACGAGCGACGCGATGCCGAAGTAGGCGCCGTGCGGCAGGGCGGCGACGAAGCGCGCGGCCACCACGAGCTCGAACGTCGGCAGCAGGGCGGATGCCACGGTGCCGAGCGTGAACGCGGCGAGCAGGGTCAGCAGGAGCTGCTTGCGCGGCCATCGCGCCGCGGCCGCGGCGATCGTGGGGGCGCCGACGACGACCCCGAGGGCGTAGGCGGAGATGATCCAGCCCGCGGCCGCGTTGGCGGCCTCGGTCGAGGTCGCGGCGAGTCCGGGCAGGAGGTCGAGGGCCATGTCGGGCAGCAGGCCCATCGCGACGAACTCGGTCGCGCCGATGCCGAACCCGCCCATCGCGAGGGCGATGAGCGCGAGGCGGATGCGAGCCGGCGACAGGGTCGTCGGCGCGTGCGGGAGGCGAGTCACCCGCACGATTCTGCCACGGATCGAATCGATTCGATAATCGCGGCGCGGGGGGGTCAGCCTCCGGCGCGGACCGCCCGGGCGGGCGTCATCCGTCGTTCTCGATCGCCGCCTCGAGACGGTCGACCTTGGCCTCGAGCTCGTTCGACCAGCCCGGCCGGATGTCGGCCTTCAGCACGAGCGAGACCCGCGAACCGTAGTCGCCCACCGCCTCGGTGGCCGCCTTCACGACCGCGAAGACCTCGTCCCACTCCCCCTCGATCTCGGTGAACATCGACGTCGTCCGGTTGGGCAGGCCGGACTCGCGGACGATCCGCACCGCGGCGGCGACCGCGTCGTGGACCGAGGCGTCCTTCCGACCCGTGCCGCTCGGCGCGACCGAGAATGCGACCAGCATGGTGCTCCCCTCTCTGCGCGCACGCCGCTCAGGCGGAGGCATCGACCACCGGCGGCCGGCGCGCGGACCCAGCCTGCCACACGCGCACGAGGGCCCACGCGAGCAGCGCAGCCAGCAGGACGACCTTCAGCGTGAGCAGCAGCACGAAGCCGGGATTCGCGATGAGCAGCCAGCCGTACCAGTACGGGTAGATCACGTGGGTGAGCAGCGCGATCGCGGCGGTCATCGCCGCCGGCGTCAGGAAGCGCCCCCCGCCGAGGGCGATGCCGAGGATCACCGGGGCGGCGAGCCAGGTGACGAACTGGGGCGAGCCCACCTTGTTCGCGAGCATCAGGGCGACGATGAAGGCAAGGGCGAGCGGCGGCAGGAGTGCCACGACCGGCGCCCGCCGCATCGCGGCGCGGATGCCGAGGGCGAGGACCGCGGCCACCGCGATCGCCATGAGCGGGGTGGTCAGCGCCGACGCCACCTCGACGCCCGGCCCCTCGACCTGGAAGGTGAGGATGCCACGGTCGTACTCGATCGTCGCCTCGTCGGTTCCGGCGACGATCCACCACAGCCACGGCACGGCGAGCGGCGCCTCGACCTGGAGGCCGCGGCCGGCCTGCTGGGCCACGAAGCCGAACGCGTTCAGGCCCGACCCGGCGATGAGGCTCACGCCGAGGATGCCGGCCGACAGCGCCGCGGCCATCACCGCGACCTCCCCGCGCCGGCGCAGCGCGACGACGAGGCTCGCCACGAGCGCAGCGGGCCAGACCTTGATCCAGGCGCCGACCGTGAGCAGCATCGCGGCGACCCGCGGCCGGCCGGCCGCCCAGAGGAGTCCCACGATCGCGAACGGCACGGTCACCGCGTCGATGCGCCCGAGCGCGATGGGGCCGAGCATCGCGAGGAAGGCGACCCACCACCAGGCTGCGGCGCGACGGCGCACCGACAGGGTCCCGCGGCCGAGCAGCACCGCGAACGCGAACGCGTCGAGCACGGTCACCATGGCGAGCCAGGCCTCGCCGTACCACTCGGCACCGAACGCGAGCGCGGCGGTCATGGGCGCGAACGCGAGGATCGGGTACACCCACGGGGTGTCGATCCCCATCCGCAGCCATCCCTGCTGTGCGGTCTCCGCCCACACCAGGTACACGCCCGTGACATCCCCCATCGGATAGCCCGGCGCGAACAGGTTCAGGCCGGCCAGCATCGCGTGGACGAGCACGAAGGCGCCCCACGCCGCGGCGCGGCCGCCGAGCAGCCGGCGGATACCGCGTGGCGGCGCGTCCGACGTCACCTGCTCGACGCTGCTCCCGGTCACTGACACGACTCCGCCGTCAGCGCCGCAGGAGCCCGCCGATCACGGGCGGAACGGCGTGCGCCACGTCGAGCGCGGTGACCGGACCGCCGTCCCACGCGGCGCTCGCCCGGCGCGCCGCCTCGGCGTGCACGTAGGCCGCGGTCGCGGCGAGACGCGTGATGGCCGTGGCATCCGCGGCGAGCCGCTCGTGGTGCGTCGCCGCGAGAGCGCCCACGATCCCGCCGAGCACGTCGCCCGTGCCCGCGCTCGCGAGCCAGTGCGTCCGGACCGTCACCGTGAGGCGGGTGCCGTCGGGGTCGGTCACGTGAGTGACGGCGCCCTTCAGCAGCACCGCGACGTCGAGCTCGCGGGCGGCGCGGTCCGCCCACCCCGCCGGGTCGGCCTCGACCTCCTCCACCGATGTCGGGATGTCGCGTTCGTTCAGCAGGTTCGCGAGCTCGCGCGCGTGCGGCGTGATCACCGTCGGCGCGGTGTGCGACCCGACGAGGTCGAGCCCTCCCGCGTCGAGCACGGTCGGCTGCCCCGAGGCGAGCGCGTGCTGCAGCTCGCCCGCGAGCAGGAAGGATCGGTGCGACGCGTCCATGCCCGAGCCGAGGAGCCACGCCTGGACCCGGCCCGCGACCCCGACCGTCTCGGGGCGCGCGGCGATGACCGCCTGCCGCACGGCGCGGGGCCCGGTGAAGCGCACCATGCCCACGCCGGTGCGGTGCGCGGCCTCCACGCCGAGCACCGCCGCACCGGGGTAATCGGGCGATCCGGTGATGACGCCGAGCACGCCCCGGCGGTACTTGTCGTCGTCGGCACCGGGCTCGCTCAGCCATTCGGATGCGTCGTCGGCGGTCCATTCGCGCCAGGTCCCGGTGCCCATGCCCCAACGATAGGTTGAGGGGCATGCCCTCGACCATTCCCGCGCCGAACGCGTCCGCGCCCCGACCGCGCGAGCGCGGCACGACCCCGGCGGCGGCGACGACTCCGGCGCTGTTCCGCCCGATCACCATCCGCGAGCTCGAGATCCGCAACCGCGTCTGGGTTCCGCCGCTCTGCCAGTACTCGGTGACCGCCCGCGACGGCGTCCCGCACGACTGGCACCTCGTCCACCTCGGCGCGATGGCGGCGGGCGGCGCGGGGCTCGTCATGGCCGAGGCCACGGCCGTGAGCCCCGAGGGCCGCATCTCCGACCACGACACGGGGCTCTGGAACGACGCGCAGGCCGAGGCGTGGTCCCGGATCACGGCGTTCCTCCGCTCCCAGGGTGCGGCCTCGGGCATCCAGCTGGCGCACGCCGGGCGGAAGGCCTCGGTGTGGCCGGAGTTCCGCCGCCTGCCCGGCTCCCAGCCGATCGAGGAGGGCGGCTGGCCCACGGTCGCGCCCTCGGCGGTGGCGTTCGACGGACTGCGCGAGCCGACGGCGCTCGACGAGTCCGGCATCCTCGCGGTCATCGACGACTTCCGGGCGGCGGCGCGCCGCGCGGTCGACGCCGGCTTCGACCTCGTCGAGGTGCACGCGGCGCACGGCTACCTGGTCCACCAGTTCCTCTCGCCGCTGTCGAACCGGCGCGACGATCGCTGGGGCGGCTCGCTCGAGAACCGCGCGCGCCTGCTGCTCGAGATCGTCCGCGCCGTGCGCGACGAGATCGGCGAGCGGATGCCGCTGTTCGTCCGGTTCTCGGCGACCGATTGGGCGCCCGGAGGGTGGGACGAGGAGCAGACCTCGATCGCGGCCGGGTGGGCGGCCGAAGTCGGGGCCGACTTCTTCGACATCTCCACGGGCGGCCTGGTCCGCGACGTGCGGATCCCGGTCGGCCCCGCCTACCAGGCGGCGCATGCGGAGTTCGTCGGCGACCGCGCGGGCGTCTCCGTGTCGGCGGTCGGCCGGATCACCACGCCGGCGCAGGCCGAGGCGCTCGTGGCCTCCGGCGCGGCCGACGCGGTGATGTTCGGGAAGGCGATGATGCGGGATCCGCACTTCGCCCTGCGGGCAGCGCACGAACTCGGCGCCGACACGTCGATGTGGCCGCCGCAGTACGTCCGTGCGCGACCGGACCTGAACGACGGCGAGTGGTGAGCGAGATCCGGCTCAGGCGCCCGCTGCCGAGAGCATGCCCCTCGCCTCGTCCATGGTGACCCGGGTCGGCTGGGCCAGCGCGATGATGTTGCCCTCGCTGTCGTCGAACCAGGCGCCGCGTTCGCCGTCCATGTCGACGACCCCGTCCGTCGTCGTGAGGCCCGGCAGGTCGTAGTCGTGGAACGCGACGCCCTTCGCACGGAGGGCGGCCATGTCGCGATCCAGGTCGTCGGTCATGATCGACAGCGCGGTCGCCTTGTTCGTGCCGGCGAACTGCGACTCGTAGACGAGCACGCCGCTGCCGCCGACCGCGTAGAAGTCGCCGCCCCAGTCGCTGCGGACCGGGTCGAGGCCCAGGACGTCGTGCCAGAACCGGCGCGCCCGCTCGAGGTCGGAGGCGGGCAGCGTGGCCATCATGATGGAGTTCTCGAACATGAGTGCACCTCAGCTTTCGTGACGCGCGAATTCTACGCCCGCGCCCATCGACCCGCGCCCCCCGATCACGGTGGATCGAGGGGCGGGCGGATCACCCCCTCCGGGTCGCGTCCTGCACCTCGCCGACGAGCTCCTCGATGATGTCCTCGAGGAAGATCACACCGGTCGTGGCGCCGTCGCCGTCGAAGGCGCGCGCCACGTGGGTGCCGAGGCGCCGCATCGTGGCGAGGGCGTCCTCGAGGTCGGTCCCGTCGAAGATCGACACGAGGCGACGCACGCGCTTGGCCGGGATCGGATCGTCGAACTCGTCGTCGTCGAGGTCGATGACGTCCTTGAGGTGCACGTAGCCGTTGGGCTCGCCGTCGTCGCCGGCCAGCACGTAGCGCGAGAAGCCGCGACGGGCCACGGCGCGTTCGACGTCGGCCGGGGTGGCATCCGCCGGCAGGCAGACCAGCTCGTCCATGGGGACCGCCACGTCCTCGACCCGCTTGGTCGTGAACTCGAAGGCGGCCGTGAGCGTGCCGCTCGCGTCGGCGAGGATGCCCTCGCGGCGGGACTGGTCGACGATCGTCTGCACCTCTTCGAGCGTGTAGGTCGAGGTCGCCTCGTTCTTCGGTTCGACGCCGAAGAGGCGCAGCACGCCGTTGGCGATGGCGTTCAGCACGACGATCACCGGCCGGAACACGCGCGCGATGAACACGAGCGGCGGCGCGAGCACGAGCACGGCGCGGTCGGGCAGCGAGAACGAGAGGTTCTTCGGGACCATCTCGCCGAGCACGACGTGCAGGTACGACACGAGCAGCAGCGCGATGACGAACGCCACCGTGGACACGACCTGGGGCGACCACCCCGTGAGCCCGAGCGGGTACTCGAGCAGGTGGTGGATCGCCGGTTCCGAGACGGTGAGGATCAGCAGGGAGCAGATCGTGATGCCGAGCTGGCTCATGGCGAGCATGAGCGTGGCGTGCTCCATGGCCCACAGCGCAGTCTTGGCGCTGCGCTTGCCGCGCTCGGCGAGCGGCTCGATCTGCGATCGGCGCGCCGAGATGACGGCGAACTCGGCGCCGACGAAGAACGCGTTGCCCGCGAGCAGCACGAACAGCCAGGCGAGGCCGGCCCAGTCGCTCATCGCTCCACCTCCGTCAGCACGTCGGCGTGCGTCCGCGCGGTCGCCGGGGTGAACTGGATGCGGTCGATGCGGCGACCGTCGAGGCGCTGCACGCGGAAGCGGCCGCCCTCGACCTCGACCTCGTCGCCCACCGCGGGCAGGCGGCCGAGCACGCTCATGACGTAGCCCGCGACGGTCTCGTAGGCGCCGTCCTCGGGCACCTGGATGCCCGTGCGATCGAGCAGCTCGTCGGGACGCAGCATCCCGGGGAAGCTCACGAACTCGCCGCGTCGGACGACGCCCGCTCGCGTGCGATCGTGCTCGTCGGCGACCTCGCCGACGAGCTCCTCCACGAGATCTTCGAGGGTCACGACACCGGCGGTGCCGCCGTACTCGTCGACCACGACGGCCATCTGGTAGCCGCGCCCGCGCAGCTCGCCGAGGAGCAGGTCGAGCTTCATCGTCTCGGGAACCCGCAGCGCCTCGGACTGCAGCGCCGAGACCGGAACCTGGTCGCGCTTCTCGCGCGGCACGGCGACGGCCTGCTTCACGTGCACGAGGCCGACCACGTCGTCGAGGTTCTCGTCGTAGACCGGGAACCTCGAGAAGCCCGTCTGCCGCGCGAGCTCGATGACGGCCTCCGCCGGTTCGAGCCGCTGCACGGCCGCCACGCGCGGGCGCGGCGTCATGACGTCGGACGCGTCGTGCTCCGAGAAGCGCAGCGTCCGGCCGAGGAGCGTCGCGGTGTCCTGCTCGAGCAGCCCCGCGCTGGCCGAGCGCCGGACGAGGCTCGAGAGCTCCTCGGCCGACCGCGCCCCGGAGAGCTCCTCCTTGGGTTCGATGCCCATGGCGCGCAGCAGGCGGTTCGCGCTGCCGTTCAGCACGGCGATCGCGGGACGGAACACCCACGTGAAGGCGGTCTGGAACGGCACGACCACCTTGGCGGTCTGCCGCGGCAGCGCGAGCGCGAAGTTCTTCGGCACGAGCTCGCCGATGATCATCGACAGGAGGGTCGCGACGACCACCGCGGTGACCGCGCCGACGGGGCGGATGAGCCCGTCGGGCAGCCCGATCGAGCGCAGCGGATCGGCGAGGAGCGACGAGATCGCCGGCTCCATCGTGTAACCGGTGAGCAGCGTGGTGAGCGTGATGCCCAGCTGCGCGCTCGACAGGTGCGTCGAGGTGATCTTGAGCGCCTCGATGGTGAGGCCGAGTCGCGACTCCCCCTTCGCGCGGCGCGACTCGAGGTCGGCGCGGTCGAGGTTGACGAGCGCGAACTCGCTCGCAACGAACAGGCCCGTGCCGATCGTGAGGAGGAGTCCGATGCCGAGGAGGATCCACTCAGACATCCGCACCTCCCCGTTCGGTCACGGGCGAGGGTCTATGGCCGGGCGAACTGGCAGAAGGAGGGTCGTCCATTGTGCGGCCCAGTATATCGACGGATGCCGCACGAATGCCGCGTCACGGACCACCGGTGCGTTCGCTGCGGCATCCGCCTCTCGACCGCTACCAGCTGACCGGCAGCGCCTTGCCCTCCTCGTAGCCCGCGGCCGACTGGATCCCCACGAGCGCCCGCTCGCGGAACTCCGGCACGCTGCGCGCCCCGGCGTACGTGAACGAGCTGCGGACGCCCGAGGTGATCATGTCGAGCAGGTCCTCAAGCGACGGCCGGAGCGGGTCGAGATAGATCGCGGACGACGAGATGCCCTCGGCGAAGAGCTCCTTGCGGGCGAGCTCGTACGGCGACAGCCGGCCGAACCGCTCCTTGACCGCCTTGGTCGAGGCCATGCCCCAGCTCTCCTTGTACACGCGGCCGTCGAGGTCGCGGCGCAGCGTGCCCGGTGCCTCGATGGTGCCCGCGAACCACGAGCCGATCATGACGGATGCCGCGCCCGCGGCGAGCGCGAGCGCCACGTCGCGCGGGTAGCGCACTCCCCCGTCGGCCCACACCGCTGCGCCGGCCTCGCGGGCCGCCTCGGAGGTCTCGAGCACGGCCGAGAACTGGGGCCGGCCGACGGCCGTCATCATCCGCGTCGTGCACATGGCGCCCGGACCGACGCCCACCTTCAGCACGTCGGCGCCCGCGGCGACGAGGTCGGCCACCGCGTCGGCGGTCACGATGTTGCCGGCGACGATCGGGATGCCGAGCCCGGCCGCCTTCACCGCGCGCACGGCGCGGATCATGCCCTCCTGGTGGCCGTGCGCGGTGTCGACGACGAGCATGTCGACGCCGGCGGCGGCGAGCGCGCGGGCCTTCGCCTCGACGTCGCCGTTGATGCCGATCGCCGCGGCGACCCGGAGCCGCCCCGAGGCATCCGTGTTGGGCTCGGAGACGGTGCCGCGCAGGGCGCTGCGGCGGCTCAGGGTGCCGATGACGCGACCGTGCTCGAGCACGGGGGCGAAGTCGATGCCCGCGTCGACCATGAGGTCGAACGCCCGGCGGGGCGTGTCGACGTCGTCGGCGTCGAGCGACGGGATGGCGCCGTGGACGAGGTCGCCGAGCCGTGCGTCGGCCAGCGCCGTCGCGAGCCGGGCGGCGGGGATGGTGCCGGCGTACCGGCCGTCGTCGTCGTGCAGGACGATGCCGTGGCCCTCGACGGGCGGGAGCACCTCGAGGGCGTCGGCGACGGTCTGGTCGGCCGAGAAGGCGTGGGGCACGTCGAACCGCGCAGGCCGCGACTTGACCCAGCGGATGGCGTCGTCGAGCTCCTGGAGCGGCAGGTCCTGCGGCAGCACGCCGATGCCGCCGCGCCGGGCCAGCGTCGCCGCGAGCCTCGGCCCGGTGACGGAGTTCATGTTCGCCGACACGATGGGGATGCTGGCGCCCGACCCGTCGTCGGGCGCGAGCGACACGTCGAGCCGGCTCGTCACGCCGGAGCGGCTCGGCACGAGGAAGACGTCGGAGTACGTGAGGTCGTGCCGCGGCGTCGTGCGATAGAACTGCATGCCACCCAGCGTATTCGGGCGTGGTGGGTGCCACCCGAGAGCGGCGGCCGCGGCGGATCGACGCGATCGATGCGCGCACACTCCGATGCCGATCGCAAGCGGTGCCGAGTGCTCCCCGAACGGGTTTAGGCTTGATGGGGCGTTCCGCGACGTGCTGCGCGCGCCACGCCACCAGGTGAGCATCCATCAATGGAGAGAGTGGGCGAGAGGCTGTGTCGAGCCAATTGACCGGGTCGGGGTCCGAAGAGACGACTGCGGCGGAGTTCGGAGCCAACGAATGGCTCGTGGACGAGATGTACGAGCGGTTCCTCGCCGACCCGGATTCGGTCGACGAGACGTGGCGCCCCGTGCTCGAGCAGTACCGCAGGGTCAAGTCCAACGGCGAGCAGCCCGCACCGGCCACCTCCGCGACCATGCCCGATGAGGCCGCGGTGTACCAGGCCGCCGGCGAGCAGGCCGAGACCGCGACGCCCGACGCATCCGCCCCGGCTCCGGCCGCCGAGGCACCCGCCGCCGAGGCACCCGCCGCTGCCCCCGCACCCGACCAGCCGCGGTCCGAGGCCGCCGCGCCGCAGGCCGACGCCCAGGCGCCCGCCGCCCAGCCGAACGCGCAGCCGGCCGAGCCCGCGGCATCCACCGGCCCGAGCACCTCGCCGAACGCCGTGGTCGGCCAGGCGCCCGAGGCGCGCACCACCTCGGTCGCACCGCGCACCGCGCCCGTCCCGGCCGACGTGCCCGTCACGGGCCCGCAGCAGCAGCCCGACGGCGGCGAGCGCGAAGACGAGATCGTGCCGCTGAAGGGCATGCCGAAGACCCTCGCCGCGAACATGGATTCGTCGCTCACGGTGCCCACCGCGACCAGCGTGCGCACCGTGCCCGCGAAGCTCATGATCGACAACCGGATCGTGATCAACAACCACCTCCGGCGCACGCGCGGTGGCAAGATCTCGTTCACGCACCTCATCGGGTGGGCGCTGATCCAGGCGCTGAAGGAGTTCCCGAGCCAGAACGTCTCCTACACCGAGGTCGACGGCAAGCCGGCCCTCGTGAAGCCCGCCCACATCGGCCTCGGCATCGCGATCGACCTGCCCAAGCCCGACGGCACGCGTTCGCTGCTGGTCCCGGCGATCAAGCGCGCCGAGACCATGACCTTCAACGAGTACCTCGGCGCGTACGAGGACCTCGTGCGTCGCGCTCGCACCAACAAGCTCACCGCCGACGACTTCAAGGGCGCGACGATCTCGCTCACGAACCCCGGCGGCATCGGCACCGTGCACTCCGTGCCGCGCCTCATGAAGGGGCAGGGCTGCATCATCGGCGCGGGCGCCCTCGAGTACCCGGCCGAGTTCCAGGGCGCGAGCGAGAAGACGCTCGCGAACCTCGCCATCGGCAAGACCATCACGCTCACCTCGACCTACGACCACCGCGTCATCCAGGGCGCGGGTTCGGGCGAGTTCCTGAAGAAGGTCCACGAGCTGCTCATCGGCGAGCGGAACTTCTACCAGGACATCTTCGCGGCGCTGCGCCTGCCCTACGAGCCCATCAAGTGGAACGAGGACATCTCCGTCGACATCGCGAGCGCGATCGACAAGACCGCGCGCGTCCAGGAGCTCATCAACTCGTTCCGGGTGCGCGGCCACATGATGGCCGACATCGACCCGCTCGAGTACGTGCAGCGCTCGCACCCCGACCTCGACCTCGAGAGCCACGGCCTCACCTTCTGGGACCTCGACCGCGAGTTCGTCACCGGCGGGTTCGGCGACAAGCGCACGGCGCTCCTGCGCGACATCCTCGGCGTGCTCCGCGACTCGTACTGCCGCACGATCGGCATCGAGTACATGCACATCCAGGACCCGGTGCAGCGCAAGTGGATCCAGCACCAGGTCGAGCGCAAGTACGAGAAGCCCACGCACGACGAGCAGATGCGGATCCTCAGCAAGCTCAACGAGGCCGAGGCGTTCGAGACGTTCCTGCAGACGAAGTACGTCGGCCAGAAGCGCTTCAGCCTCGAGGGCGGCGAGTCGATGATCGCGCTGCTCGACGAGGTGCTGCAGGGCGCCGCGAAGGAGGGCCTCGACGAGGTCGCCATCGGCATGGCGCACCGCGGCCGCCTCAACGTGCTCACGAACATCGCGGGCAAGACGTACGGCCAGGTGTTCCGCGAGTTCGAGGGAACGCAGGACACCAAGGGCTTCTCCGGCTCGGGCGACGTGAAGTACCACCTCGGCACCGAGGGCACCTTCACCGCCGACGACGGCACGCAGATCCCCGTGTCGCTGGCCGCCAACCCGTCGCACCTCGAAGCGGTGGACGGCGTGCTCGAGGGCATCGTCCGCGCCAAGCAGGACCGCAAGCCGGTCGGCTCGTTCTCGATCCTGCCGATCCTCGTGCACGGCGACGCGGCGATGGCCGGTCAGGGCGTCGTGTTCGAGACCCTGCAGATGTCGCAGCTGCGCGCCTACCGCACGGGCGGCACCATCCACGTGGTCGTGAACAACCAGGTCGGCTTCACGACCGTCCCCGGCGACGCACGGTCCTCGATCTACTCGACGGATGTCGCGAAGGCCATCCAGGCCCCCGTGTTCCACGTGAACGGCGACGACCCCGAGGCCGTCGTCCGCGTCGCGGAACTCGCGTTCCGGTACCGCCAGGAGTTCAAGCGCGACGTCGTGATCGACCTCGTGTGCTACCGCCGCCGCGGCCACAACGAGGGCGACGACCCGTCGATGACGCAGCCGCTCATGTACAACCTCATCGAGGCCAAGCGCTCGGTCCGCAAGCTGTACACCGAGGCGCTCGTCGGACGCGGCGACATCACCGAGGAGGAGTACGAGAACGCGCACCGCGACTTCCAGGACCGCCTCGAGCGCGCCTTCGCGGAGACGCATGCGGCCCAGACCGGTGCGATCCCGATCGTCGGCGCCGACGACCTGCAGCCCGAGCCCGCCGCGGGCGAGCCCGAGACCACGGGCGTGTCGCTCGAGGTCGTGCACGCGGTCGGCGACGCGTTCGCCAACAAGCCCAACGGCTTCACGGTGCACCCGAAGATCCAGCAGCTGCTCGCCAAGCGGGTCGACATGAGCCGCAACGGCAAGATCGACTGGGGCTTCGGCGAACTGCTGAGCCTCGGCTCGCTCCTGCTCGAGGGCACTCCGGTCCGCCTCGTCGGCCAGGATGCGCGACGCGGCACGTTCGTGCAGCGCCACGCCGTCCTGCACGACCGGGCGAACGGCCAGGAGTGGCTGCCGCTGCAGAACCTGGGCGACCAGCAGGCGCGGTTCTGGATCTACGACTCGCTGCTGTCGGAGTACGCGGCGATGGCGTTCGAGTACGGGTACTCGGTCGAGCGCGCCGACGCCCTCGTCCTGTGGGAGGCGCAGTTCGGCGACTTCGCCAACGGCGCGCAGATCGTGATCGACGAGTTCATCTCGTCTGCCGAGCAGAAGTGGGGCCAGCGCTCGAGCGTGGTCCTGCTGCTGCCGCACGGGTACGAGGGCCAGGGCCCCGACCACTCGAGCGCCCGCATCGAGCGGTACCTGCAGATGTGCGCCGAGAACAACATGACCGTCGCGCGTCCGTCGACCCCCGCGTCGTACTTCCACCTGCTCCGCCGTCAGGCGTACGCCCGTCCGCGCCGTCCGCTCGTGGTCTTCACGCCGAAGGCGATGCTCCGCCTCCGCGGTGCGACGAGCGAGGTCTCGGACTTCACGCAGGGCCGGTTCGAGCCGGTGATCGACGATGCGCGGATCACCGACAAGGCCGCGGTGAAGCGGGTCGTGTTCATGGCCGGCAAGCTCTACTACGACCTGCTCGCCGAGCTCGAGAAGCGCCCCGACCCGGAGATCGCGCTGGTGCGCCTCGAGCAGTACTACCCGCTCCCCGCCGCGGAGCTCAAGGCCGTCGCCGACTCGTACCCGAACGCCGAGCTGGTCTGGGCGCAGGACGAGCCGGAGAACCAGGGCGCGTGGCCGTTCTTCATCATCGAGACGAACAAGCTCGGTCCCCGCGAGGTGCGCGTGGTGGCCCGCCCGGCCGCGGCGTCGCCCGCGACCGGTTCGGCCAAGCGCCACGCCGCCGAGCAGGCCGACCTGGTGAAGCGGGCGCTCAGCCGCTAGCCGCGAAACGCGAAACGAGCGGATGCCTCCAGTGGGGGCATCCGCTCGTTCCGTTCTCCCCTCGTGGAGGGGAAGCCGGCCGCGGCGGTGGCGTGGGCGGTGCCGCCGCGGCCGGCGGTCCGTCACCCGGCTTGGACCGGGTCGCGTCGCGGAGGCTCGGCCGCGTCGGCCGTGTCCCCGCCCGCGAAGTCTGCGCTCGCCTCCGCCGGGACCGCCTCGGCGCCGTCCGACGACGGCTCGTCGGTGTCGGGCGCCGCGTGCACGCCGTGGCGTCGTTCCTCGCGCGCGAGCCGACTCGGCCACCAGATCGCCCGGCCGATGTCGTACGAGGCGGCCGGCACGAGCAGGGTCCGCACCAGGAACGTGTCGAGCAGCACGCCGAAGGCGACGATGAACGAGATCTGCGCGAGGAACAGGATCGGTAGCACGCCGAGCGCGGCGAAGGTCGCGGCGAGCACGAGCCCGGCCGACGTGATGACCCCGCCGGTGAGCCGCAGCCCGCGGAGGATGCCCTCGCGCGTGCCGTGCCGCATGGCCTCCTCCCGCACGCGGGTCATGAGGAAGATGTTGTAGTCGACGCCGAGCGCGACGAGGAACACGAACCCGAAGAGCGGGACGGACGGGTCGGCGCCGGGGAACCCGAGGATGAACTCGAAGACGAGCGCCGAGACGCCGAGGGCCGCCGCGAACGAGAGCACGACGCTCGCGATCAGGATGAGCGGTGCGACCACGGCGCGCAGCAGCAGCATGAGGATCACGAGGATCGCGAGCAGCACGAGCGGGATGATGAGGCGCTGGTCGTTCACCGCCGCCTCGTTCGTGTCGAGCGCCACCGCGGTCGGGCCGCCGACGAGCACGTCCTCGCCGACCTCGTCGAGGGCCGCGCGCAGGTCCACGACCGTCGCCTCCGCCTCGGCCGAGTCGGACGGGTCGTCGAGGGTGGCCTGGAGCAGCACGTTGCCGTCCACGACGGTCGGCTCGGGCGCGGGCGTGCCGGGCGGGCCGAAGGCCTGCACGCCGTCCTCGGTGACGGGCGCGCTGCCCGCGGGCGAGTCGGTCGACAGCACCGCGACGGATGCCACGCCGTCGACGCCGAGCGCGACGTCGGCCATCTCCTGCAGGTCGTCCTCCGGCCCGATGATGACGGCCGGGGTGCCGGAGCCGCCGGGGAAGTGCTCGCTCACGAGCTCCTGGCCGTCGCGGGCCTGCGACTCGCCGAGGATGAACTCGCTCGACGGGACGCCGTCGGCGTCGAGTCGGACGAGGCCGATCGACATCACTGCGAGCAGGAGGGTGGAGAGGATCCACACCGTGCGGGGGCGGCGGGACACGAGGCGTCCGACGGCGCCCCACAGTCCCCGCTCGCCCGCAGCGCGGTCGTCGACGACGTCGGCGTGACGCCCGTGCGAGGGGTCTGCGGCCGTGACATCCGGCCGGGCGATGCGGCGCGGCCAGAAGGCCACGCGCCCGGCCCAGAGGAGCAGCGCCGGGAGCAGCGTGAGGGCGGCGAGCAGCGCGAACGCGATGCCGATGGCCGCGACCGGGCCGAGGATCTTGTTCGAGTTGAGTTCGCTCGCGAGCAGGATGAGGAGCGCGACGATGACGGTGCCGGCCGACGCCGCGATGGGCTCCCACGAGCCCTTCAGCGCCGCCCACGTGGCATCCCACTTGCGCTCGTGCTGGGCGAGCGCCTCGCGGTACCGCGCGATGTAGAGCAGCGCGTAGTCGGTCGCGGCGCCGATGACGAGGATGAAGAGGATGCCCTGCGTCTGGCCCGAGAGCAGGAGCAGGTCGGCCTGCGCGAGCTGCACGACCGTGAACACGGAGGCGGTCAGCGCCGTGAGGCTCGTGAAGAGCACGATGATCGGCAGCAGCGGCGAGCGGTAGACGACGACCAGGATCACGAGCACGGCCGACAGGGCCACGAGCAGGAGCAGGCCGTCGATGCCCGAGAACGCCTCGGCGAGGTCGGCGGTGAAGCCGGCGGGTCCCGTGACGGCGGCCGTCGTGCCGTCGATCGCCGACTCCTCGAGCAGCGCCCGCATCTCCTCGATGGTGACGCCGGAGCCCTCCTCGCCCTCGCCGGGCGCGACCGAGGCGACGAACTGGGCGGCCTCGCCGTCCTCCGACGGGATGACCGGCGACGTCTCGTCGGCGACGACGCCCTCGACGTCGAGCACGTCGTCGCGCAGCGCCTCGACGTCGGCGAGCTGCGCCTCGGTGAGCTCCGTGCCGTCGTCGGTCGCGACGATCACGATCGCGGGGACGTTGTCGGAGTCCCGGAAGCCGTCCTGGAGGTCGTTGACCTCCGTGGCCTCGGCCGAGGCCGGCAGGAACGACGCCTGGTCGTTCTGCTGCACCTCGCTGATCGTGCCGAACGCGGCACCGCCCGCGCCGAACAGCGCGAACCAGACGAGGATGAGGACGGTCGGGATGAGCACTCGGAGCCACGTGGGCACACGTCCGGGGCGCTTGGCGGGGGTGGCGGTCTCGTTCATCGTCACCGACGGTACGGAACGGGCACCGCCCGGCGCGTCCATCGAAAGTTCGGACCGCGCCCGCCCGCCGGACGGCGAACCGCCGGGATCAGTCGACGAGGACGCCGTGCCCGGACTGGATGTCGCGGATGCGCGTCATGACCATGAGGCGCAGTTCCTCGGGCGCCGTCTCGCGGCACGCCCGCTGCACGACCTCGGTGATCGCCACGCCGACGCGCAGCTCGCCGCGGCAGTCCTCGCAGTGCTCCATGTGCTCGCGGATGTCGGCGGCATCCGCACTGCACAGCTCGTTGTGCAGGTATTCCTCGAGCTCGGCCTTGGCCTTCTCGCAGCCGCAGTCCGTCATTTCGTGCTCCTCCGGGATCGGGTGGTCGCCGGCGCGACGGCGATGCCCTGCTCGGTCGCGTATTCGGCGAGGGACTCGCGGAGCAGGCGCCGGCCACGGTGCAGGCGGCTCATCACGGTCCCGATGGGGGTGTTCATCATGTCGGCGATCTCCTGGTAGGAGAACCCCTCGACGTCGGCGAAGTACACGGCCAGGCGGAAGTCCTCGGGAAGGGCCTGGAGCGCGTCCTTCACGGCCGAGTCGGGGAGGTGGTCGATCGCCTCCGCCTCGGCTGAGCGGCTCGAGGACGCGGTCGTCGACTCGGCACCGCCGAGCTGCCAGTCCTCGAGGTCGTCGATCGTGCCCTGGTAGGGCTCCCGCTGCTTCTTGCGGTACGTGTTGATGAAGGTGTTGGTGAGGATGCGGTACAGCCACGCCTTCAGGTTCGTGCCCTGCGTGAACGACCCGAAGGCGGCGTACGCCTTCACGAACGTCTCCTGCACGAGGTCCTGCGCGTCGGCCGGGTTCTTGGTCATGCGCAGCGCGGCCGCGTAGAGCTGGTCGATGAACGGCAGCGCCTGCTCCTCGAACAGCGCTCCGAGGTCGCGCGTCTCGTCGTCGGGCCGATCGGGGTCGGCCTGGTTCGCGGTGTCGTCGGCGGTCATCAGGGGCCATCCTAGGTCCTGAGGCTCCGAGACCACCGGGCGGTCGAGCACCGTCATCGTCACACGCACCAACTCCTTCCCGTTCCGCCGAGCGCTACTGTTGGTAACCGATGCAGCTTTCGAGGTATTCCGCGCCCGAGTTCGACCCGTACGGCGACAACCGCCAGGTGGGGTCGGATGACGGATGGCGTGCGCCGGTGGCGTCGGCCCCGCTCGCGGCGACCCTGTCGCTGCCGGGTTCGAAGTCGCTCACCAACCGCGAACTCGTCCTCGCCGCGCTCGCCGACGGACCCTCGACGCTCCGCGCTCCCCTGTGGTCGCGCGACAGCGAGCTCATGATCGAGGGGCTGCGGCAGCTCGGCGTCGGGTTCGAGCGGATGCCGGGTGCCGGCGGGTTCGGCGACGACCTCCGGGTCACGCCGACCGACGAGCTCGTCGGGTCGACCACGATCGACTGCGGACTCGCGGGCACCGTCATGCGGTTCCTGCCCCCGGTGGCGGCGCTCGCGCTCGGCCCCACGACCTTCGACGGCGACGAGGGTGCCCGTCGCCGTCCGATGCGCGGCGTGATCGACGGCCTCCGCGGCCTCGGCGTCGACCTGGACGACGACGGTCGGGGCGCCCTGCCGTTCACGGTGCACGGGTTCGGACGGGTCGCGGGCGGCGAACTCGCCATCGACGCCTCCGCCTCGAGCCAGTTCGTCTCGGGACTGCTGCTCTCCGCACCGCGCTTCGAGCGCGGGCTCGACCTCACGCACAGCGGCGAACGCCTGCCGAGCCTGCCCCACATCGAGATGACGATCGAGACCCTCGCCCTGCGCGGCGTCACGGTCGAGCAGCCCACGGTCGGCCGCTGGATCGTCGCTCCGGGGCCCATCGCCGCACGCGACGTCGACATCGAGCCCGACCTCTCGAACGCGGCACCGTTCCTGGTCGCAGCGGTCGTCGCGGGCGGGTCCGTCACGATCTCCGGGTGGCCCACCGCGACGACGCAGGTCGGCGCGCACCTGGCCGATCTCCTCCCCCGGTTCGGCGCCCGCGTCGAGCGCGACGGCGACCGGCTCACCGTGCACGCGCCCGAGCCCGCCGAGGACGGCGGACGCGGCATCCGCGGCGTCGAGCTCGACCTCTCGGAGGCGGGCGAGCTCGTGCCCAACCTCGTGGCGCTCGCGGCGCTCGCCGACGAGCCGAGCACGTTCACGGGAATCGGGCACATCCGACACCACGAGACCGACCGGCTCGCGGCGCTCGCGGCCGAGCTCAACGGCCTCGGCGGCCAGGTGACCGAGCTCGACGACGGCCTGCGCATCGAGCCCGCGCCGCTGCACGGCGGGGAGTGGAAGGCGTACGCCGACCACCGCATGGCGACCTCGGGCGCCATCGTGGGGCTCGCGGTCGAGGGCGTGGTCGTCGACGACATCGGATCGACGTCGAAGACACTGCCCCAGTTCACCGAGCTCTGGGAGCAGATGCTCGGATGAGCTGGTGGGACACCGACGACGAGGACGAGCCGGAGTACGACCAGTACGACGAGTCCGACGTGCGGGTCCGACCCAGCCGCCGCGGGAGCCGGCCGCGCACGAAGGTGCGTCCCGAGCATGCCGACGCCGAGACCGGGATCGTGCTCGGCGTCGACCGCGGCCGCTACACCGTGCTCGTCGACGACGCCGAACCGACCGAACGGGAGATCACCGCCGCTCGCGCGAGCGAGCTGCGCCGCAAGTCGGTCGTGACCGGCGACCGCGTCGACCTCGTCGGCGACACATCGGGCGACGAGGGCACGCTGGCCCGCATCGTACGCGTGCAGGAGCGCACGACCCTGCTTCGCCGCAGCGCCGACGACACCGACGCCGTCGAGCGCGTCATCGTCGCGAACGCCGACCAGATGCTCATCGTGATCGCCGCCGCCGACCCCGAGCCGCGCGTGCGCCTCGTGGACCGCTACCTCGTCGCCGCGTACGACGCGGGGATCGCCCCGATCGTGTGCGTGACGAAGACCGACCTCGCCGACCCCGAGCCGTTCCTGGCGAACTTCGCCGGGCTCGACCTCCCGGTGCTCCGCAGCCGCGCCGACGCGATGCCGCTCGACGAGATCGCCGAGCGGCTCGTCGGCCACCGCACGGTCTTCGTCGGGCACTCGGGCGTCGGCAAGTCGACGCTGGTGAACGCCCTCGTCCCCGAAGCCCATCGCGCCACGGGGCACGTCAACGTGGTCACGGGCCGCGGGCGACACACGTCGTCCTCGACCGTCTCCCTCCGCCTCGAGCACGACGGACGGACGGGCTGGGTCATCGACACCCCCGGCGTCCGCTCGTTCGGCCTGGGGCACGTCGACCCCTCGAACATCCTCGGCGCCTTCGCCGACCTGGCCCGCATCGCCGAGGACTGCCCGCGCGGCTGCACGCACCTGCCGGACTCCCCCGACTGCGCGATCATCGAGGCCGTCGAGGCCGGCGAGCTCGGCGAATCCGGGCGCGTGCGCCTCGACTCGCTGCAGCGCCTGCTCGCGACGTTCGCCTGAGGTTCCGAGCGCCTCGGATGCCGGGGGCGCGCGCCGCGGCATCCGTCGCCGTGCCTACGATTGGGGCATGACCGACGCTCGACTCGCCCCCGGCGACCTCGCCCCCGACTTCACCCTGCCCGACCAGGACGGCAACCCCGTCACGCTCTCGTCTTTCCGCGGGCAGAAGGTCGTGCTCTACTTCTACCCCGCCGCCATGACGCCCGGCTGCACCACCGAGGCCTGCGACTTCCGCGACCACCTCAACTCGTTCGCCGGCGCGGGCGTGCGCGTGGTCGGCGTCTCGAAGGACGACGTCGCGACGCTCAAGCAGTTCGCCGAGCGCGACGGCCTGAACTTCCCGCTCCTCTCCGACACCGACCTCGCGGTGCAGCAGGCGTACGGCGCGTGGGGCGAGAAGTCGCTCTACGGCAAGACGGTCACGGGCGCCATCCGCTCGACCTTCGTCATCGACGAGGAGGGCCGCATCGACAAGCCCATGTACAACGTCAAGGCCACCGGGCACGTCGCCCGCATCCGCAAGGACCTCGGCCTCGACGGCTGAGACCCGCCGTTCGTCCGGGCGGTCGTCGCGATGCGGCGGCCGCCCGCGGCGTCTCCGCTCCGGTCAGGCCGGCATCGCGGGTCAGCCGGCCGTGGGGTGCGAGGCGTCCTCGTCGCGCGCGTACGCCGCGCGGACCGGCGGCCAGAGCAGCAGGCCGACGACCGTGATCGCGGGGATGAGCAGCGCCCACCCGATGTCCGGGCGGGCGAAGAGGCCCTGGAACGCACCCACCGCGATCGACAGCTGCAGCACCTGCCAGACGATCGCGCCGGCTCGGGCCCACGGCGCACGCCGCACCGAGGCCACCGCGATGGCGGCGACCCAGACGGCCGCGAGGGCGGTGATCACGATGAGGGCGATCGCGGTCGCGAACGACGACGGCTGCAACACCAGCAGGTCGATGACGAGCCACACGACCATTGCCGCGAGCGCCGCCGCCTCGGCGAAGAGCAGGACGGTGACCGTGAGCAGTGCCGCCCGGACCCCTCCCGGCGCGGACGCCGTCGCGTCTCGGCCGGCGTCCCGCCCATTCACAGGCTTCTCCGAAAGTGCACTCTTGATTCACTTCCCACGCTATGCGACCATTTATGAGGCCGAATTGATGCTCACAGGGACGTGAGCCGATCTTCCACGATCCTACTTCCCGAGATTCGGCTTTCCCCCACCGCAGCCTCGCCGGTTCCCGGCAGCGCACGCATGCGTCTGCTGCGGATCGACAACGCAAGGAGCATCTGAATGGATTGGCGCGACAAAGCCGCCTGCCTGACCGCGGACCCGGAACTCTTCTTCCCCGTTGGGAACACCGGACCGGCCGTCGACCAGATCGAGAAGGCCAAGGCGGTCTGCGCCCGATGCACCGTCACCGAGATCTGCCTCCAGTACGCCCTCGAGACCGGCCAGGACTCGGGCGTGTGGGGCGGCCTCAGCGAAGACGAGCGCCGCGCCCTCAAGCGCCGCGCCGCGCGAGCACGTCGCGCGGGCTGACGCCCGCGCGCGTTGCGGGCCGGCTGCCGCAGTCCCCGGACCGACTTCGACCGGCAGGCCCACGGCCCGCACTCCCCGCAAGCACCCGAACCGGACGGCACCCGCATCGCGCGGGTGCCGTTCGCATGCGGGGACCGATCCCCGTCGGCGCGCGGCGCCCCTGATCAGGGCTTCGTGATCCAGCGCAGCGGCACCTCGATCGTCACCTCGGTGCCACTGCCGACCACGGTGTGCCAGTCGATCGTCCCGCCGAGCTCGCCCTGGATCAGCGTCCGGACGATCTGGGTGCCGAGGCCCTCGCCGACCTTGCCCTCGGGCAGCCCTGAGCCGGTGTCGCGGACCTGCACGATGAGCATCGTCTCGGACCGGCTCGCGATGACCTCCACGTCGCCCTCCTGCCCGGCGAGGCCGTGCTCGACCGCGTTCGTGACGAGCTCGGTGAGCGCGAGGGCGAGCGGCGTGGCGTAGGCGCTCGGCAGCACCCCGAACGTCCCCGACTTCTTCGGGTGCGCCGTCGTGTTGTGGGCTGCGGCGACCTCGGCCACGAGCAGCAGCGCGCGGTCGAACACCTCGTCGAAGTCGACGTTCTGACTGAGGCCCTCGGAGAGGGTGTCGTGGACGACGGCGATCGCACCGACGCGCCGCATCGCCTGGGTGAGGGCGTCACGCGCCTCGTCGGAGTGCGTGCGCCGTGCCTGGATGCGCAGCAGCGACGCGACCGTCTGCAGGTTGTTCTTCACGCGATGGTGGATCTCGCGGATCGTCGCATCCTTGGTGATGAGCTCCTGCTCCTGGTGGCGCAGCTCGGTGACGTCGCGCGTGAGCACGATCGCTCCGGTGCGCTCGCCGCGGCGACGGATCGGGATGGCTCGGAGGGACACCGTCACACCGCGCGACTCGACGTCCGTGCGCCACGGTGCGCGCCCGGTGACGACGAGCGGCAGCGACTCGTCGACGTCGAGCCGCCCGCTGAGCAGCCGCGACGCGACATCGGCGAGCGACTGGCCCTCGAGCTCGTCGTCGAAGCCCATGCGGTTGAACGCCGACAGCGCATTCGGGCTGGCGAACGTCGTGATGCCGTCGACGTCGAGGCGGATGAGCCCGTCCGACGCGCGCGGCGCGCCGCGCCGGGGGCCCGTCGGCGCGCCGAGGTCGGGGAAGTCCCCCGAGGCGATCATCTGGAACAGTTCGGCCGCGCAGTCGTTGAACGTCAGCTCCTGACGGCTCGGGGTGCGGGTCGACCCGAGGTTGGTGTGCCGGGTGATGACGGCGACCGGCTCGGGCGCCAGCTCGGTGCCGGTGACGGAGAGCCGACGCATCACGGGCACGGAGCGGACGCGCGTCGGCATCTCCTCGTACCAGTCGGGTGCCGAGGAGTCGACGATCGCGCCCGAGTCGAACGCCTGCGAGACGAGGTCGCGCCACTCCGCACGGATCGCCTGCCCGACGAAGTCGCGGTAGAACAGGGTCGCCGCGCTCGACGGACGCGAGTGCGCGACGGCGACGAAGTCGTCATCGCCCGACGGCACCCAGAGCACGATGTCGGCGAAGGCGAGGTCGGCGAGGAGCTGGAGGTCGCCGACGAGCATGTGGAGCCAGTCCACGTCCGCCTGGCTGCTGCGCCCTTGGGCGAGGACGAGATCACTGAGGGTCGACACAGACCCAGCGTAGCGAGCACTGACCGCCTGCTCAGGCCACCGCGGCGCGCCGGCGGCCGACCGGCAGGAGCGCGCGCCGGCGCGGCGCGGGTTCCGGTTCGGGCAGCAGCCGGTCGTCGACGTAGGCACGCAGTGCCGCGCGGAGCGGCGACCGCGGCGCGGCATCGCGGAGGGTGCGCGCCATGAGGATCGCGGCATCCGTCGCCCGCCCGTCGTGCGGGAGCAGCGTCGCCTCGGCGAGCCCGGCGAACCGCCGCAGCGTCTGGCGGACCTGCGCATGCGCATCGAGGCCGAGCGCACTCGACCGCACGCGGTTCACCACCACGTCGACGCGTTCGGCGTCGACGAGGTCGACCAGCTCGCCGTGGCCACGCAGCAGCCGCGACAGTCCCACTGGGTCGGCGAGGCCGACGGCGAGCACGCGATCGGCCGCCGCGAGTGCGGCGAACGTCGCGGCATTGCGCCGCGGCGCGAACTGGTCGGTCATGAGCTCCTCGTCGCGTTCCAGCGAGAATCCCGTGTCGACCACGACGTACTCGAACCGATCGCGCATGGCCGCGAGCGCGGCCGTGACGCGCTCGTCGGAGAGCTCGGGCCATCGGCTCGGGCCGACGAGCCCCGTGAACACCTCGAACGGGGCGCGCGGCGACGAGTAGCGCTGGGCGATGCGCTCGAGCTCGGCGCGATCGAGCGCCCCCGCACCGGCCAGCCGGCACGCCGAGGCGAATCCCGGCGCCTCGTCGAGCAGGCCGAGGATCGGCGCGACGGCGCCGCCGTACGGGTCGGCGTCGACGAGGGCCACGCGGTGGCCCGCGGCGGCGAGCTCGGCGGCGACGTTGACCGCGACGGTGGTCCGGCCCGGGGCGCCCGCCGGGCCCCAGACCGCCACGATCCCGTTCGCCGGGCCGGCGTCGCGGCCGGCGGTGGCCGGGTCGCCCAGACGCGACGGGACGGTGACCCCGCCGCTGACGAGGGCCTCGAGCTCGGCGACGGGGACCCCGGCATCGAGCACCTCGTGGAGCCCGATGCGATTGGCCTGCGCGCGATCGTGGTCGGAATCCGCGAGCGCGATGCAGCGGATGCCGCGCTCGTCGCACGCGGCGAGCAGCTCGGGCGTCAGTGTCGCGCGGCCCGCGCCGACGACGACCACCTCCGGCCCGACGACGTCGAGGCAGTCGAGCACGTCGCGCCATCCGACCAGCCGGGCCACGATCGTGTGCCCCGACTCGACCAGGTCGGCGAGGATGCGGTCCTCGAGCGACGGATCGAGGGCGAGCGCGAGACGGGCCATCAGTCGCGGACCGCGCCGGTCGCGGGGACGAGGTCGACGGCGTCGCCCGCGGCGAGCGCCTCGAGGAGCGCCGCGGTCTTCTCGCGCGGGATCAGCAACTCGACCGTGGGCCCGCCCGTCGACATCATGCCGTCGGATTCGGCGACCGCCGCGACCTCGGCACCGGGCACCAGAACCACCGGCGGCTCGAACGCGCCGCGCTCGACCTCGGCGGCGGTCCACACGTCGACGAGGGCGCCCGGCGCGACCTCGCCCGGCAGCGGACGCGAACTCGTGACGACCACCACCGCGAGGTCGGCGCGCTCGCGGTCGGCGACGGATGCCGCGGGCAGGAGCTCGCCCGCCTGCACGGTGCGCACCACCACGAGACCGCCCTCGGGGAGGTCGTCGGGGCCGAGGTAGCCGTCGGCGAGGGCGCCGAGCCGGACGGATTCGACCCGGAGCGAGGCGGCCTCCACGCGCGTGCCCGGCGTGAGCGTCGCCGGGGCGACCAGGACCTCGCGGGTGCCGTCGAGCGCCTCGACGAGCGCCCAGATCCCGAGGCTGGATCCGGCCACGAGCGCCAGCCCGATGAGCAGGCGGGGATCGACTCGCGTCGAGCCCCGCTCTCGTCGTGCGCTGCGAACCGCCATTCCGACTCCTCTCCTCGGTCGCCGGGACCATGGTGGCGCCTTGCCGCGAGGTCACCGTGAAGTTATCCACACCGCGGACGGCGTCCGACGGCGAGGTCGATAATCGAGTGATGATCCAGAACGGTCCGGGCGATGCGATCGGCCGCTTCCTCACGGTCGCCGATGCGGCCGAGGTGCTCGCCGTCGACGTCGAGACCGTGCACGACCTGATCCTGTCGGGCGAGCTGCCCGCGATCCGAGTCGGCGAACGCGGGCCATGGCGCGTCGAGCGCACCCAGCTCGAGCTGTGGATCGACGACCAGTACGAGGCGACGCGGCGTCGTTCGGCATGGCATCAGGGCGAGTTCGCCAACGTCATCGAGTTGTCCGGCCTGCGCGCCGGAGGGCCGCGCGCCGTCGACTGAGGCGCTTCACTGGACCGTCACCGCCACGACGCGGGCGAACGGCACCAACCGGTAGCCGCGGACGTCGCGTTCGCGCCGAGGGGTCCCCGGCTCGTGCAGGGCGAGGTCGAGGTGATCGAGGCCGACGCGGTCGATCGTGCCGTGGTGCCGGCCGTCGAGGGACTCGAGATCGACGGGGATGCGACGCCGACCGAGGTCCCGCAGCACGAACGCGAGCCCGATGCGCTCGGCGATCCTGGTGGAGGACTCCGGCACGCGCGTGAGGCTCTCGTCCACCTGGCGACGACCCGCGGCGACCGCGGCGATCGCGTCCATCGGGACGATGCACTGGCTCCGGCCGCTCTGCACGACGAGGTGCCCGCTCAACCAGTCGCGGCCGAACGTCGTGGGCTGCACGAGCAGCGTGCGTCCTCCCGCGAGCTCGAGGCGGATGCCGCCGCGTTCCCCGTCGGCCGCGGCGAGCGCCATGATGCGCTCCCGGAGCGACAGCCGGGCGAGCCGCAGCCGCTCGGACTCGAGCGCCAGCACGCGCTCCTCCTCGCGTTGCTCGCGGTCGAGCTGCGACTCCAGGTCGTCGAACAGCAGGTCCCAGCGCATGCGCCGACGCTACCCGGCAGGGCCGGAGCCGACGCACTTCTCCACAGGGGCGGATTTCCCTTGACACCCGTGAGCGCTCGACCGTACCGTTCAGTCAGACCCTCCTACCCCCCGAACAGGGGACACCGCGTCGACGCATGCCGGCTGACGGGCCCCACCCTACTGGAGCATCCATGACCGCTCGCCTCCCCAGCGCGCCCAGAACCCCCGTCGTCGAAGGGGCCGTCGCGCGTCGCCTGTTCTTCGACGACGACGAGTTCTCCCGCCAGCGCTCCGGGCGAGCCGAGCTCGACGACCCCGAACAGCTGCTGCGCAACCTGACCCACTGCGTCATCGAGGTCCTCGCGGGTGCGCGCGACCTCGAGCAGCTCGCGCGCTGGGTGACCGACGACGTCTATCGGAACCTCTCGAAGCGCGTCGTGCTGGCGGCCCGAGCACGGCGAGCGAAGGGGCTCGTCCCGCAACGGCCCGCGTTCACCGTCGGACGGGTGATGATCGACGAGCCCGCCGACGGCATCGTCGAGGCGGTGGTCATGGTGCACCAGCGCGCTCGATCGCGAGCGGTGGCCATCCGCCTGGAGGGCCTCGACCAGCGCTGGCGCGCGAGCGTCATCAGCGTGCTCTGATCCGCGACTCCCCGGGTCCCACCGGTCCCCGGGTGATGGCACCTCGCCGGCCCATCCCCTAGCCTCATGCCATGGACCGCGGCTCGGCGGCCCGGCGCATCACGGCGGCGGGCACGGCCATCGCCTCGCTCGGCGTGGCTCCGGGCGACGACGACGGCCGCCGCATGGAGAAGCGGGTCCTCACGTTCACCGCCGTCTTCACCTCGGTGGTGGTCGCGCCCTGGGCGGCGTTCTACTACGCCATCGGGGTCCCCATGGCCGCGGCCATCCCGACCGTCTACATCGTCGCCACGATCGCGGGCCTCGCACACCTTCGCGCGACCCGGGACGACCGGTGGTTCCGCCGGTCCCAACTGACGATGTTCCTCACGCTGCCGCCGCTCGTCCACGTCGCCCTGGGGGGCTTCGCGAACAGCAGCGGCGTCATCCTCTTCGCGGCATCCGCACCGATCGGCGCGCTCTCGTTCAGCCGCGTACGACGACCCGGGCTCGTGTTCGCCCTCTACGTGGCCATCGTGGCGGCCATGGTGCCACTCGAGGGCGTGCTCAGTGCGACCGCTCCCGCCCTCGACCCCCGCGTGGTCACGCTGTTCTTCGCCGTCAACATCGTCTCGGTGTCCACGATCGTCTTCGTCGCGATGCGCGCGTACGTCCGTTCGCGCGACCGACTCACCGCCGCCTTGGCGGAGGAGCGGGACCGCTCCGACCGGCTCCTGCGGAACGTCCTCCCGGGCGCGATCGCCGATCGACTCGTCGCGGGCGAGCAGCCGATCGCCGATCGCCTCGACGGGGTGGGGGTCCTCATCGCGGACATCGTCGACTTCACGAGCCTCTCGGAGACACTCTCCCCGGACGCCCTCGTGCAGGACCTGGATCGCCTGTTCGGCGCACTCGACGACCTCGCGGCCCGGCACGGCCTCACCAAGGTCAAGACGATCGGCGACGCGTACCTCGTGATCACCGGCGGGCTCGACGACGAGGCCGACCTCGACGCCCTCGCGGGGTTCGCGCTCGACGCCCGGGCACTGGCCGCCTCGCACGCGATCGGAGAACGTCCGGCGGTGCACCTCCGCGTCGGCATCGCCGTCGGACCGATCGTCGCCGGCGTCATCGGCGCCTCCCGCTTCCTGTGGGACGTCTACGGCACGACCGTCAACACCGCGAGCCGCATGGAGTCCACCGCACCTCCGGACTCGATCCAGGTCACCGACGCGGTGGCGGACCGCCTCGCCGAGGGCTTCCGACTCCGGCCCCGGGGTCCCGTGGACGTCAAGGGCATCGGCACGGTGCACACCTGGTTCCTCGAGTCGCGTCGATCGGCCTAGACGACCTCGCGCGAGGCGTACCGCGAAGTGCCGAGACGCGGAACGGCCCGGGCGTCGCCCGGGCCGTTCGTCGTGGTCGTGGTCAGCGCCCCTTGCGATCCTGCGCGCGACGCTCCTGCCGGTTCATCGGCGCGGCGTCGCCCTCCGTGCGCTGCCCGAACGCGCCGCGGGCCGCGGGCTGCTGCGGCTGCTGCTGTGCGGCGACGGCGCGGCGGGCGCGCTGCGTGGCCGCCTGCTGGATCTGCCCGCGCTGGTTGCGCACTTCCACCCCGCCCGAGTCGCTCGGGGCGGAGTAGCTGAGCTTGTCCTCAGGAGCGGTGGGGCGCTGCAGGCCCTTGGCCTCGATGCGCGGGGCGGCACCCTGCTGCGCGACCTCGACCTCGAGGTTGAAGAGGAAGCCGATGGTCTCTTCGCGGATCTGCCCCATCATCTGCTGGAACATGGCGTAGCCCTCGCGCTGGTACTCGACCAGCGGGTCGCGCTGGGCCATGGCGCGCAGGCCGATGCCGTCCTTGAGGTAGTCCATCTCGTAGAGGTGGTCGCGCCAGCGGCGGTCGATGACCGAGAGCACCACGCGCCGCTCGAGCTCGCGCATGGCGGGGCTGCCCAGCTGCTCCTCGCGACGCTGGTAGGCGAGCTTGGCGTCCGAGAGGATCTCGCGGCGCACGAAGTCGCGGTTGACGCGCCCCTTCTCGCCGGCCTCGGCCACGACCTCGTCGATCGTGATGCCGATCGGGTACAGCGTCTTCAGCTCGGCCCAGAGCGCGTCGAAGTCCCACTCGTCGGGGCTGGACTCGGCGGTGTGCTCGTCGAGCACCTCGTCGATGACCTCTTCGAGGAACGACTGCACGCGGTCGTGCAGGTCGTCGCCCTCGAGGATGTGCCGGCGGTCGGAGTAGATCGCCTCGCGCTGGCGGTTCAGGACGTCGTCGTACTTCAGCACGTTCTTGCGGATCTCGGCGTTGCGCGCCTCGACCTGCGACTGCGCCGAGCGGATGGCGCGCGTGACGACCTTCGACTCGATGGCCACGTCGTCGGGCACGCCGCGCGACATCAGGCTCTCGGCGGCTCCCGCGTTGAACAGGCGCATGAGGTCGTCGGTGAGCGAGAGGTAGAAGCGGCTCTCGCCGGGGTCGCCCTGGCGGCCCGATCGGCCGCGGAGCTGGTTGTCGATGCGACGCGACTCGTGACGCTCGGTGCCGAGCACGTAGAGCCCGCCGGCGGCCAGCACCTTCTCGGCCTCCTGCTCGACCTCGGCCTTGGTCTGGTCGAACACGGCGTCCCAGGCGGCCTCGTACTCGTCGGGCGTGTCGACGGGGCTGAGCCCGCGCTCGTGCATCCGCTGCACCGCCATGAACTCGGCGTTGCCGCCGAGCATGATGTCGGTGCCGCGACCGGCCATGTTCGTCGCGACGGTGACGGCACCCAGTCGGCCGGCCTGCGCGACGATCGCGGCCTCGCGGGCGTGGTTCTTCGCGTTCAGCACCTCGTGGCGCACGCCCTTCTTGGCGAGCAGCCGCGAGAGGTACTCGCTCTTCTCGACGCTCGTCGTGCCGACGAGGACGGGCTGGCCCTTCTTGTGCCGCTCGACGATGTCCTCGACGACCTGGGCGAACTTCGCCTCCTCGTTCTTGTAGACGAGGTCGGGCTGGTCGATGCGCACCATGGGCTTGTTCGTCGGGATGGCGACCACGCCGAGCTTGTAGGTCGACATGAACTCGGCCGCCTCGGTCTCGGCGGTACCGGTCATGCCCGAGAGCTTCTCGTACAGGCGGAAGTAGTTCTGGAGCGTGACCGTCGCGAGGGTCTGGTTCTCGGCCTTGACCTGCACGCCCTCCTTGGCCTCGATCGCCTGGTGGATGCCCTCGTTGTAGCGGCGCCCGACGAGGATGCGTCCGGTGTGCTCGTCGACGATGAGCACCTCGCCGTTCATCACGACGTAGTCCTTGTCGCGCTTGAAGAGCGCGCGCGCCTTGATCGAGTTGTTGAGGAACGAGATGAGGGGCGTGTTCGCCGACTCGTAGAGGTTGTCGATGCCGAGGTAGTCCTCGACCTTCTCGATGCCGGGCTCGAGGACGCCGACGGTGCGCTTCTTCTCGTCGACCTCGAAGTCCTCGCCGGGGACCAGCCGCTGCGCGAGGCGCGCGAACTCGGTGAACCAGCGGTTGGCCTCGCCCGAGGCGGGGCCGGAGATGATGAGCGGCGTGCGGGCCTCGTCGATGAGGATCGAGTCGACCTCGTCGACGATGGCGAAGTAGTGGCCGCGCTGGACCATGTCGGACGCCTGCCACGCCATGTTGTCGCGCAGGTAGTCGAACCCGAACTCGTTGTTGGTGCCGTACGTGATGTCGGCGGCGTACTGCTCGCGACGGACCGCGGGAGTCTGGCCGGCCACGATGCATCCGGTCGACATGCCGAGCGCGCGGAAGACGCGGCCCATGAGCTCGGACTGGTAGCTCGCGAGGAAGTCGTTGACCGTGACGATGTGCACGCCCCGGCTCGTGAGCGCGTTCAGGTAGGCGGCCGTCGTCGCGACGAGCGTCTTGCCCTCGCCCGTCTTCATCTCGGCGATGTTGCCGAGGTGGAGGGCCGCGCCGCCCATGAGCTGCACGTCGAAGTGGCGGAGGCCGAGGGTGCGACGGCTCGCCTCGCGGACCGCGGCGAACGCCTCGGGCAGGAGGTCGTCGAGCGACTCGCCGTTGCCGTAGCGCTCGCGGAGCTCGACGGTCTCGTGCTTGAGTTCGTCGTCGCTGAGCGCCCGGAAGTCGTCTTCGAGGGCGTTGATCGCGGCGGCGTAGTTCTCGAGCCGCTTGAGGGTGCGACCTTCGCCGACGCGGAGGACCTTTTCCAGAATCGAAGCCACGAACTGCTCTCCCGTTGTCGTCAGGCGTGCGACGGCGGGGTGGGGCACCCGCGCACGCCGGAGGATCCGCCTGTGCAGACGGTCATCATAGCCATGCTACTGGGCTGCGGACTGGGCGTCGGCCCGGTGCCCGGCAGGAGTCGCCGGGCGCCGGGCCGACGGGTCGGCGGGACGCGGGTCAGGCGCCGGCTCGGGCCAGGTCCGCCTGTCCCGACTCGGCGGTCGCGTCGGCGTTGCCGTGCTCGTCGAGGCCGATCAGGCCGTAGTCCCAGCCCTTCCGGCGGTACACGACGCTCGGTCGGTGCGTCTCGACGTCGATGAAGAGGTAGAAGTCGTGGCCGACGAGCTCCATGTGGTACAGCGCGTCGTCGACGGTCATCGGGGTGGCGTTGAACACCTTGCGGCGGATCACGACCGGTGAGTACGGCGCCTCCTCGGCCGAGGCGTCCGAGTTCTCCCGGACGATGGGGATCTCGCCGGTGCGCACGCGCTCGAGCACCTCGACGTCGGCGGCCTGCACGCCGACGCCCGCGAAGCCGCCCTCGGTGGCCTCGCGCAGCGAGGTGGGGCGGCGACTGCCGCCGCGATGGACCTTGCGACGGTCCTTGGCCCGTCGGATGCGCTCGAGCAGCCGCCCGAGCGCGACGTCGAACGCCGCGTACTTGTCGGAGCCGTCGGCTTCGGCCCGGACGAGGGGCCCCTTGCCGACGAGGGTGAGCTCGACGCGGTCCAGCCCGGTGTTGCCGTTCTTCTCGTTGTGCCTGCTGACCTTGACGTCGAGCGAGATCGCACGGTCCGAGAGGTTGGACACCTTCTCGGCCTTCTCAGCCGCGTAGGCGCGGAATCGATCGGTCACTTCCAGGTTGCGTCCGACGATGTTCAGTTCCATGACGACCTCCATCCACCGGCGTGTCACCCGGGTTGGAAGGGTGGTTCGACCACGCCTGTCCTGACACCGTAGTCCGCCCGCCCGCCGATGTCACGGGCCGTTCACCAACTGGCAGGGAGATCTCCGGGACGCGCCTGGGCGTGTGGGCCACGACCGCCGCGGCATGCACGGTGCCGCCCGCCGAACGGATGGCGCGGACCGCCTCCGCGAGCGTCGAGCCGGTGGTGACGACGTCGTCGACGACCAGGAAGGTGCGCCCGTCGAGGCGGCGCAGCGGGGCCATGGATCCCGCGGCGTTCGCCCGCCGCGCCTCGCGGCCGAGGTGGGCCTGGTCGAGCCGTCCCTCCCGCGTGCGGAGCACCGCCGGGGCGCGGAAGCCGGCGCGGCCGAGGAGCAGGCGGACCGGTTCGTACCCGCGCTCGCACCGCGCGGCCCGGGTGGACGGCACGGCGGCGATCTCGAGCCGCGTCGGCGGCATCCCGCCGACCGGGTCGCGGCAGGCCGCCGCGAGGGCGGCGCGCAGGGCGGGGGCGAGCGCGGCCGCGGCATCCGTTCGCTGGGCGTCCTTCATCGAGCGGATGACGCTCGAGGCGATGCCCGCGTACTCGAGGCCGGCCCACACGGCGATGCCGTCGGTCCCGCCGAGGACCGCCCGGCTCGTGCGCACCAGGGCGGGCGCGAGCGCAGCTCGGCACGCGTCGCACACCGAGCGATCGGGCGCGCCGCACCCGGCGCAGTCGACCGGCAGCACGAGCGCGAGGGCGTCGAGCACGGCGGTGCGGACGGGACGGGCGAGCGGAGGCACCCGGCCATCGTGACCCGCGACGCCCGCGGCATCCGCTCGCCTCGGCGGCACGCGTGCACCGGCAGCGCGCACCGGACCCGTGGAGGACGAGTCAGCCGGACTGCTGCGTGGCGAGGAACCGGATGCCGCGGTCCTGGACCTGCCACGTCGCGCCCGCCCGGGTGGCCAGGTCGCCGTCCGACGTCAGGACGCGGAGGTCGCGCTGGCTGTTCGCGCCGTCGAGCTGCACCGCGCCCTCGGGCCCCTCGCCCGCGGTGTCCGGCGCACCGACCTCCTGCAGGCCGACCCGCGCACCCGACGCCGACGCCGTCAGCACGCCGATCGACCCCGAGTCGAGCCAGGCGAGGTCGAGCGGCTCGCCGACCGCCCCCGCCAGCTCGAGCACCACCGGCCCGAGGGCGACCGGGAGCCCGGCCTCGTCGCGCTGGACCGACGCGACGACCACGCGCGATCGCGCGCCGTCGGCCAGGAGGGCCGCGAGCCGCGTGCCGTCGCGCGACAGCTCGATCGCCGCGATGCGCGACCCGCTCCACGGAACGGGGATCTGCTCGCCGGCGGCCGAACCGTCGACCGCGAACCAGGCGAGCGCGTCGGGCGCGTCGCCCGGCACGGACCACACGACGTCGTCGATGTCGAGCGCCGGCACCACGAGCCCGTCGCGCGGATCGAGCAGCACCGGCTCCTCGTCGGGACGCACCAGCCAGACCCCGTCGGCGGCGCGCACCGCGGCGGCGTCGTCGCCGGGACCGAGCGCGGCTCCGGTCGGCTCGAGGGCGACGACCTGCTCGGAGATGCCCGGTACGGGCGAGAGCTCGTCGCCGCCCGACAGGAAGCCGAACGCCTCGCCGTCGTACACGACCGGCCTCGGGTCGATCCGCAGCGTGCGCTGCGGCTCCTGCGCGAGGTCGGGCGCCTCCACGGGCGCGCCGTTCAGCGCGAGCTCGACGTTGCGGACGTTCCGAACCCCCGCGAGGCTCTGCTCGAGCTGGTACTGCATGCGCTGCACCGTCAGCAGGTTGTCGAAGGCCGCGCCGACGAGCGAGACCTCGGCGACGCCGTCGGTGACCGGCACGGTCGCGGGATCGAGCGTCACGTCCTCGGGGATCGCCGACACCACGGCGGGCGCGAGCCATTCCGCCGGCCCGGCGAGGAGGGCGCGCACGATGCTCGTCTGGGCGGACTCCCGCCCGGCGAACCAGCGCACGTCGGGCACGAGGAAGCGGTACTGCGGATCGAAGAACGCGAGCGTGTAGTCGCGGTACACGATCTGGAAGGTGGTCTCGTCGACCAGCAGGCCCGGCGGCGCGGCCGAGATGCGCCACTCGCCGTCGACCTGCTCGAACTCGTACTGGAGCTGGACCGGCGCGGTGGTCGCGGACTCGAGGTACTGGCCGTTCGGCGCGAGGCTCCCCGACGGCACCACCTGGACCCGGATGCCCCGCTCGCCGAACTGGTTGAACGTGCGGTCGGCCAGCACGTCGATCGTGGTGCCGGCGTCGGCCGCCCACTCGCTCGCGAAGGCCGGCGTGAGGTACTCGCGGGCGATGTCGTAGTTCCCGCGGGGGCTCGCGGCGGCCTCGATGAACCCCTCGAGGATCTGCTGCTGGGTCTCACCGCCCTGCGGCTGGCGGACGAGCACGTCGAGGTCCACGGGCTCCTCCGCCGGGCGCGCGACGCCGGCGTTGACGTTTCCGCTCGTCGGGATGGCCGCGCATCCCGTGAGCGTCGCGGCGACCGCCAGGGCGGCGATCGCGGCCGCGCGGCGGGTGAGGTCACGCATCACGGACCTCCCGGATCGCGGCGGTGTCGGTCGGATGGGCGGACGGCGGCCTGGGCTCGGTGGCATCCGGGTCGTCGGGCTCGAGCGACAGCGGCGGCACGACCGGCTCGATCCCGCGCCGCCGAGGGAGCGTGAGCCGGAACACGGTGCCCCGACCCTGCCGCGACCACACGTCGATCGTCCCCCCGTGCGCGACGGCGTCCTCGAGGGAGATGGCGAGCCCGAGCCCGGTGCCCCCGATGCTGCGACGGCGACTGGGGTCCGCCCGCCAGAACCGGTCGAACACCCGAGCGGCGTCCTCCTCGCTCATGCCCATGCCGTAGTCGCGGACCGAGAGCGAGATCGCCGTCTCGTTGCTGTCGACCGACACGACGATGGGGCGGCCCTCGCCGTGCTCGATCGCGTTGCCGACCAGGTTCCGCACGATGCGGCGGATGCGGCGCGGGTCGACGTCGGCGTCGAGGTGCCCGCCGGGCGCCTCGAGCCGGAGCTCGCTGCCGTGCTCGACGGCGAGCTCGTGCATCGACTCGATCGTCTCGCCGGCCAGGTGGACGAGGTTCGTGGGCTCCGTCTCGAGTTCCACGGAGCCGGCGTCGTACCGGCTGATCTCGAGCAGGTCGGCGAGCATGTTCTCGAACCGCTCGGTCTGCGTGCGGAGCAGCTCCACCGTGCGGGCGGTCGCCGGGCGGAAGTCGTCCCGCTGCCCGTCGAGCACGTCGCCGGCCAGTCGGATGGTCGTCAGCGGCGTGCGCAGCTCGTGGGAGACGTCCGAGACGAACCGCTGCTGCATGACCGAGAGCTCGGCGAGTTCGCGGATGCGCGACTGCAGCGTGTCGGCCATGCCGTTGAAGGATGCCGCGAGCGTGGCGATCTCGTCCTCGCCCCGGACCGGCAGGCGCACGCCGAGGTCGCCCGCGGCGAGGCGCCGGCTCGTGGCCGCCACCGCCTGGATCGGCTCGATCACCCAGCGCACGACGACGAGCGTGATGGCCGACAGCAGGGCGATGAGCGCGACGGCGCCGACGGCGCCCGTCGCCTGCACGAACGCGAGCGTCTGCGCCGCATCCGCGAGGTCGTAGCCGATGTAGAGCTCGTAGAAGCCCGCGCCCGGGATCTCGAGCTGCGACCCGACCATGATGCCCGGCACCGACTCGCCGCGGCTGTTGACGAGTTCGATCGACTGCCAGTATTGGCCGGTCGGGTTCTCCTGCACCCGCTCGCGCAGGTCGGCGGTGATGCGACCGCCGAGGTCGGGGCTCAGGAAGTCCGGCGGGGCGATCGACGCGGGCGGCGTCCCCGGCGCGCGGAACAGCGCGATGTCGGCGCTGCCGGAGACGCCGGTGACGGTCTGCAGCGCCGAGCTCGTGACGGCCTGGACCGAGGCGCGGTCCGCGGCATCCGACGATTCGAGGTATCGCTGGGCCGCGACCGTCGCCGTCGCCGACGAGGCCAGCACGCGGTCGACCTGGTCGGAGAACAGGTTCGAGGCGACGGTGAACGAGATCGTGAAGCCGATCACGAGGATCGCGAGGCTCGACAGCCCGAGCGTGATGAGGACGGTGCGGAACTGCAGCGAGCGCCGCCAGAGCGTGCCGATACGGCGGGACTGCGCGCGGATCCAGCCGAGGCTGCGCGCCGCCGGGTTCGCCGCCGCGGTCATCGCGCCCGTCTCAGGTGGTGGCGCCGGCTCGGTAGCCGACGCCGCGCACGGTCATCACGATGCGGGGGTTGTCGGGGTCGTGCTCGACCTTGGCGCGGAGCCGCTGCACGTGCACGTTCACCAGGCGCGTGTCGGCCTTGTAGTGGTAGCCCCAGACCTGCTCGAGCAGCATCTCGCGCGTGAACACCTGCTGCGGCTTCGACGCGAGCGTGAGCAGCAGGTCGAACTCGAGCGGCGTGAGGTTGATGCGCTCGTCGCCGCGGCGCACCTCGTGGCCGGCCGCGTCGATCACGAGGTCGCCGATCGAGATCGTCTCGACCGCCGACTCGGGCGCCGGCCGCAGGCGCGTGCGGATCCGGGCGACGAGCTCCTTCGGGTTGAAGGGCTTGACCATGTAGTCGTCGGCTCCGGACTCGAGCCCGCGCACGACGTCGGCCGTGTCGCTCTTGGCCGTGAGCATGATGATCGGTGTGCCCGACTCCGCACGGATGCGGCCGCACACCTCGATGCCGTCCATCCCGGGCAGCATGAGGTCGAGCAGCACCAGGTCGGGCTTGGTCTCGCGGAACGCGGCGACCGCGCCGGAGCCGTCGGCGCAGAACGACGGGTCGAACCCCTCGGTGCGCAGCACGATGCCGATCATCTCGGCGAGGGCCGTGTCGTCGTCGACGACGAGTACGCGTGGCGTCATCCGTTGCTCTCCGTCGTTGCCGGCGCACCGCCGGCGGGGAACCAGGTGCCTCCAGCGTAGTGGCTCGACAGCCGGGACCGGCCGGGGCGGGCCTGTGGCAGCATTGGGGCAACCCCGGAGAAGGAGCGCCGCACGTGCCCGACCACGACTGGAAGCCGCCCGTCGGCGGTCCCGACGACGCGACGGATGCCACGGGCGCCGGCCCTGCGCCCGGTCCGACCCCGCCGGTGCCGCCGGTGGCGCCCCCGCTCCCGCCCGCGGCGCCCCCGCCCTACGGACCGCCGCCCGGATACGCGTCCGCTCCCGGGCCGTACGGAACGGCTCCGGGGTCGTACGGAACGACTCCCGGGCCGTACGGCGCGGCCCCGGGCCAGTACGGCGCGGCGCCCGGCCCGGCCGGCTGGACGCCGCCGCCGAAGCCCGGCCTGCTCCCCCTGCGGCCCATGTCGTTCGGCACGCTGCTCTGGGCCCCCTTCCGCACGCTCCGCCGCAACCCCGCGCCCGTGTTCGGGACGGGCCTCGTCGTGCAGCTCGTGTCGGCGATCGCGTCCGCCGCCGTGTTCGTGCCCCTCTTCTTCTGGATCTTCTCGCGCGTCGAGACGGCGAGCGAGGCCGACCTCGACGCGATCCTCTCCGGCGCCGTCGGCTGGGTGGTCCTGCTCTCGCTCGTGCCGATCGCGGTCTCGGTGGTCGCGGCTGCGTTCCTGCAGGGCGTGATGGTCGTGGAGGTCGCGAGCGGCACCCTGGGCGAGAAGCTCACGTTCGGACAGCTCTGGCGCCGGGCCGCGCGCCGCATCGGCCCGCTGATCGGCTGGACGCTCCTCGTCGGCGCGGTCGTGCTCGTCGTGCTCGGGCTCGTGTTCGGCGGCGTCATCGCGGCCGCGTTCATCTCCCCCGAGGCAGCGCTCACGGCGGCGGGGCTCGCCGTCGTGGCGGTGCTCGGACTGGTCGTGCTCGGCGCGTGGCTCGGCACGAAGCTCGCGCTCGTGCCGAGCGTCATCGTGCTCGAGCGCGCGGGCATCGGCCGTTCCATGCGCCGCTCGTGGGCCCTCACGAACGGCAACTTCTGGCGCACGTTCGGCCTGATCCTCCTGGTCGGGCTGATCCTGTCGTTCGCCGCGCAGGTGGTGGTGCAGCCCGTGTCGCTGCTCGGCACCATCCTCGCGAGCGTGCTCGACCCCGGCGCGGGCGAGACCTACCTGGCCATCTCGATCGCCACCACGATCGCGACGCTCGTCCTCTCGATCCTCATCGGCGCGATCACCTCGGTCGTGCAGGCGGCCCTCATCGCCGTCATCTACATCGACCTCCGGATGCGCGGCGAGGGGCTCGACCTCGAGCTCGAACGCCACGTCGAGGCCCGCGACGCCGGGCGCGACGTGTCTGACCCGTACGAGACCGTGCCCGCCGCTCCGGCCGGGCCGCCGACCGCCGGCACCGCGCCGACGTGGTCCTGACCGGCCCCGTGCGGTGGGAGCCGCCGCTCGACCCCGACGCGCCCGAGGCGCGACGGTGGGTGCTCGACGAGCTCGCGAAGCCCGAGTACCGCGCGGCGGAGCCGACGGCGTTCGACCTGTTCGCCCAGGCGGTGCGCGACTGGCTCGTCGGCCTCTTCGAGGGGGCCGGCGGGCTGCCGATGCCGGCCCTCGCGCTCATCGCGGTCCTCGTCGTCGCCGCGCTCGTGGGCGTCGCCCTGCTCGTGTTCGGCCTGCCGCGGCTGCGTCGCCGGGCCGGGGCGCCCGTGCCGCTGTTCGACGACGGCGACGTGCGCGACGCCGCTGCCCTGCGCCGCGCAGCCGAGGCGGCCGCGGCATCCGGCGACTGGACGCTGGCCGTCGAGGAGCGGTTCCGCGCGATCGTGCGCTCGCTCGTCGAGCGCGAGCTCGTGCGGGTGCACCCGGGCACGACGGCGCACGGCATGGCGGATGCCGCGTCCCGGCCGTTCCCCGACCGAGCCGCCGAGCTCGAGTCCGCGGCGGCCGACTTCGACGCCGTGCGCTACCTCGGCCGCTCGGGCACCGAGGCGCAGTACCGCCGCGTGACGGCGCTCGAGTCCGCCCTCGCCGGGTCCCGTCCCGCCGGTTCCGGTGACGAGCTCGCCGCCCCGCTCGCGGGGAGCGGCGCATGAGCGCGCCGGCACCCGCGACCGCGCGCGGATCGGTCGGCGCGGAGCCCGACGGCACCGGGCCGGACGGCGCGAACCGCGCGCTCACCCCTCGCCTCCGCACGCTCGCGCGCCGGCGCCGGCCCTGGATCGTCATCGCGGGCGCCGTCCTGCTCGGCGCGCTCGTGCTCGCGTTCGTCCAGGGCGTCGCGCGCCCCGCGGGGACGCCCATGAGCGCCGAGAACGCCGCGCCCGGAGGCGCCCGCGCGCTCGCCCAGGTGCTCGCCGCGCGCGGCGTGGAGGTCGTCGAGGTCCGTTCGCTCGAGCAGGCCGAGCGTGCGGCGCGCGGCGGCGCGACCGTCCTCCTCCACGACGAGCAGGGACTGCTCGGCCGCGACGGCCTCGCCGATCTCGCACGTGCCGCCGATCGCCTGGTCGTCGCGCGGCCCGACTTCGCCGCCCTCGAGGTGCTCGCGCCGGGGGTGCGACTCGCGGGTGCCGCCGGAGGGGCGCTCGACGACGTCGGCTGCGAGCTCCCGGCCGCCGAGCGCGCGGGCGGGCTGTCGGCAGGGCAGGGGCTCCTCACGGTCGACGACGAGGCCGCGGCATCCGGATTCGCCGGCTGCTTCGCCGACGACGAGGCGTTCGCCGTCGTCACCGGCCCCGCGCCGGGCGGAGCCGAGGTCGCGCTCGTCGGATCGACCGCGCCGTTCGTCAACGAGACCGTCGGCGAGGCCGGCAACGCCGCGCTCGCGATCGGGCTCCTCGGCACGACCGACGAGCTGGCGTGGTACCTGCCGGGGCCGGCGGACGCCGACGTCGCGGCCGCGCCCACCCTGCAGGAGCTCATCCCGGGCTGGGTCAGCCCCGTCCTCGTCCTGGCCGCCCTCGTGGTCGTCTCCGCGGGGATCCAGCGCGGACGGCGCTTCGGTCCGCTCGTCGTCGAGGATCTCCCCGTGCACGTGCCCGCCGGCGAGACGGGCGAGGGCCGCGCCCGGCTGTACGCGCGCTCGTCCGCCCGGGTCCGGGCCCTCGACCAGCTGCGGATCGGCACCGTCCGGCGCCTGCAGGACCTGCTGCGCCTGCCGAGGTCCGCGCACGTCGACGTCGTCGTCACGGCGGCCGCCGCCGCGATCGGCCGCGACGCGGCATCCGTTCGACGCCTGCTCGTCGACGAGCTGCCCGGCGGCGACCGCGACCTCGTCGCGCTCGCGCGCGACCTCGACGACCTCGAGCGACGCGTGCGCGCGGCGCTCCGACCCGACTCCCCCGACCCATCCGCACCGACAGGAAGGCGACCATGACCGACCCGCTCCACGACGAGGCGACGCCGCACGACGCGACCCGCGACGACGCCGCGCTGCGCGCCGCGCTCGACCGCGTCCGCACCGAGGTCGGCAAGGCCGTCGTCGGCCAGGACGGCGCCGTCACCGGCCTCATCATCGCGCTCCTCGCCGACGGGCACGTGCTGCTCGAGGGCGTCCCCGGCGTCGCGAAGACCCTGCTCGTGCGCACGCTGAGCCGCACGCTGCACCTCGAGACGCGGCGCGTGCAGTTCACGCCCGACCTGATGCCGGGCGACATCACCGGGTCGCTCGCGTACGACCCCCGCTCGGGCGAGTTCGCGTTCCGCGAGGGCCCCGTCTTCACGAACCTGCTGCTCGCCGACGAGATCAACCGCACGCCGCCGAAGACCCAGTCGGCGCTGCTCGAGGCCATGGAGGAACGGCAGGTGTCGGTCGACGGCGTGACCCGGCCGCTGCCCTCGCCGTTCCTCGTCGCCGCGACCCAGAACCCGATCGAGTACGAGGGCACGTACGCGCTCCCCGAAGCCCAGCTCGACCGGTTCCTGATGAAGCTCGTGCTCGAGGTGCCCGAGCGCGATGCCGAGGTGTCGGTGCTGCGTCGTCACGCCGACGGCTTCGACCCGCACGACCTCGCGGCCGCCGGCGTCGAGCCCGTGGTCGGCGCCGCCGAGCTCGCCGCGGCCCGGACCGCCGCCGGTCGCGTGGGCGTCGGCGACGACGTGCTCGGGTACGTGGTCGACCTCGCGCGCGCGACGCGACGGAGCCCGTCGATGCGGCTCGGCGTGAGCCCGCGCGCCGCGACGGGCCTGCTCGCCGCTGCGAAGGCGTGGGCCTGGCTCACCGGATTCGAGAAGGTCACGCCCGATCACGTGCAGGCGATGCTCCTGCCCGTGTGGCGGCACCGCGTGCAGCTGCGCCCCGAGGCCGAACTCGAGGGCGTGGCGGTCGACCAGGTGCTGCGCGGCATCGTGCAGCAGGTGCAGGTGCCGCTCTAAGCCATGTCCGTCACCGGCCGTTTCACGTTCCTCGTCGCCCTCGGCGTCGTGCCCGTCGTCCTGCTCGGCGCCGACGCCGGGGCGGCGTGGGCGGCGCTCGGCGGGTGGCTCGTGCTCGCGATCGGCCTGGGGGTGGTCGACCTCTCGCTGGCGGCCTCGCCGCGACGGGTCGCCGTCGCACGCGACCTGCCCGATCGGGTGCGGCTCGGCGAGACCGTCGAGTCCGTCGTGGTGGTGCGCAACCTCGGCGAGCGGATGCTGCGCGCCACCGTGCGCGACGGCTGGCCGCCGTCCGCGGGCGTGTCCGGGCGGAACCGGGCGAACGTCGACGTGCCGCCGCGCGAGGGTCGCCGGATAGCCCAGCGGCTCACCCCGACCCGGCGCGGCGATCGCCGCACGGAGGCGGTCACCATCCGCTCCTACGGCCCCATGCGCCTCTGGGCACGACAGGCGACGCTCGCCGCCCCCGGCCGGCTGCGCGTGCTGCCGCCCTTCCACTCGCGCGCCCACCTGCCGTCGCGCCTCACGCGCCTGCGCGAGCTCGACGGTCGCACGCCGCTGCTCATCCGCGGGCAGGGCACGGAGTTCGATTCGCTCAGGGAGTACGTACGCGGCGACGACGTGCGCTCGATCGACTGGCGCGCGACCGCCCGGCGATCCGACCCCGAGCAGCCCGGCTCGACGCGGCTCATGGTGCGCACGTGGCGGCCCGAGCGCGACCGGCGGATCGTGATCGTCGCCGACACCTCGCGCACGGCCGCGGCCCGGATCGGCGACGAACCCCGGCTCGACACGGCCTTCGAGGCGTCGCTGCTGCTCGCCGCGCTTGCGAGCCACGCGGGCGACCGCGTCGACTTCCTCGCCTGGGACCGTCGGCTCCGCGGCCGCGTCCACGGCGCCGCCGGCCCGGAACTGCTCGCGCGCATGGTCGACACGATGGCCGGGATCGACGCCGAGCTCGTGGAGGCGGACTGGGCGGGCCTGCCCGCGCAGGTGCGCCGCGTGACGAGCCGCCGCGCGCTCGTCGTGCTCCTCACCGCCGCCGACTCCCCCGGCAGCGCTCGCGGACTGCTCGGCACCCTCCCCCAGCTCACGGCCCGGCATCGGGTCGTCGTCGCCTCGGTCGTCGATCCGGCGCTCGCACGCGCGGTCGGCCGACGGGACGAACTCTCGGACGTGTACGCCGCGGCGGCGGCCGAGCGGTCCCGTCTCGACGCGGAGCGCGTCGCCGCGGCGGTCGGACGCCTCGGCGCGTCGAGCGTCAGCGCGGCGCCGCACGACCTGCCCCCGGCGCTCGCCGACCACTACCTCGCGCTCAAGGCCGCCGGGCAGCTCTGAACGCGGGCCGAGCGATCAGCCGGCGACAGCCCGCCGGGCGCCCGCGTCGAACGTCGTGAGGTCGCCGGTCTCCCCCGCGCGGGCCGCACGACGACCGAGGACCAGCATCCAGACGAGCAGCCAGGCCAGTGCGAGCGCGCCGATGCCGATCTTCACGGGCCACGGCCACGGCGCGGGCGTCACGAACCCCTCGACGAGTCCGGCGACGAGGAGGAAGAACACGAGCCCCACGGCGATCGTGAACAGCGACCGAGCGTCCTCGGCGAGCGCCTGACCGCGGGTGCGTGCACCCGGCGCCACCCACGCCCAGAAGATGCGCAGGCCCGCCGCGGCCGCGACGAACACGCAGGTGAGCTCGAGGAGGCCGTGCGGCGCGATGTAGAGGAAGAACGTGTCGGCCTCGTCGTACGCGAACATGATCGCGGCCGTCACGCCGAGGTTCTGCGCGTTCTGCAGGATCACCCACGGCACCCACACGCCCGTGATCCCGAAGGCGACGCACTGCGCCGCGATCCAGGCGTTGTTCGTCCAGACGGCCCCCGCGAACGACGCCGCCGGGTTCTCGGAGTAGTAGGCGACGAACCCCTCCTCGGCGATCTGCCGCAGCTCCTCCTCGGTGCCGAGGTTCGCCATCACCCGCGGGTCGGACAGGGCCCAGAGCGCGTACAGCGCGGCGACGAGCACCGTGCCGACGGCCACGCCGAGCGTCAGCCAGCGGACCCGGTACAGGGCCGCGGGCAGCTGCACCAAGGCGAACCGGGAGAGCTGCCGGAGCGGGTTCTCGGGTGCCCCGGTGAAGCGCAGCCGCGCCCGCGCGAGCGAGATCGACAGCCGGTCGCCGAGCGCCGTGGACCCGGCGGTGGCCTGCACGAGCGAGAGGTCGGATGCGGCGGCCTGGTACCGCTCGATGAGCTCGTCGGCGTCCTCGCCGTCGAGCCGGGCGGATCGGGAGAGCGCGTCGAGCCGCTGCCAGTCGTCGTGGCGGGCTGAGGCGAGCGCGTCGAGGTCCATCTGCTTGAATACTAGCCATGCCCGACCCGACCGCCCCGGCCCGGTCGGCGTTTCGCGTCGACGACGAGGCGGTGCTCACCGGGGAGGCCGTCGCGCTCGACGTCCGGCCCGCGAGCGCGGTGATGCGCGCCGGAGGTGCCCTGATCGACGTGGTCGTCACGGTCGTCCTCGGCCTCGCGGCGCTCCTCGCCATCGTGAACCTCGACCTCGACGAGGCCGCCGCCCGCGCGGTCGGCATCGCGGTGATCGTCACCCTCCTCGTCGTGCTGCCCACCACGGTGGAGACCGCCACCCGCGGCCGCTCGCTCGGCAAGCTCGCCCTCGGCATCCGCGTGGTGCGCGACGACGGCGGCGCGATCGGCTTCCGGCACGCGCTCATCCGCGCACTGGTGGGCGTGCTCGAGATCTGGCTCACCTTCGGCGGCCTCGCGGTGCTCGTCGGGTTCCTCAACCCCGACTCGAAGCGCCTCGGCGACATCCTCGCCGGCACGCACGGCCAGGTCGAGCGCGTGCCGCGCTACGAGCCGCTCGCGTTCGGGGTGCCGGCTCCCCTCGCGGGCTGGGCCGCCACCGCCGACGTGGGCCGGCTCCCCGATCCGGTGGCGCGTCGCGTCGCCGCGTTCTTCCGCAACGCCGTCCACCTGGCCCCGGGCAGTCGGCAGCGCCTCGCGCAGTCGCTCGCCGCCGAGGTCGCCCCGTACGTGTCGCCCGTGCCCGCCGCCGATCCCGAGCTCTTCCTCGCAGCGGTCGCCGCCCTCCGCCGCGAGCGCGACCTCACCGCCCTCGCGCTCGAACGACGACGTCTCGACGCGCTCGAACCGGTGCTCGAGTCGCGCCCGGTCGGGTTCCCCGAGCGCTGACCCGGCGACCGGCGCAGGCAGACGGATGCCGCGGGCGCGACGTGCACCCGCGGCATCCGTTCGCCGACCGGATCAGTACCGGTAGTGGTCCACCTTGTACGGCCCCTCGACGGGCACGCCGATGTAGGCCGCCTGCTCGGGCGTGAGCACCGTGAGTTCGACCCCGAGCGCGTCGAGGTGGAGGCGCGCCACCTTCTCGTCGAGGTGCTTGGGGAGCACGTACACGCCGATCGGGTACTCGTCCGGCCGGGTCCACAGCTCGATCTGCGCGAGCACCTGGTTGGCGAACGAGTTCGACATGACGAACGACGGGTGGCCGGTGGCGTTGCCCAGGTTCATCAGGCGGCCCTCGGAGAGGACGAGCACGCTGCGGCCGTTGGGCAGGCGCCACTCGTGGACCTGCGGCTTGATCTCGACCTTCTCGGCGCCCTCGAGCGACTCGAGCGCGGCCATGTCGATCTCATTGTCGAAGTGGCCCACGTTCGCCACGATCGCGAGGTGCTTCAGCGCGAGCAGGTGCTCGAGGCGGACCACGTCCTTGTTGCCCGTTCCCGTCACGAGGAGGTCGACCTGGTCGATGACGGACTCGAGCCGCGCGACCTGGTAGCCGTCCATCGCGGCCTGCAGCGCGTTGATGGGGTCGATCTCGGAGACGATCACGCGCGCGCCTTGGCCGCGGAGCGCCTCGGCGGCGCCCTTGCCGACGTCGCCGTAGCCCGCCACGAAGGCGACCTTGCCGCCGATGAGCACGTCGGTCGCGCGGTTCAGCCCGTCGGGCAGCGAGTGGCGGATGCCGTACTTGTTGTCGAACTTCGACTTCGTCACCGAGTCGTTGACGTTGATCGCCGGGAATCGGAGCTCGCCCGCGGCGTGCAGCTCGTACAGGCGGTGCACGCCCGTGGTGGTCTCCTCCGTCACGCCGCGGATCTCGTCGGCGACCCGGGTCCACCGGTCGGGGCTGGCCTCGAGCGACCGCCGCAGCGTGTCGAGCACGACGCGGTACTCCGCGCTCGCGTCATCCGTCGCCTCGGGCACCGAGCCGGCCGCCTCGAACTCGCGGCCGCGGTGCACGAGGAGCGTGGCGTCGCCGCCGTCGTCGAGGATCAGGTTCGGCCCGATCCAGTCGGCGCCCGCCGCCTCCGCCTCGGCCGACCAGTCGAAGATGCGGTCGGTGCACCACCAGTACTCCTCGAGCGTCTCGCCCTTCCACGCGAAGACCGGCACGCCCTTCGGGTCGTCGACCGTCCCCTCCGGGCCCACGACGACCGCCGCGGCCGCCTCGTCCTGCGTCGAGAAGATGTTGCAGCTCGCCCAGCGCACCTGCGCGCCGAGCGCCGTGAGCGTCTCGATGAGCACCGCCGTCTGCACCGTCATGTGCAGGCTGCCCGCGATCCGTGCTCCGGCGAGCGGCTGGGACGCGGCGAACTCCTCGCGCAGCGCCATGAGGCCGGGCATCTCGTTCTCGGCCAGGCGCAGCTGGTGCCGGCCCGACTCGGCGAGCGAGAGGTCGGCGACCTTGAAGGGCAGGGCGGATGTCGCAGTGGAGGTGGCGAGCGTCATGGGCTCCATTCTCGCAGGCGCGCCGCCCTGCGAGGACGTCAGGCCCGGATGAGGCCCAGCACCTCGTCGCGGATCGCGGCCATGGTCGCCGCATCCTCGCCCTCGACGTTCAGCCGGAGCAGCGGCTCGGTGTTGGACGGCCGCACGTTGAACCACCAGAACGGGGCGTCCTCGGCGGTGATGCCCGTGACCGTGAGCCCGTCGAGCTCGTCGAAGTCGGCGCGACCGGTGAAGGCCTCGACAATGCGCGCGTACGCGGCCGGGACGTCCTCCACCGTCGAGTTGATCTCGCCCGAGAGCGCGTACGGGGTGAACCGCGCGGCGAGCTCCGACAGGGGCGCCTGCTGGCCGCCGAACTCCGCGAGCAGGTGCATGGCGGCGAGCATGCCGTTGTCGGCGCTCCAGAAGTCGCGGAAGTAGTAGTGGGCCGAGTGTTCGCCGCCGAAGACGGCCCCCGTCTCGGCCATGCGGTCCTTGATGAGCGAGTGGCCGACCCGCGTGCGCACGGCGATGCCGCCGGCCGCCTCGACCGCCTCGGGGACGAACCGCGAGGTGATCAGGTTGTGGATCACCGTGGGCTGCTCCTCGCCGAGGGCTCGCACGCGGGCGATCTCCCGCAGCGCGACGATCGCCGCGACCGCCGAGGGGTCGACCGCCTCGCCGCGCTCGTCGACGACGAAGCAGCGGTCGGCGTCGCCGTCGAACGCGAGGCCGAGGTCGGCGCCGTGCTCGACGACGGCACGCTGCAGGTCGACGAGGTTCGCCGGGTCGAGGGGGTTCGCCTCGTGGTTGGGGAACGTGCCGTCGAGCTCGAAGTAGAGGGGCACGATCTCGAGCGGCAGCGCCGGCAGTCCGGCCGCGTCGCCGAGCACGGCCGGGACGGTCAGCCCGCCCATGCCGTTGCCGGCATCCACCACGACCTTCAGCGGTCGGACGCCGGCGAGGTCGACGAGCGAGCGGAGGTGCGCGGCGTAGTCCGCGAGCACGTCGAGCTCGCGCACCGTGCCGGGCGACGCCACGGGCGGCACGCCGCCGGCGTCGAGGTAGTCGCCCGCGCGGTCGCGGATGGCCGCGAGACCCGTCTCGAGCGAGATGCCCTGCGCGCCGGCGCGCGAGAACTTGATGCCGTTGTACGCGGCCGGGTTGTGGCTGGCCGTGAACATCGCCGCGGGCGCGTCGAGCGAGCCGGAGGCGAAGTAGGTCTCATCGGTCGAGCACAGTCCGATCGCCACGACGTCGGCCCCGCGAGCCGTCGCCCCGCGGGAGAAGGCCGCGGCGAAGCCCGGGGACGAGTCGCGCATGTCGTGTCCGACGACGATGCGCCCGCCGGCCGCACCGACCTCGTCGGCGAAGGCCGCGCCGAGGGCCTCCACCACGTCGTCGGTCAACGCCTCGCCCACGATCCCCCGCACGTCGTAGGCCTTCACGCTGGCGTCGAGGCGCGCTCGAGCGCCCGAGGAAACGGGGGGATTCATGCGGTGAACCCTACCTCACCGAGGGTCACGTGCCGAATGATCTGCCATCCCCGCGGGGCCGACGTGCGCTCGGCGTGGCGGGCGCACAGATCGTACGAATGGGGCTCGCGCGTGAAGGCGAGCGGACCCAGGACGGCCATCGAATCGGCGTAGTCGTACGTGAGCGTCGCGACCGCCTCGGCGGCGCATGCGGTGCGCGAACAACGTCTCATGGCCACCCCAGCGTAGCGACCGGGCGCGCCGCTAGAGTGGATTCATGCCCCGATCCCGCCGTGTCGCCTCGGCATCCTCGGCGCGGCGCCGCTCGCGCGATCGGCACGGGCGCGGCATGCGCTCGCCGGTCACCGGACCGCACCTCGAGCCCCTCCGCACGCGCATCGAGGAGTTCGACGTGACGGTCGCCTCCACGGCGGCCTACCTCCGGGGGCTGTGGCCCGATCTCGAGGGCGTGGTCTTCCAGGTGGCCGACGCGCCGGCCGAGGCCATCCACGACGATCACGTCGATCGCTGGAAGGTCCTCCACGACGAGCGTCGCATCGTCTTCTTCCGGCTGCCCATCGTCCGGTTCCTGCGCACGCAGGAGGGCGAGGAGAAGGACGAGAAGCTCCTCATCGAGAGCTGCGTCTTCCGCGCCGTCGCCGACTTCCTCGGCCGGGACCCGTGGGAGCTGGCACCCGGACGCTACCGCCACCTGTGACGGTCGCCGGCCGTCACTGCGGGTAGACCCGCACCGGAGCGTCGAGCGGTCCCGGCGGGGTGACCGGCATCGCCGCGATCGCCTCGGGCTCGCCGAACGTCAGGCTCGCGTGCAGTCCCTGCACGTCCTGGAGGACGACGCGCTCCCCCGGCTGGACCTCGAGCGAGCTCGCCGTGCCGCCCTCGAGGGTGAGCTCGCGCTCGGAGGCCCCGGCGATGACGGTCGCGGTGACGGGCTCGGCTCCCGGGTTGGCGAGGTGGAGCACCGGCGAGGGCGCCTGCGGCACGGCGACCGCGGCGCGCTCGAGCAGCGGGCCGGTGGCCGCATGCCACGCGAGGTCGGCCATCACCGGAGCGTTCCCGGCGCGCTGGACGGTCGATCGGGCTGCGGCGACGACGGGGGCGTCGGCCTCCACCACGACGGTGTACCGCCCGGCGGCGAGCGTGCCGAGCGGGACGTCGCTCACCTGGCCGTCGACGAGTGACACGTCGACCAGTCCGACCTCGCTGCCGGCCGCGTCGAGCACCCGGACGACCGCGGCGACCTCGCCGCCCCCGGGGGCGTAGAGCCGCACCGCCGGATGGTCGTCGCCCTCCGCGTGGTCCTCCTGGGGGTCGACGCCGCGGGCGTCCACGACGGTGAACCCCGGGATGACCTGGCGCTCGGCCGGCAGGGCGGTCGGGGTCGAGAGCTCGACGCCCGCCGCATCCAGGCCGATGACCACCGAGTGCTGCAGCGACGCGGCGATCGGCGAGCCGGCGCTCGTGACGTGGACGACCGTCGAGCGGACGTTCGGGGCGAGCCCGGCCAACGAGACGACGCGTTGGGTGCCCGGGGCGACGACGATCCCGAGGGCCCCCGGGGCCTCGACGGCGCCGGTCTCACCGATGACGCGCACGTCCACTGTCGAGGCGACCTGGCCGGGATTGGTCAGCAGGACCAGTCCGGAGCGCCCGACGTCGGTCGCGCCGGCGACGAGCCACGACTCGGCGGCCGGCTCGGCGCACGCCGCGGCGGCGAGGCCCGACAGCGATTCCGCCGACGCCCGCTGCGCCTGCGCGCCCGCGAGCATCCCGCCGGCGACCGTTCCCGGCTCGGCGGAGATCGCGACGGGGCCGCCGTCGACGTCGGCCGCGGTGTTGTCGGGCGCCTCGACCGGCGACTGGTCGACCACCGCGTCGGCGGGATCGGCCGCGATGGCCACCGCCGCCGTGCCGACCGAGGAGGTCGAGGTCGCGTCGGCGCTGTCGCCGGCGAGTTCGAGCAGGGGGCCGGGACACACCCGCAGCTGCCGGCTCTCGGCGGGCTGCACGAGGGCGGAGGGCGGCTCGACGGCCTGCGACGGCAGGGTCGCGAGCATTCCCGCGACGACCGCACCGGCGGCGGCCGCGGCCACGGCCACGGCGGCGGCGGTGCGCCCGGTTCCGCGCAGGAGCGCCTTACGGTTCACGCGCATCGGCGTCTCCCCTCGGGTCGGTGGCGGTCGCGGCTGCCGCCTCAGCGGGCGGAACCCCGTCGGCGGGCGGCTCGTCATCGGCGGGCGGCTCCCCGTCGGCCGGCGGGGCCGTGTCGGCGGACGGAGCCGTCCCGGCCGGCTCGGCCGACGGCGGAACCGCCGCATCCCCCTCGCGCCGACGTGCCCACCGAAGACGGCGGGACCGCGACGGATCGCGCGGCCGGCGCGGCGGACGTCGTCGGTGCGGCGGTCGGCGGTCCGGTTCGCGACCGCCGCCCGTCGGGATCGAGAGCAGCAGCGCGGCGCCGATCACCGCGAGCTGGCCGGCCACGATCCAGGCCGCGTACGCGGGCGGTCCCGGGATCTGCGCACCCGGCGCGTCGGGCTGGGCGTCGGTGAATCGCCAGAGCGTGCCGAAGTCGGTCTCGCCGACGGGGAGCACCTGCGGGTTCGCGTCGAGGGCGACCCGTGCTCGGCGTTCGACGGCGGCGGTCGCGGCGTCCTCGTCCGCCGACGCGAGGAGCACGAACGAGAGGCCGAACCGCTCGACGTCCGCGGAGGCGTCGTAGCCGCTGCGCGAGACCAGGTTGCCCGCGAGGGAGGCCACGGCCTCGGTCGTCGGCGTCAGCCGCTCGCGGGTCGCGGCGAGCGTCGACTGCACGTCGAGCGTCGCACCGCTGCCGCGTTCGATGGTCGAGCGGATGCCGCCGTCCGAGGTCGGCTCGAGCCGGAGCGTTCCGACGCGCGGGTCGTTCGCGGCCTCCGCCACGACGAAGGCGGGGAGGATCCGCGCCGGAGCGGGGCCGACGGCGGTGCGGCCGAGCGCCGTGGCGACGAGCGTGGGGGCGACCGCAGCGAGGGCGAGGACGCCGACCAGGGCCGCGACGGGTACCGCGCCGCGCGGCAGCGCGTCGAGCGCCAGCACCGCGGCCGCGACGAGGCCGAACCACATCAGGCTGAGCGCCGCGCCGGTCCAGAGGGCCACGGGACGCTCGCCCGTCGAGGCCACCGCGAGGTGCGCGGCGGCGACGGCGGTCGCGTAGCCGAGGGCGGCGAGCGCCAGGGCGAGCAGGCCGCCCCGGTACCGCCTGGAGGCGACGACCGCGACCGCCGTGAGGGCGAGCGGGGCGAGCAGCGCGGCGAGCATGATCGGGGCCGGCACGGCCGCGGCGACGAGGCCGCCGAAGGCGTCCTCCCAACGCCCCCAGGTGCCCGACGCCTGGCCGAGCGCGGTCTGCCCCGGGGAGGGCATCGCCGACGGGCGCTGCACTCCGGGGTCGGCGAGCAGCCCCAGCGGCGTGCCGCGGGCGACCTGCTCGAGGATCAGGGGAAGGAACAGCGCGAGCGCCGGCAGCGGGATGCCCGCGAGGCGCACCGCGGCCCGGCCGCTCAGCAGCAGCGCGGCGATCCACGCGAGGACCATCGCGGGGGCGAGGCTCGGGGCGCAGGCGATCACGATCGCGAACGCGAGCGAGGCCGCGGCGGCCGCCGCCCACGAGGTCGCGGCCGCGAACATGAGGACGGCGAGCCACGGCAGCAGGATGTGCACGATGACCGCGGCCGGCCGGCCGGCGGCCAGCGAGTCGAGCAGCGGCGGCGCGGCGGCCCACAGGACCCCGCCGAGCACGCGCAGCGAGGTGCGCTCGGTGAGCCTGGCGGCGGCGAACCACCCGCCGAGGCTCGACAGCGGGATGGCGAGCAGCCAGAGGGCGAGCAGGGCCCAGGACGGATTCCAGAAGGCGGTGCTGCCGAGCAGGGCCAGCACGCCCGCGAAGGGGTCCGCGGCACCGGTGAACCCGCCGTCCACGTCGCGCCATCCGTAGGCGGCGTTGCGCCAGAGCGTCGGGAGGTCGTCGGACAGCGGCAGCAGGGCGCCGCCGGCGATGCCGCCGGCGGCGAGCAGCGGGGCGAAGAGCACGCCGGATGCCACGAGCGCGCCGAGCAGCACCCACCCACCGCCGGTCGCGAAGAACTGGACGTCCTCGACTCGGCCTCGCGCACGCTGCCGACGCGCCTCGGCGGCCTGCTGCCGTCGGAGGCGGACCTCGTCGCGGCGGACGCGGAGCGGGGCGATCGAGGACCAGCGCGCCGTCCGCGTCGCGGCCGCCCGCTTGCGTGCCCGGAGCACGCGGCCCGGGCGGGCCATGACGCCGACCGCGGCGCGGAACTCGCCCGGGATCGCCCCGGGCGTCTTGACGAGGAGGTGGCGCACGGAGCGGCCGATCGCGATCGGCAGGAGCGCCAGCCAGTGCAGCGGCACGAGGGCGGCGGGCGCCCAGGCGAGCCGCCGGTGGAGGCGGGCGGCGCGCGCCTCCCGCGCGCGGCGCCGGGCCGCGCGCCCGCCCCGGACGGATCCCGGACCGGCGATGCCCTCGTCGGCGAATCGGATCCTGGCCTCGGGCACCGCGACCACCCGGTAGCCCGCGAGTCGGGCCCGCGTTCCGAGGTCGAGTCCGTCGTCGACGGTGGGGAGCGCGGGATCGAATCCGTCGAGGCTCCGCCACAGCTCGTGCCGGACGAGCATCCCCGCCGGGTCGCCTCCGAGCACGTCGGAGAGGTCGTCGTGCTGGCCCTGGTCGAGCTCGTCCTCCACGATGGCGAGGCTGCGCCCGCCGCGCGTGACCGAGCGTCCGAAGCGCAGGATCCGTCCGGGCTCGTCCCACGCGACGAGCTTGGGGACCGCGATGCCCGCGGTCCGTGCGGTGGAGAGCGCCGCGGAGAGCGCCTCGAGCGCGCCCGGTTCGGGGGCGGCATCTTCGGTGAGCAGCCAGATCGCGTCGTCACCGGTGCCGGGCGGATCGAGCGTGGTCTCGATCGTGCGCACGGCGTCGCCGAACGGCAGCGGCGACTCGACCTGCACCACGCGGGCGGGGTGGGCGGCCTCGACGAGTGCGCGGGTCGCGTCATCGCTGCGCATCAGCACCACGGCGAGCGCGTCGACGGGCCGGCGCTGGGCGCGGATGGCGTCGAGCGTGGCACGGAGGCGGTCGCCGCCATGCTGCACGACGAGGACGGCGGTGACTCTGGGGAACATCGGGGCAAGCCTAGGCGGCGCGTCCCGTGCCATCCGTCAGCGGCCTCGGGCGTGCCTCGATTCGGCCCGCCCGAGACCGGTGATCATCCCGCCTGACGGCGGAGCTTGCGGCGCTCCCGCTCGGAGAGCCCGCCCCAGATGCCGAACCGCTCGTCGTTGCCGAGCGCGTACTCGAGGCACTCGGCGCGCACTTCGCATCCGGAGCAGATCTTCTTCGCGTCGCGCGTGGAGCCGCCCTTCTCGGGGAAGAACGCCTCCGGATCCGTCTGCGCGCACAGCGCGTCGGTCTGCCACGCCAGTTGATTGTCGTCGTCGTCTGCGACCCCGCGAACCCCTGGAACGCCGAGCCGCACGGGGTCGACGAACCAATCCTCAGGTACCCCAGAACGATATTCAGGCTTGCCCATATCGTCTCCCACCCAGTTGTACCGACATCCCGTAAGGGCGTGTCACGACAATTACATCGGTGTAATTCGGTGGAAGTCAAGTCGCGAATCGCAACCCTCAATAGCGCGTCGAGGCTTGTCGCGGTCGGCGACACGCGGACGACGTGTCCGGTTCGTGATGCAGCGGTCAGTCGACGGTTGCCGCGCGCCGGGCCGACCACGCGCTCTCGACCATCTCGGCGAGGCTGTGGCGCATGCGCCAGTCGAGGTCGCGGGCCGCGAGCTCGCCGGAGGCGACGATGCGCGCGGGGTCGCCCTCCCGCCGGGGCCCGACCTCCGGCTCGAAGTCGATGCCGGTCACCTTCGCGACCTCGCGCATGATCTCGCCGACGGAGACGCCGTCGCCCGAGCCGAGGTTGTACACCGGCTCGAGGGGCTCGCCGGCGTCCAGCCGGCGGGCCGCCGCGACGTGCGCATCGGCGAGGTCGGCCACGTGGATGTAGTCGCGCACGCACGTGCCATCCGGGGTCGGGTAGTCACCGCCGTTGATGCGCGGGGTACGACCTTCGAGGAGGGCGTCGAAGACGAGCGGGAACAGGTTGTGCGGGCTGGGATCGAACACCTCGTCGGTGCCGGAGCCGACCACGTTGAAGTAGCGCAGCGACGTGTGGCGGAGGCCCGCCGCGCGCCCCTGGTCGGCGAGCAGCCATTCGCCGATGAGCTTGGACTCGCCGTACGGGGACTCGGGATGCTTGGGCGTCGCCTCGGTGACGAGGTCGACGTCGGGCGTGCCGTAGACGGCGGCGCTCGAGGAGAAGACGATGCGGTCCACGCCGCTCGCCTCCATCGCGCCGAGCAGGGTGGCGGTGCCGGTCACGTTCTGCTGGTAGGTGTGCAGCGGGCGCTGCACCGAGACGCCGGCGTACTTGAACCCGGCGAGGTGGACGACGCCGCGGACGCCGTGGCGGCGCATCGCGTCCTCGAGGAGCGCGCCGTCGAGGATGGTCCCCTGGACGAACGGCGCTCCGTCGGGGAGGAAGCCCTTCCGGCCCGAGGAGAGGTCGTCCACCACGACCGTGTCGATGCCCTGCGCCTGGAACGCGCGCATGACATGCGCCCCGATGTAGCCCGCGCCTCCGGTGACCAGCCAGCTCATGTCCGCCTTCCGTCGCCGGTGCCTCCGGCGTCGTGACGATGCTAGCGGGGCTGCTCAGGCGTTGCGCGGCGGGAGGTTCTCGGCGTGACGCACGCGATCGCGGATCTCCGGACGGCCGTAGCCGTCGGTCTCGAGGCGCGTGAGCGTCGCCACGACACCCCACACGGCGAGGGTCGCCAGCACGAGGAAGAAGATGATGTCCATGGCAGGAATTCTGCTCCTTGCAACATTCTGCCGACAGTGGCAGACTCGCCACTGATCGACACATTCCTGCCAGCATGCTGGCCGCACAGGGAGGCCGTCCGTGCTCCACTCCATCGCCTGCCTCGCCGTCCCGCAGATGGCGCCGTTCGAGTTCGGCGTGATCTGCGAGGTCTTCGGGATCGACCGCTCCGAGCAGGGCGGACCCACGTTCGACTTCCACGTCGTCGCCGCGGAGCCCGGACCCATCCCGACCAAGCTCGGCTTCGACGTCGTGGTGCACGAGGGCCTCGACGCCGCCCGGACCGCCGACCTCGTGGCCGTGCCCGCCTCGCTCATCGACGAGCCGGCCCACCCCGAGGTGCTCGAAGTGATCCGCGACGCCGTCGACCGCGGCGCATGGGTGCTGAGCGTCTGCTCCGGGGCCTTCACGCTCGGCCGCGCCGGCGTGCTCGAGGGGCGGCGCGCCACCACCCACTGGATGTACACCGAGCGCATGGCCGAGATGTTCCCGGAGACCGAGGTCGACCCCGACGTGCTGTTCGTGCAGGACGGCCGCGTCGTCACGGGGGCCGGCACGGCGGCGGGCATCGACGCCGCGCTGCACATCGTGCGCACCGAGCTCGGCGCGAGCGCGGCGAACATCATCGCCCGCCGCATGGTGGTCCCGCCCCAGCGCGACGGCGGCCAGTCCCAGTTCATCCAGACCCCGGTCGCCGAGTGCCGCTCCGACTCGTTCGCCGAGGTGCTCACGTGGATGCTCGAGCACCTCGACGAGGACCTCACCGTCGACCGCCTCGCCCGCAAGGCGCTCATGTCGCCGCGTACCTTCGCCCGCAAGTTCCGTGCCGAGACCGGCACCACGCCGAACGCGTGGCTCAACCGACAGCGCCTGCTCCGTGCGCAGCAGCTCCTCGAGGAGACCGACCTCACCCTCGAGGAGATCGCCCGCGAGACCGGCTTCGGCGCCGCCGCCGTCATGCGGCACCACTTCGTGAAGGTCCTCCAGACCACGCCCACGCGGTACCGCCGCGTGTTCGGACCGCGCCAGGCGGGCTGACGACCGACGGGTGGCGCGGCATCCGTCGTCGGGCCGGCTTCCACGCCGGATGAGAGACCTCTCATGCACGGCGTCGGCTGCCTCGAGCCGGTGGTAGCAATGGAGGGTGGAGCAACGGTCGCGCCTGACACGACGCGCCCTCGTCGTCGCCTCGGCCGTGGTCGCGGTCGCAGGCATCGGTCTCGGGGTCGCCTGGACCTCCGCCGGCACGGCGGAGCGTCCCGGCCAGCGCCTCGACGTCGAACCGGTCGTCGACGGCGATCCCCTGACGACCCCGACGCCGGAGCCGACCGGGTCCCCCGAGCCGTCCGACTCGCCGCGGCCGGTCCCGGCCCCACCTCCGGTCGACATCGACGACGACCCGGACGACGACGACTCCGATGACGACCTCGATGATGACGACGACGACTGAGCCCGAGGGCGCCGTTCAGGCCAGCCGGTAGCCCATGCCCCGCACCGTCTCGATGCGCTCGTGTCCGAGCTTGCCGCGGAGGTACCGCACGTAGACGTCGACGACGTTCGAGCCGGGATCGAAGTCGTAGCCCCACACTCGGCTGAGCAACTGCTCGCGGCTCAGCACCTGTCCCGGATGCCGGAAGAACTCCTCGGCGAGGGCGAACTCCCGCGCGGACAGGTCCACGTCGACGCCGGCGACGCGCACGCGCCGCGTCCGCACGTCGAGCGTCATCCCGGCGTGCGTGAGTTCGGCGGCTCCCTCCGCCGGGCGCTCGGCCATGCGGAGCCGGATGCGGGCCAGCAGCTCGTCGAACCGGAAGGGCTTCGGCACGTAGTCGTTGGCTCCACCCTCGAGCCCGGCGACCGTGTCCGCGCCGGAGGTCCGCGCCGTCAGCATGACCACCGGGAGGGACGAGCCCGAACCGCGGAGCCGGGCGAGCACCTCGAACCCGTCGATCCCGGGCAACCCCACATCGAGCACCATCAGGTCGAAGTCGCCGGAGAGTGCGCGTTCCAGCGCCTCGTCACCGCTCGCGGCGCGTTGCACGGCGAATCCTGCCGCGCGCAGCCCCTTCGCGACGAAGGCCGCGATGCGGTCCTCATCCTCGGCGATCAGGATGGCGCTCATCGCGACCTGCCCTTCGAGGCCTCCGCGATCATCGAGGTGGGGATCGGCAGCGTGCGCACGTCATCGCCCGCAGCGGGCGTGCGGCCGGGCAGCACCAGGGTGAACGCCGCGCCGAACCCGGGCGTGCTCGCGAGCTCCACCCGACCACCGTGCGCACGTGCGATCGCCTCCACGATCGACAGCCCCAGCCCGGAACCGCGCGCGCCACGCCCCTCGGACGCCCGCCCGAAGCGCTCGAACACGCGTTCGCGCTGCGACTCGGAGATCCCCGGACCTCGGTCGGACACGGTGAAGCGGAGCTCCGCGGTCGCCGGGTCGACGAGCGATCCGATGGTGAACGCTCCACCGCCGTGCGTCACCGCGTTCTGCGCCAGCTGCAGGACGGCCTGGGTGACCCGCGCCGGGTCGAGCACCGCGCGCACGTCGGCGACCGGTCCGTCACCCACCTCGGCGCCCGCGATGGCTCGGGCCTTGGCGACGATCGCCCGGGTCAGGTCGCCCACGTCGGTGTCGACCGGTTCGAGGGCCGCTGGGGCCCCGAGTCGCGTCATCTCGGTCAGGTCGCCGACGAGGACGGACATCCGGTCGAGCTCGTCGATCGCGAGCTCCCGCGCCTCACGCACCTCGACCGGGTCCGTCGGGTCGAGCAGCTCCAGGTGTCCCCGGACGATGGTGATCGGCGTCTTGAGCTCGTGCCCGACGTCGTCCAGCAGTCGCCGTTGGCTCTCCAGCGCCCCCTCGAGGCGATCGAGCATGTCGTTCACGGTCACGGTGAGCTCGGACACGTCGTCTCGCCCCCGTACCGGGATCCGCTCCCCCGACGCCGTCGCGGTGATCCGCGCGGCCGTCTCGCGCAGCTCGCGCAACGGTCGGAGGAGGCGGCCCGCGACGACCCATGCGACCACGCCGAGGACCGCGAGCATCACGATCGCGGCCACCGTGAAGACCCGCGCGGCACCGTCGATCTCGGAGAGCTCCGCGCGCAGGTCGTACGCGTTCACGAAGATCCCCTCCGACGCGTCGCCGGCCAGGCGGACCGGGGTGGCGATGTAGCGCAGGGCGCTGCCGTCCTCGGCGACGTACGTGCCCGACACCACGCGGTCCCCCGCGGTCTCGTCCACCACCCGATCGACGAGCGCCGGATGGCGGTCGAGCGGCACGTCGACGGGAATACCGGGCACGAGGGCCGCACGGCCGTCGATGACCCCCATCGAGCCGGCGTTGTCGTCCGGGTTGACCTGCTGGACCACCGCGGCCAGCGCGGGCTCGAGGCCCGTCCACGTGCCGTCGGCGACGACGAATCGCACGCTCTCGACGCTCGCGAGCAGGCGGTCCTCGACGGCATCGAGGACGCGTTGCCGTTCGACCGCGTACGCCGCGAACCCCGAGACGAAGATCCCGACGGCGGCGACCGCGACCACGACGCCCACGATCCGTCCGCGCACGGTCAGCGTGCGCGGCCTCGCGGCGTCCTCGCTCCGTGTGCCGTCCATCCCAGCCATCATCCCAGCGGGGTGGCCGTTGCGGACCAGGTGATCGCCCGATCATGAGAGACCTCTCATCGGGGCCTCACCGGCGGCACGCGTGCGCGCGGTGTGATCGGCTCCATGAGGAGGGAGCCCCGGGTCCTGCCCGCGTCGCGCGCCGAGTCCATCGCGGCCGACGCGCTGTTCGAGGCGGGCGTGCGGGTGGCGGGTGTCAGGACCGTCTCGATCGAGCCGCGCCTGAGCGCCGCCGTCACGGCCGTCGCCGCGACGGTCGACGAGGAGACCGGTGCCGGGGCGTCGCGGGTCGTGTACGTCGACGAATCGTCCGATCCCGCCGCCGTCTGGGTGCATCCCGACGACCCGCACCTGCCGGCGCTGGCCGCGGCGGCGTTCCCGCACGCGCTCGCGGTCCTCCTCGCGCGCATGGGGCTGCCCGCCGCCGTCGAGTCCGTCGAGATCGCGGCCTATCGCCCGACGCGGCGGGCGGTGATCCGGGCACGGGTCGGCGCCGGGACCGTCTACGTCAAGGTCGTCCGTCCGGATCGGGTCGCGTCCATCGCACGACGGCACCGCGACTTCGCCGAGGCTGGGCTGCCGGTGCCGGCGATGCACGGCTGGTCGCCGTCCGGTCTCCTCGTGCTCGCCCCCGCCGACGGCACGCCGCTGGAGGCGGTCGTCGCGGGCGTCGATCCCGACGCGATCGTCCGCGAGGTCGACCGCCTCCGCGCGCGGATCGCCACGGTCGCCGGGACTCCGCCGCCCGGGCGGCCGTCCGTCGCCGCGCGCGCGGACTGGTACGCGAGCCGACTCGCCCGCCGGGTGCCGGCGCTCGCGGGCGATCTCGGACGGTTGGCGGACGTCGCCCGGCGTGCGCACGCCCGGCGGGGACCGGAGGTCACCGCGCACGGCGACCTGCACGTCGGCCAGCTCTTCGTGGCCGACGATGCGCGCACGCTCACGGGTCTCATCGACGTCGACACCGCCGCGACGACCGACCCCGGCGTCGACGGCGGAGCCTTCCTCGCGCACGCCCAGGCGAGCGCCGTACTCGCCGACCACGCCGGCGAGGCAGCCCGTGCGGACGCGTTCCGCGCCCTCGCCGCGGCTGCCGAGGCGTCGTGGGTGACGCCAGCGGATCGCACCGATCGCGAACACGCCATCGCCCACCTGCTCGCGCAGGCGATGCAGGCCGCCTGTGCGCGGAACGACGTCGAGGCGGCGACCACGCTCATCGCCGGCGCGCGACGGCTGGCCCCGGACGGCGGCATTGTCGGGAGCGGGGACCATGAGGGTGCTCTCACGAACCCCTCCCCCGTCCCTCATCCGGTCACGCGAGCCTGATTCCACGACGGACACCATCCACACTCGAAGGAGAAGGACCATGCAGAAGAGCACGCGTTGGATCGTGATCGGTGCCTCGGGCACGCTCGGACTCGGCCTGGTCGCCGGCGGCGCCATGACGGCGGCGAACGCGTTCGAGCTCCGCGACGTGCGCGGCACGGTGCAGCTCGACCAGGCGGGAGCCGTGGCCGAACGTTCGAACGGTGCCGCGACGTCGGCGCCGGCGACGCCCGCGACCGATACCGCGGTCACGGCGTCGGCGTCGGCGTCGTCTCCCGCCGATGCGCCGCAGGCCGTGTCCCCCGCGACACCGGCGTCCCCCGCGACCCCGCCGTCGCCGGCGACGCCTCCGAGCCCGGCGACGCCCGCGAGCGCCGCATCCGCGGCCTCGGCACCGTCGGCCGGCTGACCCCGCCCGCCGGGGCCCGGTTGCCGCGGGCCCCGGCAGTCCGCGTGGGCTCAGCGGCGTGCCGCCGCGGCGCGGCGCGGCCGATCGGCACCCCTCAGAGCAGGATCCGCCCGGCCCGGGAGCGCGCGAGGAGCAGGCCGACGAGGATCGGCACCGCGAGCGCCGTCGCGAAGACGAGGAGCGACGGGGCACCGACGAGCCGGCCCACCGTGATGACGAGCGCGTGCCCGAGGATCACCGGCATCGCGACGCCGGCGACGGTGGTCGCGGCGCGCCCGAGCCACTCCGGGACGCGGTGAGCCAGCGACTCGGCGACGAGGATGAGCCCGCACGAGATCGCCGCGGCGACGAGCACGCCCGCGACCGGCGTGCCGACGTCGGCGGCCTTGAGGTCGACCGGGGCGACGAGCCCCGAGCCGGCGAGCGCGAGGCCGCCCACGACGAGGACGACGCCCAGCTCGAGCGGCGCGCGGACGCGGTGGCGCACCCGCCGCAGCCACTCGCCGACCGCGAGGAAGACCAGGGCCATGAGCCCGACGCCCACCGACCAGGGCAAGCCGGCGACCAGCTCGGGCCGCACGGTGGCGATCGCCACGGCGGCGACCCCGACCACGGCCGGCAGCCACGGTCGGACGGCGGAGAGCGCCCGCATCGCCACGACGGCGGCGAACAGCGCCGTCACGAACCAGAAGGCCGCGTACTGTCCCCCGATGGCGGATCCGCCCATGAGGAGCGCGACGGGGTCGGGCATCGAGGTCGCCCCGGCGAGCGAGGTGATCGCCGCCCAGGCGGCCGTGACGATGAGCAACCAGAGCGCGTACGGCACGAGCAGTGACCGCGTACGGCGGTGCACCTCGTCGCCGAGCGGCCGGGACCGGCGCCAGAGGTACCCGCTGATGACGAAGAAGACGGGCACGTGCCAGCTGTACAGGAGCGGACGCAGGAGCCCCTCGGCGGAGACATGGCCGAGGACGACCGCGACGAGCCCGACGAGCCTGACGAGATCGAGCGCGACGGACCGCACGCGCGGCGGCGCGGCGAGACGGGCGAACTCGATCGTGGGCATCGCGCGGTATTGTACGCACGCCCCGGCTGGGCGATCCATCCGTTTCCACATCGGCCGGGCGCCGGCGAGGCGCCCGCCGCCCGGCTCAGTCGGCGGTCGGCTGTCCCGTCGTCGCGACCCACGCCACGGCCTCGGGGGCGACCGTCAGCACGCCCTCGTCGGGCGAGCCGAACACCGCCTCGCCCCGCGGCACGCGCGTCGCACCCGATGCGGCGGACACCTCGACGTCGCCGCCCTCGGCGAGCACGATCGCCGGCCCGGCGAGCGCGAGCCGCGCCGGAGTCGCCGCCGGCTCCACGCGGTACAGCGTGAAGTCGGGCACGGGCGGACGGTACTCGACGACGCCCGGCGCGACCTCGAGCGGCTGCAGTCGAGGCGGCTCGATCGCGCGGAAGTCGAGCACGTCGAGCAGCTCGGGGATGTCGATGTGCTTGGGCGTGAGGCCGCCGCGGAGCACGTTGTCGCTCGCGGCCATGAGCTCGACCGCGAGTCCCGAGAGGTAGGCGTGGATGTTGCCGGCCGCGAGGAAGAGGGCCTCCCCCCGTCGCAGCGTCACGCGGTTGAGCAGCAGGGAGATGACGATGCCGGGATCGCCGGGGTACTCGTCCGCGAGATCGGAGACCGTGCGGAAGGAGGCCGCGTACGGCGACGACAGCGCCGCGTCCGAGGCCGCGAGCGCGGTCACGCGCTCGACCACCCAGGCGGCTTCGCCGGTGTCGCCGCCGCGGCCGTCCTGCAGCAGCCAGCCCACGGTCTCGCGCAGCGGATCGTCGGTGGCCAGTCGCGCATCGAGGAGGTCGAGCGCACCGGGCTGCGGTTCCTCGCTCGCGGCATCCGCGGCGCGCAGCACCTCCATGACGCCGCGCACCTCGTCGAGCGGCCGGAAGCCGGACAGCGCCTCGAAGGCGTCGCTCACCGCGACGATGAGTTCGGGCTTGTGGAACGGATCGCGGTAGTTGCGGTCGAACGCGTCGATCGGGACGCCCTCCGCCTCCTCCTCGGCGAATCCGGCGCGTGCGCGCTCCGGCGTCGGGTGCGCCTGCAGCGAGAGCGGCCGCGCGGCGGCGAGCACCTTCAGCAGGAACGGCAGGCGCGCACCCTCGCGGGCGAGCGCCGGGCCGAGGGCGGCGGTCGGGTTCGCCGCGATGAGTTCCGCGAGGTCGGCGGCGCCGACGGATGCCGCATCGACGACCTCGGCGGGCGAGCCCGCGTGCGCGCCGAGCCACAGCTCCGCCTCCGGGCCGCCGCTCGGCTCGGTCCCCCGGAACTCCGCGATCGCCGTGTGGGAACCCCACGCATAGTCTCGGGGCGTGTTGCGGATGGCGACAAACATGCGTGAGGGAGTCCTTTCGGGTTTGGCAGCAGGCTACCAACGGCTGACGGTGCGCCCGGGGACGTGCCTAGGCTCGTGCCATCCGACGACGTATTGGAGCCGACATGCCCTTCGAGCCGCTCGCGAGCGACTTCTACTCGTACGAATCCCAGCTCACCGAGCGTGAGCAGGAGGCGCTCGCCGCGCTCCGCGACTGGCTCGAGCGCGACGTGAAGCCCATCGTGAACGGCTACTGGGAGCGGGCCGAGTTCCCCATGCAGGTCGTGAAGCCGCTCGCCGATCTGGGCACGCTCTCGTACGCCTGGGAGGAGACGCGGCCGTTCGAGAACTCGGCCGTCTTCCGCGGGTTCGTCGCGCTCGAGCTCGCGCGGGTCGACCCGTCCGTGAGCACCTTCGTGGGCGTGCAGAACGGTCTCGCGACCGGGTCGATCGCCGTGGCCGGCTCCCCGGAGCAGCGCCGGGACTGGATCCCGAAGCTCGCCTCGGGCGAGGTGCTCGGCGCCTTCGGCCTGACCGAGCCGCTCTCCGGCTCCGACTCGGCTCGCGGCCTGCGCACCACCGCCCGCCGCGAGGGCGACGAGTGGGTGCTGAACGGGCAGAAGCGCTGGATCGGCAACGCCACGTTCTCCGACATCACGATCATCTGGGCCAAGGACGAGGCCGACGGCCAGGTCAAGGGCTTCATCGTGCCCACGTCGACCCCCGGGTACGAGGCCACGAAGATCGAGGGCAAGGTGAGCCTGCGCATGGTGCAGAACGCCGACATCACCCTCACCGACGTGCGCGTGCCCGAGTCGCTGCGCCTGCAGAACGCGAACTCGTTCCGCGACACCGCCGCGGTGCTCCGACAGACCCGCGCCGAGGTCGCCTGGGCCGCGGTCGGCACCGCCGTCGGGGCGTACGAGGCGGCCGTGCGGTACGCCAAGGAGCGCGTGCAGTTCGGCAAGCCCATCGGCGCGCACCAGCTGGTGCAGGACCTGCTCGTGAAGTGCCTCGGCAACATCACCGCGTCGCTCGGCATGGTCGTCCGCGTCTCCGAGATGCTCGATCGCGGCGAGCAGCGCGACGAGCACTCGGCGCTGGCCAAGGCGTACACGACCGAGCGCATGCGCGAGACCGTCGCGTGGGCGCGCGAGGCGTGCGGCGGCAACGGCATCGTGCTCGACTACGACGTGGCGCGGTTCTTCGCCGACGCCGAGGCGCTGTACTCCTACGAGGGCACGCGCGAGATGAACACGCTCATCGTCGGCCGATCGATCACGGGCGAGGCCGCGTTCGTCTGAGCCGGGCCTGCGCATCGGGCGTGATGGTGCGAACGGATGCCGCGGGGCGCGCGTCGCCGCCGCGGCATCCGTCGTCTACGACCGCCCCAGCCCGCGGTACGCGAACCCGGCCGCGCGCCACGCGGCGGGGTCGAGCACGTTGCGTGCGTCGATGATGCGCGGCTCGGCCATGAGCGCGGTCACCGCGGCGGGCTCGAGGTCGCGGTACTCGCGCCACTCGGTCACGAGCACGGCGAGGTCGGCGTCGCGCAGCGCCGCCTCCGCGGTCTCGACGTAGTCCAGCTGCGGATGCCGCAGGCGGGCGTTGGCGATGCCGTGCGGGTCGGTCGCACGCACGAGCGCCCCCAGGCCGTGCAGCCGGGCGGCGACGTCGAGGGCGGGCGAGTCGCGCGTGTCGTCGGAGTCGGGCTTGAACGTCAGGCCGAGCACCGCGATGCGGCGCTCGTACACGGAGTCGCCCAGCATCTCGACCGCGAGCTCGACCGCCCGCTCGCGCCGGCGGAGGTTGATCGCGTCGACCTGGCGCAGGAACGCGACCGATTCGGCCCGGCCCAGCTCCTCGGCACGTGCGGTGAACGCGCGGATGTCCTTCGGCAGGCAGCCGCCGCCGAACCCGATGCCGGCGTTGAGGAACCGGCGGCCGATGCGCGCGTCGTGGCCCATGGCATCGGCGAGGGTCGTGACATCCGCGCCGGTCGCCTCGGCGATCTCGCCCATCGCGTTGATGAAGCTGATCTTGGTCGCGAGGAACGCGTTGGCGGCGGTCTTCACGAGCTCGGCGGTGGCGAAGTCGGTGACGATGCGCGGCGTGCCGCGTTCGAGGACGGCGGCGTACACGCGATCGAGCAGTTCGGTCGAGCGCGGGTCGTCGACGCCGTACACGAGCCGGTCGGGGGTCAGCGTGTCGGCGACGGCGAAGCCCTCGCGGAGGAACTCCGGGTTCCAGGCCACGAGCGCCTCCGATCCGGCCTGCCGGAGCCGCCCGACGAGGTCGGCGGCCGTGCCGACCGGCACCGTGCTCTTGCCCACGATGAGCGAGCCGGCGGATGCCACGGCCGCGAGCGCGTCGAACGCCCCGTTCACGAAGCGCAGGTCGGCGCCGTCGGCGCCGGGCAGCTGCGGGGTCCCCACCGCGACGAAGTGCACCTCGGCACCCGCCGCCTCGGCGAGGTCGGTGGTGAACCGCAGCCGCCCGGAATCGATGCCCGCGCGGAGCAGCTCGTCCAGGCCGGGTTCGAAGAACGGCGCGGTCCCCGCGGTCAGCTTCGCGATCTTCGCCGCGTCGGTGTCGACGCCGACGACCCGGTGCCCGAGCTCGGCCATCGCCGCGGCGTGCACGGCGCCGAGGTACCCGCAGCCGACGACCGAGATCTCCACGCGCGCTCCTCCCGACGGACCAAGCCCATTCTGGCCCACGGTGCGGGCCCGCGGTCGCGGCCGCGCACCGCGATAGCCTTGTGCGCATGACCAGCGGACGACGCCACGCGCTCGAGGGCGCGTTCGCGACGTTCGCGTTGTTCACCGCGTTCTCGGGCCAGTTCTGGCGCAACCTGCTCGGTTGGTGGGGGTTCGGCGTCATCGCGCTGCTCGTCGTCGTCGGCGCGGCTTGGCTCTGGTGGTCGCGACGTCCGCAACTGTCCTGGCGGCGGGTGCCCAAGTCCACCCTCGCGTTCCTGATCATCGCCGCGGCATCCGTGGCCTGGTCGAACTACCCCGGCACGACCGCCGTCGCCGTCGCCCTCACGCTCGCGACGACGTTCGTCGCCCTCTCGCTCGCACTGTCGCTCGGATGGCACGGGTTCCTGCGGGCGCTCGGCGGGGCGCTGAAGTGGCTGCTCGGCCTGTCGCTCCTGTTCGAGCTGTGGGTGGCCGTGTTCGTGCGCGAGCCGCTGCTGCCCAACTTCCCCGACTTCGACCCGGATGCCGAGTCCATCCCGATGGCCTTCTACTGGTCGCGCGCGCTGCTGTTCGAGGGCGGCCCCATCGAGGGCGTCATCGCCAGCCGCAACCTGCTCGCGATGGCCGCCCTGCTCGCGCTCATCCTGTTCGGCGCGCTGCTGGCCAGCGGCGGCATGCGCCGCGCCCAGGGCATCGGCTGGCTCACCGTGGCCGGCCTCGTGTTCGTGCTCACGCGGTCGGCGACCGTCATCCTCGTCGCCGTCATCGTGCTCGTCGCCCTCGGCTTCGCCCTGTGGGCGCGGCGCCTCGGACCCGACCGTCGCCGACGGGTGTACGCGGCCGCGGCCGCGACGCTCGCGGCATCCGTCGCGCTGCTCGCACTGTCCTGGAACGCACTGCTCGAGCTGTTCGGCAAGGGCGAGGACCTGACCGGGCGGCTCGACATCTGGGAGGCCGTCATCGGCCTCGCGACCGAGCGACCGTGGCTCGGCTGGGGCTGGGTGAGCTACTGGGCGCCGTGGGTGGAACCCTACGACGACCTCGCCGTGCGCAAGGGCGTCGAGTACCTCCAGGCGCACAACGCGTGGCTCGACGTGTGGATGCAGCTCGGCGTGCTCGGCCTCATCGCCTTCGCCTCGATCGTCATCGGCGCGCTGTGGCGCTCGTGGTTCCTCGCCGTCGATCCGCCCATGGACGACCGCGGAGCGCGCGTGCCGTACACGGCGGCCTCCCTCATCCCGCTGCTCGCCCTCGTCGCCCTCGTCGGCCAGTCGCTCGCCGAGAGCCGCATCCTCATCGAATCCGGATGGCTGCTGCTCATCGCCATCGCGTGGGGCACCAAGCAGCGCCAGTGGACGCCCGAACCGCTGCCCGCGCTGACCCCCACGCGTTCGCCGCGCCGCTTCGCCCGACCGCGGGTGCGTCCGTGAGGTCGGCGCTGCGGGAGTTCGCCGGCTCGGCGCGCTTCGCCCAGGCGCTCACCCTCATCGCGATCGGGCTCGCGTTCTCCACCCACGCCGTGCGCGCCATGATCGGGTGGCCCGGCCTGCTCGCCGCGCTCACGGCACTGCTCGTGCTGTGCGGGCTCTCGCTCGTGGCGCGGTGGCGCGCCGTCGAGTGGTACGGCATCCTGCCGCTCACCATCCTCGTGTTCGTCGGCTGGGCCGCGGCATCCGTCCTCTGGAGCGAGGCGCCCGGGACCACGCTCGTGCGGGTGGCGTACCTCGTGGCGTTCGCCGTGCTCGGCCTCTACACGGCCCTCATGCGCGACACCATCCAGATCGTCCGCGCCTTCGGCGACGTCTTCCGCGTGCTGCTCGGGGTCTCCCTCGTCCTCGAGGTGCTGTCGGGGATCCTGCTCGACCTGCCGATCGTCTTCCTCGGCATCCAGGGCGACATCGCCTCGCTGGGCCCCATCCAGGGACTCTTCGGCTCGCGCAACCTGCTCGGGTTCGTCGCGCTCATCGCCCTGCTCACCTTCATCATCGAATGGCGGACCAAGTCCGTGCAGCGGCCCCGCGCCATCGCCTCGGTCGTGCTCGCGTCGCTGTGCCTGTTCCTCGCGGGCTCCCCGGTCACGTGGATCGCGCTCGGTGCGTCGCTCCTCGCGCTCGCCGCGCTCTACGGCCTCCGCCGGGTCCCCGCGGCGAGCCGATGGCGCTGGCAGCTCGGCCTGCTCGTCGCCGGGTTGGCTGCGATCGTGACCGCGTGGGTGCTCCGGATCCGGATCATCGAGCTGCTCGACGCGCGCGGCGAGTTCGATGTGCGCCTCGACGTGTGGCGCGAGGTCTCGCGCTACCTGGCCGCGAACCCGCTCCAGGGCTGGGGCTGGATGGGCCGCTGGCCGGACTCGGCGCCGTACGTGTGGATCGAGCGCGCGATCGGACGCGACCTCACCTCGGCGCTCAGCGCCTGGATCGACGCCTACTTCCAGGTCGGCGTGATCGGCATGCTGCTGTTCGCGGCCCTCGTCGGCGTCGCGCTCGTGCGATCGTGGCTGCTCGCCTCGAACCGGCGGAGCGTGGTCTACCTCTGGCCGGCGGTCGTGCTGGTGGCGATCGCGGTGACGAGCTTCGCCGAGAGCTTCGCCCTGCAGGAAGGCGGCTGGATGCTCCTCGTCGTGTGCGCCGTCAAGGCCGCGCGCGACATGAGCTGGCGCGACGCGCTCGCCGCCGCCCGGGGGCCCGAGCCCTCGGCATGATGCGGCAGAATGGGGCGGCGGTTCCAGCGCACGCCGACGGGCGCGCCGCCCGACCGGTGAGGAGGACCGCATGCGCAGGGGCGTGATCGCGCGCGCACTGGGCGGATACGGCCTCTCGGTCGTGCTCAGCGGCATCGTGAGCCTGATGGTGATCCCCGCGGTCATCATCGCGGCCGGCACCGAGTCGTGGGCCACCATCGCCGTCGCGCAGGCCGTCTCCGGGTTCGCGTTCGTGCTCGCCGTCTACGGCTGGGGCGTCGTGGGCCCCACCGAGGTCGCCTCGCGCCCCGTCGAGGAGCGCGGGCGGTACTTCGCCGACTCGGTCCTCAGCCGGATGTGGCTGAGCCTCGTCGTCGTGCCGGTCGCCGTCGTCGTCGCCATCGCCATCACCCCCGCGCAGCCGGTGCTCGCCGCGCTGACGACGATCAGCGGCATCCTCGTCGCGCTCGGGGCCGGGTGGTTCTACGTGGGCGAGCGCAGCCCGCTGCGGTTCCTCCTGCTCGACACCGCCCCGCGGCTGGTGGGCACGCTCGCCGGCGCGGGCGCGGTCATCGCCACGGGCGATGCGATCTGGTTCGCCGCCCTGCAGTTGGCGGGCGTGGTCGTCTCGGCGCTCATCTGCACGGTCGACATCCTCCGGCGGTACGACGGCTGGCGGATGACGCTCTCCCCCGTGCGCGCGGTGCGGAACCTCAGGGGGCAGGGCCACACGGTCGCGATGTCGGCGACGTCGTCGATCTACGTGAACGTCCCGATCGTGCTCGTCGAGCTGTTCGTCCCCGCCGCCACCGCCGTGTACGCCCTGGCCGAGCGGATGGTGCGCCTGGCGCTCTACGCGACGCGCCCGATCGTGCAGGTCGCCCAGGGCTGGGTGCCGCACCCCGACCCCGCCGCCCTCGCGGCGCGCGCCCGTCGCGTCACCGGCATCGCGCTCGCGCTGGGCGTGCTCGGCGGCCTCGCGTACGCCCTCCTGTCGCCGTGGGCCGGCGACATCCTCTCCGGCGGCGCCCTCCGGATCGGCTGGGACCTCGCGATCCCGATGGGCGTGAACCTCGCCGCGATCCTGGCCTCGCAGCTGACGGGCTTCGCGTGCCTCACGGCGCTCGGGATGTCGCGCGTCCTGTCGACGAGCACCATCGCCGGCGCCGTCGTCGGCACCGCGCTGATGATCCCGCTGCTGCTGCTCATCGGCGCGCCGGGCGTGGCCTGGGGCCTCGCCGCGGCGGAGATGGCGGTGCTGGCGGTGCAGCTCTGGAAGCTGGCGCCCAGACTGCGACCGGCGGTGGCGGTAGGCTCGTAGCGGCCGACCGTCGTCGGCCCCACCGACTTCCCCGGAGAGCAACGAGTGACCTCGACCTGGACCGAGCTGCAGCGCGTCGTCTTCCCGCAGGACGGCGACCCCGATGTCCTGCCCCTGTACGTCGACGCCGACGTGTGGGCGCGATTCGGCACCCGCGAGGTGCGCGTGAGCGACCGCGCGCACATCGACGACGTGCTGGGGCGCGACCGCTTCCGCGTGGCGTCCGGCGAGCGCATGTCGTTCGCGGGTTACTTCAACGCCTTCCCGGCCTCGTACTGGCAGCACTGGACCGTGGTCGACCGCGTCCGCCTCCGTGCCACGCTCAGCGGCTCGGGCACGCTGCTCGTGTACCGGTCGACCGCGCAGGGCGTGCCGCAGCGCGTGGCATCCGAGTCGTTCTCGGGCGAGGGCGGCACGGTGCACGTCGACCTGCCCGTGACGACCTTCGGCGACGGCGGCTGGTACTGGTTCGACGTCGTCGCGGGCCGCGGCGATGTGGTGCTGAGCGACGCCGCCTGGGAGACCGACGTGCCCGCCGTCCGCGACGGCCGCGCCTCGATCGGCATCACGACGATGAACAAGCCGGACTACTGCGTCCGCACCCTCGAGGCGCTCGCGAGCGACGCGTCGGTCGGCGAGGTGCTCGACCGGGTCTACGTCGTCGACCAGGGCACGCAGTTGGTGAGCGCGCGCGAGGAGTACCCGGGCATCGCCGAGCGCATGGGCGACCGGCTCGAGGTCATCGAACAGGCCAACCTCGGCGGCTCGGGCGGGTTCGCGCGCTCCATGCTCGAGACCCTCGAGGCCGGCACGAGCGAGTACGTGATCCTCCTCGACGACGACGTCACGATCGAGCCCGAGAGCATCGCACGCTCCGTGCGGTTCGCTCGGTACGCGACGCAGCCGGTGCTGGTCGGGGGCCACATGTTCGACCTCCTCGACCGTCCGGTCATGCACGCGTTCGCCGAGTCGATGGACCTCGGCCCGTTCATGTGGCACGCGCAGCCCCACGACGAGGTGCCGCACGACTTCCGCTTCAGCAATCTGCGCCAGACGCGCTGGATGCACGCGCGCATGGACACCGACTACAACGGGTGGTGGTTCTGCCTCATCCCGACAGCGGCGCTGCGCGAGGCGGGCCTCGCACTGCCGGCCTTCATCAAGTGGGATGACGCGGAATACTGCCTGCGCGCCCGCGCTCACGGGTTCCCGACCGTGACGCTCCCCGGCGCCGCGCTCTGGCACGTCTCGTGGCTCGACAAGGACGACTCCATCGACTGGCAGGCGTACTTCCACGCGCGCAACCGGTTCGTCGCGGCCCTGCTGCACTCGCCGCACGAGGGCGGCGGTCAGCTCGCCGAGGACAGCTGGCGCTGGGACCTGCGCCACCTGCTGTCGATGCAGTACTACCCGGTCACGCTGCGGCACCGGGCGCTGAAGGACATCCTGCGCGGGCCGGACCACATGCAGGCCGAGCTCGGCAGCATCCTCGGCGAGCTCCGCGCCGAGGCGAAGCGGTTCCCCGAGAAGACCGTGCTGAAGACCGAGGAGGAGGTCCCGGCGACGGTCGAGGGCAAGAAGGTGTTCCCGCTCGGTCCCGACGGCAAGCCCGGCAAGGGGCCCCGCGGCATCCCGCTCGTGCTCTTCACGGCGCGGATGGTGGCGCGCCAGTGGTTCACGAAGCCGCAGCCGCGCAACATCGCCGCGCCGCAGGTGGAGCTGGCCAAGCGCGACGCGACCTGGTTCCGCCTGCCCGTGTACGACAGTGCCCTCGTGTCCACGGCCGACGGGACCGGCAAGGTGCGCTACACGCGCGACCCGCGCACGTTCCGCCGGCTGGTCCGGCAGAGCCGGAAGCTGCACCGCGAACTCAAGCGGCGCTGGCCCGAGCTGTCGAAGCAGTACCGGGACGCGCTCCCGCGCATCACGTCCCCCGAGGCGTGGCGCGACACGTTCGAGCGCTGACCGCCCGGCCGGGAGGGGCCGCGGCCGCACCAGCGGTGCGGTCCGGGCGATCCCGGCTCAGTGGTCGAGGAACGCCGTCGCGAGCACCTCGGCCGAGCGCCGCCCGTCGTGGACCTCGCGGACGAAGTCGGGACCGTCGGCGGCGATCGAGCGGTAACTCTCCCGGTCTGCGACGATCCCGCGGATGACTCGGTCGAGGTCCGCGGCGCGGGACTCGACGACGGGCAGCTCCCGACCCGTCGCCCGGCGCACGTGGTCGCGCACCTGATCGGAGACATGGCTCACCACGACCCGACCCGTGGAGAGGGCCTCGCACGTCGCCACGCCGTAGATGCCGAGCGAGAACTGGTCGAGCACGATGTCGGCGCGACCGTACAGCTCCGGCATCCGCTCGGCGACGACGCCCTCGTGACGTTCGTAGGTCACGACGCCCTCGGCATCCAGGGCGCGCATCGTGTCCTCGATCAGGTCGGACCCCTTCAGCCCGGCCCGGCTCGGCACGTGCACGACGAGCGGGCGGTCCCGCTCGAGCACGGGGGCAGCGGGTCGTTCCCGCCAGCGCTCGCCCACCACCACGGGGAGCCAGACGCCTTCGGGGACGTCGAGGAGGAGATCCGGGGTCGACACGAGCACCGTGGACCCGATCCGGTCGAGCAGCGCCCGGTGACGCGTCGCCTGCTCCTCGAGACGATCGGTCTCGGCGTAGCCGCCCTCGACGAACGGCGAGTCGGGCTCGTGGGTGCGATGCCGGCTGGGCAGCCGGATGTCGGAACCGTGGCACAGCATGGCGACCCGGATGCCGGCGCGACGGAGCACGGCGACCTCGCGGGTGACGTCCTCGTCGTAGCGCCGACCGAAGATCGGCCGCTCCGCCTCGATGATCACGTGGGTGAAGCCCCGCTCGACCGCGCGGACCTGGCGTCGCTGCCACGTGCGCGACTTCGCGAACACCGCCGTGGGGACCTCGTAGTCGGTCGGGAACGCGAACTCGCCGGGGTTGCGGTACGAGAGGTTCGTCGCGCCCACACCCGTGATGCGCTCGGCGGCGCGCGCCCACTCGAACCCCTGCCCGGCGAAGTTCGCGGGCGCGATCAGCAGTCGCACGCGGCCCTGCGGGGCGACGATCGGCGCGGGGATGTCGGCGGCGGTGAAGCCGAACAGCTGCGGGCGGAGCCGCATCTGCACGGAGTCCGGGATGAGGGCGACGAGTCGGCGCTGCAGGGTCGAGGGGCTCACCCGTCCATCATGCCGGAGGCGCGGCGGATCGGTCGGCCAGGAACGACGCACCGAGCACCGCAGCCGATCGACGGCCGTCGTGGACGGCGCGCACGAACCGGGGCCCTTCGGCGGCCGCCGCGCGCGCACGCGCGGGGTCGGCGAGCAGGTCGCGCACCACGCGGTCGAGATCCTCCGCGCGCGACTGCACGATGGGCAACGCGCCGCCGACCGCACCGAGCACGTGCTCGCGGACGTCCTCGCGGACGTGGCCGATCACGATGCGGCCGGCGGCGAGCGCCTCGCACGCCGCGACGCCGTAGGAGCCGAGCGAGAACTGGTCGAGGACGATGTCGGCCCGTCGGTAGAGCTCCGGCATGGCGTCGGCCGCGACGCCCTCGTGCCGCTCGTACCGCACGAGCCCCTCGTCGTGCAGACGCCGCATGGCCGGCTCGATCGCGGCGCTGCCCTTGAGGCCGGCGCGACTGGGGATGTGCACGACCAGGGGCCGATCCCCCGCGAGCACGGGGGCCGCATCGCGCGCGAGCCACCCCTCGCCGACGACGACGGGCAGCCAGGTGGCGCCCGGTGCGTCGGCGAGGAGGTCGGGCGTCGAGACGAAGACCGGCGCGCCGACCTGCGCCAGCACGTCGAGGTTGCGCGCCGCCGACCGTTCGAGCTGGTCGGTGCCCTCGTATCGTCCGGGCGCGAAGGGCGAGTCGGGTTCGGTCGCCCGGTGCCGGCTCGGCAGTCGGATGTCGGACCCGTGGGCCACCATGGCGACCTCGACCCCGGCCTCGCGCAGGGCGGCGACCTCGCGGACGACGTCGCCGCGGAACAGGCGCCCGAAGATCGGCAGTTCCGCTTCGACCAGGACGTGCGTGAATCGGCCGGAGACGGTCGCGAACCACGTGCGCTGCCATGCGCGGGAGCGCAGGAACGTGCGCGTGTCGACGGCGTAGTCGCTCGGGAAGCCGAAGCCCGCCGCCCCGCGATAGGTCATGCTGCGGGCACCGACGCCGTCGAGCCGCTCGGCGGCGCGAGCCCACGCCCAGCCCTGGCCCGCGAAGTTGGCCGGCGCGACGAGCAGTCGACGGGCACCGTCGGGCGGGCTCATCGGTGCGGGCGGCGGACGAAGGTCGGGCACGGCCGAGATCGCCCGGTCGAGGCCGCGCACGACCCCGGCGGGCAGCGCGGCCCGCACGCGCGCGGCGAGGGAGGGCGGCGTCATCCGCTCGCCCCGCTCATGTCAGGCCGGCGAGCGCCGCCTGCACCTTGAATTCCGGCACGCGGGACACGAGCTCGGCGAACGTGCCCTGCGCCACGATCCGGCCGTCGTCGAGGTAGCAGAGCAGGTCGTTGTCGCGCACGGTCGAGAGCCGGTGCGCGACGGAGACGACGGTCACCTTGCCCTCGAGTGCGCGGATGGCCTGCGCGACATCCGCCTCGGTCTTCGTGTCGAGCGCGCTCGTCGCCTCGTCGAGGACGAGGACGAGCGGCTCGCTGTACAGGGCCCGCGCGATCCCGAGGCGCTGCCGCTGCCCGCCCGAGAGGGAGATGCCCGCATCGCCGATCCGCGAGTCCATTCCGCCCGGTCGAGCGGCGATGGCCGGCCAGAGCTGCGCCCGCTCGAGGGCGCGCTGCACGCGGTCGTAGTCGATCTCGCCCTCCCACGACAGCGCCACGTTCTGGGCGACGGTGCCGTTGAACAGGGCCACCTGCTGGGGCACGTAGCCCACGCGGTCGCGCCACGCCGCCAGCACGCGCTCGAGCGGCATCCCGTCGACCTCGATCGTGCCCTGCGAGGGCGAGATCAGCCCGAGCAGGATGTCGACGACCGTCGACTTGCCGGCACCGGACGGGCCGACGAGCCCGAGGGTGGAGCCCATCGGGATGTCGAGGTCGATGCCTTGGACGGCCGGGCGCTCGGAGTCCGGGTAGCTGAACGCGACGTCGCGGAGGACGAGCCGCTCGGGCTCGCCACGGAGCGGCTCGTGGCCGATCTCCTCGGCGCGGCGGAGGTGCTCCTGGGCATCCTCGACGTCGCTCACGACCATCTCGACGTGCGGCGCGTTCGCCTGCGCGTTCGTGAGGAGGCCCTGGAAGGAGATGATCGACGGCACGATGCGGAAGCCCGCGACACCGAACAGCGCGACCGCCGCGATCGCCTCCGAGAGCCCGCCGACGGCGTACGCCGCGCCGCCCACGATGACGAAGCCGCCGACGAGGGCGCCGTCGAGCACGAACTTCGGCACGCCGCCGAGGAAGTAGAGGTTCGCCCGCGCCCGCGTCGACGAGATGCGGTTGCGGTGCACGTTCGCGGCGACCTCGGCCGCCTTGTTGCGCAGCGTGATCTCCTTCAGGGCGTTGACCATGTCGGTCATGATCGCCGCGGCGCGGATGGAGTAGTCGCGGTTGACCCGGCCGGCCTGCACGGCGCGGCGCGAGACCCAGCGGTAGAGCAGCAGGCCGATGGCGCCGAGGTAGACGACCGTGATGAGCGCGGTGAGCGGTGCGGCGACGAGCACGACCACGAGCACGGCGATGAACGTCGTGATGAGCGAGGGCAGCGTGATGACGGGCAGGAGGAAGCCGGACGTGGTCGTCGCCACGCCCACGTCGACGAGCCGGACGAGCTGCGAGGTGCTGCGCGTGATGCGCTCGACCCACGGCGCGCGGATGTACGCATCGAACAGCCGATCGCCGACCGTGAGCTCGTACTTGGCGAACTTGCGCGTGGCGACCCACTGCAGCAGCACGTTCAGCGCGGACTTCAGGATGATCAGCAGCGACACGGCGAGCAGCACCCACACGTACCCGTCGATGCCGACCTGGCCGATGCCGGGGATGTTGATGGGCGCCGACTGCACCATGGAGCCGAGGGACAGCGCGAGGATGCCGAGGGCGAGGATGTCGAGCAGGGCGAGCGCGCTGGAGAGGACCACGAACCACCAGAGGAACGCGCGCTCCTCGGGGGGAAGGATGGGCAGCAGGCGGCGCAAGGTCCGCCAGATGAGCTTCACGGAACCAGATTCTCCTCTCACGTGTCGCGGGGGTCATCCTCCCACACCGGCGGTGCGTGCCCGCTGAGACGGCGGATGCCGCCTGCGGCGTTCCGGATGCGCGACGACGCCGCTGATACGATCCCTTCATGCTTCCGAGGCCCCAGGGCACGCTCATCGTGCTGCCCGCGTTCAACGAGGAGGCCTCGGTCGGAGCGGTGCTGGCGGAGATCCAGCGCGCGATGCCGGGCGTGCCCTGCCTCGTCGTCGACGACGGTTCGACGGATGCCACGGCCGAGCGTGCCGCGGCGGCCGGCGCCACGGTGCTGCGCCTGCCCTACAACCTCGGCGTCGGCGGCGCCATGCGCGCCGGCTTCCGCTACGCCAAGTCGGAGGGGTATCGCACGGTCGTGCAGCTCGACGCCGACGGCCAGCACGACCCGGCCGAGGTGCCCGAGCTGATCGCGGCGCTCGACCACAGCGACATCGCGATCGGCGCCCGGTTCGCGGGCAAGGGCGAGTACGCCGCGCGCGGGCCCCGCCGCTGGGCGATGGTCGTGCTCTCGCGCGTCATCAGCCGCATCAGCCGCACCCGCCTCACCGACACGACGAGCGGCTTCAAGGCCAACGGGCCCCGCGCCATCGCGCTGTTCGCCGAGCACTACCCGGCCGAGTACCTGGGCGACACCGTCGAGGCCCTCGTCATCGCCGCCCGCGCGGGCCTGCGCATCCGCCAGGTGCCCGTCGCGATGCGGCCCCGCCAGGGCGGCGCGCCCTCGCACCATCCGATCAAGGCCGCGGTCTACCTCGTGCGCGCGTTCGTCGCGCTCGGGTTCGCCCTGCTGCGCCCCCGGGTGGTCATCCCCGAGACCGGAGGCAGCCGATGAGCACGGGCACCTACCTCCTCGGCGTCGTCGCGGCGCTCATCGCGTTCGCCGCGGTCGTCGAGCTGCTCCGTCGCCGGCGGCTCCGCGAGCGGCACGCGATCTGGTGGTTCTTCGCCGCGGTCGGCGCGCTGGTCATCGGCTTCTTCCCGAGCCTGCTGACGTGGGCCGCCGACCTGCTGAACGTCGGCGTCCCCTCGAACCTCGTCTTCTTCGTCAGCATCGTGATCCTGTTCCTCGTGAGCCTCCAGCACGCCGGCGAGCTCACCGACCTGGAGGACCGCACGCGAACGCTCGCCGAGGAGGTCGCGCTGCAGCAGGTAAAGTTGGACCGCCTCGAGCGGGCGTCCCGGCCCGACGACGCCGACACCGACTCCCCCGACTGATCGCGGCACCCGCCCACCACCGGGCGCGGCGCCGGAAAGGACATGCCCGTGACTACGATCGCTCCGAGCGCGGACGTCTCAGACGACGCCGTCATCGGCGACGGCAGCAAGGTCTGGCATCTCGCGCAGGTCCGAGAGGGTGCTCGCCTCGGCGAGAACTGCATCGTCGGCCGTGGCGCGTACATCGGCAGCGGCGTCGTCCTGGGCGACAACTGCAAGGTGCAGAACTACGCGCTGGTCTACGAGCCGGCCGAACTCGGGCAGGGCGTGTTCATCGGCCCGGCGGTGGTGCTCACCAACGACACCTATCCGCGGGCGATCAGCCCCGACGGCTCGCTGAAGAGCGCCCACGACTGGACCCCGGTCGGGGTGACCATCCGCGACGGCGCATCGATCGGCGCACGCGCCGTGTGCGTGGCGCCGGTCACGATCGGGCGCTGGGCCACCGTGGCCGCCGGCGCGGTCGTCACGAAGGACGTGCCGGACTTCGCGCTCGTCGCGGGCGTGCCCGCGCGACGCATCCGCTGGGTCGGCCGCGCGGGCGTGCCGCTCGAGCAGCAGGGCGACGCCTGGGTGTGCCCCGAGACCGGCGAACGCTACATCGAAGACGCAGGGATCCTGCGGGAGGAGCAGTCATGAGCGAGTTCATCCCGGCCGCCAAGCCGATCGTCGGCGACGAGGAGCGGGCCGCGGTCGACGCGGTCCTCGCCTCGGGCATGCTGGCGCAGGGCGCCGAGGTCGCCACGTTCGAGCAGGAGTTCTCCGAGGTCCTCCTCGACGGGCGCGCCGTCGTCGCCGTCAACTCGGGCACCGCCGGCCAGCACCTCGGCCTGCTGGCCTCGGGCGTGGGTCCGGGCGACGAGGTGATCGTGCCGTCGTTCACCTTCGCCGCGACCGCCAACTCCGTCGCCCTCACCGGCGCGACGCCGGTCTTCGCCGACATCGAGCCGAACCACTTCTGCCTCGACCCCGCCGACGTGGCCGCCAAGGTCACCGAGCGCACGGTCGGCATCATGCCCGTGCACCTCTACGGGCATCCCGCGAACATGACCGCCTTCGAGGAGCTCGCGGCCCAGCGCGGCCTGGCCCTCTACGAGGACGCCGCGCAGGCGCACGGCGCGAGCCTGAGCGGACGCCGCGTCGGCACGTTCGGCCGCTTCGCGATGTTCAGCCTCTACCCGACGAAGAACATGACGAGCGGCGAGGGCGGCATGGTCTCCACCGACGACGCCGGCGTCGAGCGGATGCTGCGCCTCCTCCGCAACCAGGGCATGGAGAAGCAGTACGAGAACGAGGTCGTCGGCTTCAACGCCCGCATGACCAACATCCACGCCGCCATCGGCCGCGTGCAGCTCACCAAGGTGCTCGGCTGGACCGAGACCCGCCGCCGCAACGCCGCCTTCCTCGACGCCAACCTCAAGGGCGTCGTGACGCCCCCGGTGGCCGAGGGCGCCGAGCACGTCTACCACCAGTACACGATCCGGGTCCCCGAGGACCGCGACGGGTTCGCGACGGCGCTGCGCGAGCAGTACCAGATCGGCTCGGGCGTCTACTACCCGATCCCCAACCACCGCCTCCCCTCGTTCGGCCTCGACCTCGACCTGCCCGAGACCGAGCGGGCCGCGCGCGAGGTGCTCTCGCTGCCGGTCCACCCGTCGCTGTCCGAGGCGGACCTCGAGCGCATCGTCTCGGCCGTGAACGAGCTCGCGAAGGCGGGTGCGTGATGGCGGAACTGCGCATCGGCGTCATCGGCCTCGGCATGATGGGCCGTCACCACGTCCGCGTCACGCGCGAGCTCGAGGGCGTGCGCCTCGTCGCCGTCGCCGACGCGCAGGGCGACCCGCACGGCGTGGCCGGGGGCCTGCCCGTGCTCGAGTCCGTCGCGGCGCTCATCGAGCAGGGCATCGACGCGGCCGTGGTCGCCGTGCCCACCGGCTACCACGAGGCGGTGGCGCTCGAACTGGCGGATGCCGGCGTGCACACGCTCGTCGAGAAGCCGATCGCCAGTGACAGCGCCGCCGGCGAGCGCGTCGCGTCCGCGTTCGAGCGGGCCGGCCTCGTCGGTGCCGTGGGCCACATCGAGCGGTACAACCCGGCACTCCAGGACCTGCGCCGTCGACTCGCCGAGGGCGAGCTCGGCGAGCTGTACCAGATCGCCACGCGACGCCAGGGTCCGTTCCCGGCGCGGATCGCGGACGTCGGCGTCGTCAAGGACCTGGGCACCCACGACATCGACCTCACGGCCTGGCTGGCGCAGTCGGCGTACACGAGCATCGCCGCGCGCACCACGACGCGCAGCGGTCGCCCGCACGAGGACATGGTCTCGGCCACCGGCCAGCTGGCCAACGGCGCGATCACGAACCACCTCGTCAACTGGCTCTCGCCCATGAAGGAGCGCGTGACCGTCGTCACCGGTGAGCGCGGCGCGTTCGTCGCCGACACGGTGAGCGCCGACCTGACCTTCTTCGAGAACGGCACCCAGACCACCGAGTGGGAGTCCGTGGCGGCGTTCCGCGGCGTGTCGGAGGGCTCGATGATCCGCTTCGCACTCGCCAAGCGCGAGCCGCTGCGGTCCGAGCACGAGGCGTTCCGCGATGCCATCCTCGGGAAGTCGTCGGAGACGGTGACCATGCGCGAGGGCCTCACGACCCTCCGCGTCGCCGAGGCGGTCGTCGAGTCCGCGCGCACCGGCCAGTCGCAGTCGCTCGCGGCCGCCTGAGCGATGGCGGACGCGCCCCGGATCCTCATCGCCTCCCGCCTCTTCGCTCCCGAGGTGAGCGCGGGGGCCTTCCGACTCCGTGCGCTCGCGCGGGGTTTCGCGCGGCGAGGCTGCCGCGTGCGGGTGCTCACGACCACCCCGCCGAAGACCGCTCCCGCCCAGCAGGTCGACGAGCCGGGGATCGAGGTCTCGCGCGTGCCCGTGCTGCGCGACCGCGGCGGGAACGTGCGCGGCTACGTGCAGTACCTGAGCTACGACATCCCGCTCGTGTTCCGCCTGCTCTTCGCGCGCTACGACCTGGCGGTCGCGGAGGCGCCGCCCACGACGGGGCTCGTCGTGGCCGTGGTGAGCGCACTGCGGCGCAAGCCGTTCGCGTACTACGCGGCCGACGTGTGGACCGACGGCGTGATCTCGATGGGTGCGCCACGGCTCGTGGTGCGGATCATGCGCGCCGTCGAGGGCGCGGTGCTCCGTCGGGCCGCGAGCGTCCTGTCGATCTCGGACGAGGTCACCGACCGGCTGGTCGAGCTCGGCGCGCGCCGCGACCGGATCGCGACCGTGGGCAACGGCGTCGACACCGGGCTCTTCTCACCCGACGGCCCCGCCAAGGAGGACGACGGCCCGTACCTCGTCTACACCGGCACGATGTCGGAGTGGCAGGGCGCCGAGCTGTTCGCCCGGGCGATGCCGGCCGTGCTCGAGCGTCACCCCGACGCCCGGCTGCGCTACTTCGGGCAGGGCGCGTCCGAGCCCGCCATCCGAAGCGAGGCGGCACGGGTCGGCGGTGACCGGATCGTCCTCGGCGGCGTGGTCCCCCCGACGGAGGCGGCCCAGTGGATCCGCGGGGCGGCCGCCGCGCTCGTGAGCATCGTGCCCGGGATCGGCTACGACTTCGCCCGACCCACCAAGACCTACGCGGCCGCCGCGTGCGGAGCGCCGGTGATCTTCGCCGGCACCGGCAGCGGCGCCGCGCTCGTGCGCGACCACGGCCTCGGCGAGGCGGTCGCCTTCACGCCCGAGGCCGCGGCGGAGGCCATGATCCGCGCGATCGACGCGTGGCGCTCCGGCGAGACCGACGCGGGCCGCGCCGCCCGCGCCGGCTGGGTGCAGCGCAACGCCTCCCTCGACGCCGTCGGGGGCGCCGCCGCCGACGCGGTCCTGGCCGCGAGCCGGTGAGGCGCGGCATCCGTCGCACCCTCACGGGAAGCGCGGATGCGGTGTCGAGTACGCTTGATCGTCGTCCCGAGAGGAACCCCCACCCCGTGAACACAGACCTGCTCGTCGTCGGATCCGGCTTCTTCGGCCTCACCATCGCCGATCGCGCGGCCCGCGAACTCGGCCTCCGAGTCACCGTCATCGACCGCCGGCCGCACATCGGCGGCAACGCCTACAGCGAGAACGAGCCGCAGACGGGCATCGAGGTGCACCGGTACGGCGCCCACCTCTTCCACACCTCGAACGAGCGCGTGTGGGAGTACGTCAACCGGTTCACGACCTTCACCGACTACGTGCACCGGGTGTACACCCAGCACCGCGGCGAGGTCTTCCCCATGCCCATCAACCTGGGCACGATCAACCAGTTCTTCCGGTCGGCGTACGGGCCGGATGCCGCGCGCGAGCTCATCCGCGAGCAGGCCGGCGAGCTCGCGGGCACCGACCCGCAGAACCTCAACGACAAGGGCATCCAGCTCATCGGACGCCCGCTGTACGAGGCGTTCATCAAGCACTACACCGCCAAGCAGTGGCAGACCGACCCGAGCGAGCTGCCCGCCGAGGTGATCTCCCGGCTTCCGGTGCGGTACACCTACGACAACCGCTACTTCAACGACACGTACGAGGGCCTGCCCACCGACGGCTACACGGCGTGGCTCGAGCGCATGGCCGACCACCCGAACATCGACGTGCACCTCGACACCGACTTCTTCGACGAGTCGCAGCCGTTCTCGAAGGGCAACGCGGTCGGGCAGGTGCCCGTCGTCTACACCGGTCCAGTCGACCGCTACTTCGACTACGCCGAGGGCGCCCTGCAGTGGCGCACGCTCGACTTCGAGGAGGAGGTCCTGCCCACGGGCGACTTCCAGGGCACGAGCGTCATGAACTACCCCGACGCCGATGTCCCCTTCACGCGCATCCACGAGTTCCGGCACTTCCACCCGGAGCGCGACTGGTACCCCACCGACCGCACGGTGATCATGCGGGAGTTCTCGCGCTTCGCCGAGCAGGGCGACGAGCCGTACTACCCCGTGAACACCGCCGCCGACCGCGAGCGGCTCCTGAAGTACCGCACCCTCGCCAAGCAGGAGCGCGACGTCCTCTTCGGCGGCCGGCTCGGCACCTACAAGTACCTCGACATGCACATGGCGATCGGTTCCGCCCTGACCATGTTCGACAACCGCCTGCGTCCGTTCCTCGAGGGCTCCGGCCCGCTCGAGTCGGGCGACGGCGAGGCGTGATCGAGGTCCCCGCCCACAGATGAGCTGGATCGAGGCGTTGCCCGCGATCGCGGTCGCGATCGTGCTGTTCGTGGTCCCCGGTGCGCCGTTCGCGCTGCTGCTGGGACTGCGCGGCGTCGCGTTCCTCGGCGTGGCCGTCGCGGCGTCCGTCGGCATCGTCGGCGCCGCGTCGATCGCCGCGCCGCTCGTCGGGCTCGACTGGGGCCTGCTGCCCGTCGGCATCCTGGCGGTCGTCGGCGGCCTCGTCGGGTTCGCCCTGCGTCGCTGGTCGCGTCGCCCGTCGTCGCGGGACGCCGGCGGCTGGTCCGAGCTGCTGCACGCCGCCGCGGGTCTCGCCGCGGGGGCCGCGCTCATCCTGGCGACGCTGCTGCCCGGCATGGGCTCGCCGCGCAACCCGTCGCAGACCTACGACGCGATCTTCCACCTCAACGCCGTGCGGTGGATCGCCGACACGGGCGACGCCTCGCCCTTCCACATGACGATGACGACGCCCGGCGCCTCGTCGGGCTTCTACCCGACGACGTGGCACGCCTTCGCGGCCCTCGTGATGCCCGCGGCCGGTGCCGATCCGGTCGTCGCCGCGAACTCGCTCGCCGTCGTCGTCGCGGCCGTCGTGTGGCCGGTCGCCTGCGTCTTCCTCGCCCGCATGCTGTTCGGGCCGCGCCCGCTGGTCCTCGCCCTGGCCGGAGCCCTCAGCGCCGGGTTCGCCGCGTTCCCCTACCTGCTCGCCTGGTACGGCGTGCTCTACCCGAACTCCCTCGCGATCGCACTGGTCCCCGTCGCCCTGGGCTCGCTCGTCGGCGCGGTCGGCGGCAGCGCTCCTCGGCTCGTCGGCATCACGCGCCGGGCCGACGACGCCCGGATTCCGCCCGCCCGCCTCGATGCCGGGGCATCGCCCCTCGCGTGGGGTGTCGCGACCCTCGTCGCGGTCGTCGCGGCGACGCTCGCACACCCCAACGCCCTGTTCTCGATCTTCGTGCTCAGCGCGCCGCTCGTCATCGCGGCCGCCGTGCGCGGCGTCCGCACCGCGACGCGCCCGTCGCGACGGGTGCTGATCGTCGCAGCGACGCTCGCGGTGTTCGCCGTGGAGGCATTCATCTGGTCCCGGTTCCAGACGGGCGACAACGGCTGGCCGTCGGTGCGGCCGTTCTACGTCTCGCTGGCCGAGGCCCTCCGCAACAGCCCGCTCGACATCACCGTCGGCTGGGTGGTCACCCTCCTCGTCGGCATCGGTGTCGTGGGCGGCCTGCTGCTCCGGCGCACGCCGGGCTGGCTCGTGGCCTCGTGGCTGCTCGCCGCGACGCTCTTCGCGTTCGCGAACGGCTGGCCCGAGGGTCCGCTCCGCACGGCCATCACCGGGCTCTGGTACAACGATGCGTTCCGGCTGGCCGCCCTCGGGCCGGTCGTCGCCGTGCCGCTGGCCGTGGTGGGCCTCGTGCTCGCGCTCGACTGGGCCGGCGCCGGCCTCGACCGACTGGCACGACGCCGTGGTGCGGAGCCATCGGCGGCCCTGCGCGCGACCGTGCTGTCGCTCGTCGCCGCGATCGCCGTCGTGGGCACCCAGTTCGGCGCGATCCGGAGCATCGACGGCAACCTCGCGGACGTCTATCGCCTCGATGCCGACAGCCCCTCGGTGAACCCGGACGAGCTGGCCCTGTTCGACGACGTCGCCGAGCTGGTCCCCGAGGACGCGGTGATCGCCGGGAATCCGTGGAACGGCAGCGCGCTCGTGTACGCGTTCACGGGCCGTCAGGCGCTGTTCCCGCACGTCGGCGGCGCCTACCCCGAGGCGCACCGCGCGATCGCCGAGGGGCTCGCCGACGGCGCGCCCGAGGCCTGCGCGGCGGCCGCCGAGCTCGGCGTCACCCACGTCATCGACTCCGACGACCGCATGCTGTTCATCGGCGACGCGCGCGCCGAGCTGTACCCCGGCCTGACCGACCTGCCGCGCGACCCCGCCGCCCTCTCGTTGCTGGCCGAGCGGGGCGACGCGAGACTGTACGAGGTGACGGGCTGCTGAGCCGCGTCGCACACACCAAGAGGAGAGCATCACTGTGAAGATCGCCGTCATCGCCCTGGGCAAGATCGGACTGCCGCTGGCCGTGCAGTTCGCCTCGAAGGGCCACGACGTCGTCGGCGTCGACGTGAACCCGCGCACGGTCGAACTCGTCAACGCCGGGATCGAGCCGTTCCCCGGAGAGGCGCACCTCCAGGAGCAGCTCTCGGAGCTGGTGCCCGCCGGCCGCCTCCGCGCGACGACCGACTACGCCGACGCCATCCCCGGCGCCGACGCGGTCGTGCTCGTGGTGCCGCTGTTCGTGGACGCCGAAGCGCGGCCCGACTTCGGCTGGATGGATGCCGCGACCCGCTCGCTCGGCGAGCACCTCACGCCCGGCACCCTGGTCGCCTACGAGACGACGCTGCCGGTCGGCACGACCCGGGGCCGCTGGAAGCCGATGCTCGAGGAGACCTCGGGCCTGGTCGAGGGCCGCGACTTCCACCTCGTGTTCTCGCCCGAGCGCGTGCTCACGGGCCGCGTCTTCGAGGACCTGCGCAAGTACCCCAAGCTCGTCGGCGGCCTCTCCGAGGCCGGCGCGCAGCGCGCGATCGAGTTCTACGAGGCCGTGCTGGACTTCGACGAGCGCAGCGACCTCCCTCGCCCGAACGGCGTGTGGGACCTCGGTTCCGCCGAGGCGTCGGAGCTCGCGAAGCTCGCCGAGACGACCTACCGCGACGTGAACATCGGACTGGCCAACCAGTTCGCGCGCTTCGCGCAGAAGTCGGGCATCGACGTGTACAAGGTCATCGAGGCGTCCAACTCGCAGCCGTACAGCCACATCCACCAGCCGGGCATCGCGGTCGGCGGGCACTGCATCCCCGTGTACCCGCGGCTCTACCTCTGGAACGACCCCGAGGCGACCGTCGTGCGCGCGGCGCGCGAGGCTAACCTCGACATGCCCGACTACGCCGTCGGCATGCTGGAGGGCGCGATCGGCGAGCTCGCCGGCCTCCGCGTCGTGGTGCTCGGCGCCGCCTACCGCGGCGGCGTGAAGGAGACGGCGTTCTCGGGCGTGTTCGACGCCGTCGCGTCGCTGCAGCGCCGCGGTGCCGAGGTGCTGGTGCACGACCCGCTGTACACCGACGACGAGCTCGCCGGTCTCGGCTTCACGCCCTACCACCTGGGCGACGACATCGACGCGGCCATCGTGCAGGCCGACCACGCCGAGTACCGTTCGCTCGCCCCGGCCGACCTGCCGGGCGTGCGGGCGTTCATCGACGGCCGTCGCGTGAGCACCCCCGAGGCGTGGGGCGACGACGTGGTCTACCGGGTCATCGGCCGGGCCTGATCGGAGCGGATGCCGCGCGGCGCCCGCGTGCGCGCGGATCCGTGGCCCGCGGCATCCGTCACCGCCGCGCCAGCACCGTGGCGATCATGTAGCGCAACGGCGCTTCGCGGGCGCCGAGGTACCGCAGGCGGCGCGGCAGCAGGGCGGCGGGGCTGGCGAACCGCCGGCGCTCGCGCGCCCGCCGGTTGAGATCGTCGTCGGAGACCGCCTCGTCGCCGGCCGCGTCGACGAGCGCGCGCTCGAGGCGGGAGAGCCGCTCCAGCGCGTCCGGGGCGAACGCCGCGAGCGCCGTCGCCAGGACGGAGAGATCACGTCGGTCTTCCGGGGCCCAGGCGTGTCCGCTGCGGTAGAAGAGGGCGCCGAAGACGTTGATGCGCCACATCTTCACGGCCCAGGCCGTCCGGTGCGGCCGCGGCGCCCCGACCAGCCACGGGGCCTCGAGCAGGAGCGGGAGGTAGGCGAGCTCGTCGGCGATCGGCCGCGGCGTGAACGTGACGCGGGTCGGCGCGTCGTCGTGCACGAGGTACGCCGGCGCGCGCCGGGCGAGGCTGATGGCCGCGCCCGACGACCACAGCCGACCGGAGTACTCGAGGTCCTCTCCCACACGCGGTCCGACGGCCATGCGCACGTCCGCGAACCGGGCTCGCGAGACCAGTCCGAGCGGCGCACTGCGGTAGCTCAGGCGATCGGCGACGCCATCGAGGCGCCGCGAGCGCCAGGGCCGGACGGGCGGGGTCGGGATCGTCGCTCCGCCGGCGTGCCGGAGCGGCGGGATGACGACGTCGGCATCGTCACGGTCGGCGACGCGGAGCCAGGCGTCGATCGCCCCGGGCTCCAGCTCGTCATCGGACCCCATCACCGAGGTGAACCGGGCGGTGGCGGCATCCAGGCCGGCGTTGAACGGGCCGGTCGGGCTCGGGATGCCGTCGTGGTGCTCGATGAGTCGCACCCTCGGATCGTCGGCCGGTGCCCCGAGCCGCCCCGCGATCGCCTCGGTCGGAAGGTTGTGGCAGACGACCGTGACGCGGAGCGCCGCGGACGATCGCAGCACCGACGCCACGGCCCGGTCGATGGCCCGCGCGGGGTCGTGCACGGCGATGACGACGTCGACGTCCGGCTCAGCCATGGGCGAGCACCGCCTGGCGGTAGGCCGCATCGTAGGCTGCGGCACGGGCCGCGGGACTGACGCGCGATCGGAGCGGTGCGGCGATGTCGTCGGCCGAGCGGTCCCGGGCGAGCTCCAGCGAGCGCTCGACGGCATCGGCGTAGGCGATCCCCGTGCGCTCCGCCACGAGGATGCCGTCGGGTTCGGCCACGAAGTCCCGCTGGCCGCCGTTCGCCCCGACGACCACCGGACGGCCGCTGAGGAGCGCCTCGGCGATGGACACGCCGAAGGTCTCGACCGAGGTCGGCAGCAGGAAGAGGTCGGATTCCGCGAGCGCGGCGGCCACGCCCTCGGGCGCCAACCCGCCGGGCAAGTCCACGACGTCGTCGACGCCGAGCCGCCTGGCGAGCGCACCGACCTCGGCGCGGGACGGGCCGTCCCCGATCCATCGGAGTCGCGCATCGCGTCCGCGTCGTCGCAGCTCGGCGACCGCCTCGACGGCGAGATCGGGGCCCTTGCGCGGGATGAGTCCGCCGACTGCGACGAGACGCAGCGGTCCGCCGGCCGGCGGGCGCGGTCGGGGCTGCTCCGGGGCGTCGACGGCATTCGGGATCACCTCGACGGTCCGGCCCAGCCTCGCCTCGAGGTGCTCCGCGAGCGCCGAACTCACGGCCACGACGACGTCCGGCCGCCGCATCAGCCGGAGCGCCGCACCGAGGCCGAGGCGTGCCGGAAGGCCGACCGTGGACGCATCGAGCAGGGCCGACCAGTGCTCGGTGTGCACCCACGGGATCCGCACCCGCAGGGGGGCGAAGGGCAGCAGCGCCGACGGCGACATGGTGTGCACCAGGTCGCAGCGCGCGAGTCCGGCCCGCAGCGCGCGGGAGGCCCGCAGGATGTCGACCGGGTTCGACGTCGACATCGCCAGCCGGCGCACGCCGGGCGCGGCATCCGTCGGCCCCACCGCACCATGCGGATGCAGGTGCAGCACGTCGACCTCATGGGTGCGCCGGAGCAGTTCGACGTCGCGGCGGACGAAGACCCCTGAGGCCGGTGCGGACGCGGACGGGAACCACGTGGTGACGACCAGGACCTTCACCCGAATACGCTAGCACCGGCCCGTCACCGTAGAATCGGGGCCCGTGAAGGTCATCAGCGTCGTCGGCGCGCGCCCCCAGTTCGTCAAGCTCGCCCCGATCGCGCACGCGGCGGCCGCCGCCGGGGTGCAGCACGAGATCGTCCACACCGGGCAGCACTACGACCCCATGCTCTCGGACGTCTTCTTCGCCGACCTCGGGATCCCCGCACCCGACGTGCACCTCGGCGTCGGCTCGGGCAGCCACGGCGTCCAGACGGGCGCGATCCTCGGCGCCCTCGACGCGGTGTTCGAGGAGCACGCGCCCGACTGGGTGCTCGTCTACGGCGACACCAACTCGACGCTCGCCGCGACGCTGAGCGCGGTCAAGCTGCATCTTCCGGTTGCCCACCTCGAGGCCGGGCTGCGTTCCTTCAACCGTCGCATGCCCGAGGAGCACAACCGCGTGCTCACCGACCATGCCGCCGACCTCCTCCTCGCGCCGACGGAGGTGGCCGCGCGTCACCTCGCCGACGAGGGCCTCGCCGCCCGGTCGGTGGTCGTCGGCGACGTGATGACCGACGTCCTGATGCAGGTTCGCGACGCCCAGCAGGGCCGTCCGGTCGAGCTCGTCGACGAGCTCGGCCTCGAGCCGGGCGGGTACTCCGTGGCGACCATCCACCGCGCCGAGAACACCGACGACCCGGCGCGGCTGCGCATGATCGTCGACGCGCTGTCGACCATCGACCACCCGGTGGTGCTGCTCGCGCACCCGCGCGTCATCGCGCGGGCCCAGCAGCACGGGATCGACCTCGACGCCGGCTCGCTCGTCTCGCACGCGCCGCTCGCCTACCCCGACCTCATCAACGCCGTCCTGTCGGCGCGCGGGGTGGTCACCGACTCGGGCGGACTGCAGAAGGAGGCGTTCCTCCTGCGCGTTCCGTGCACGACCGTGCGCACCGAGACCGAGTGGGTCGAGACCGTCGAGCTGGGCTGGAACGTGCTCGCCAACGGCGCCGAGGAGATCCGCGACGCGGTCGGCCGTGCCGCGCCGCAGCCCGCGGATGCCGCTCCCTACGGCGACGGGCGGGCGGCCGAGCGCGTCATCGACGAACTGGTGCGCCGCGCCCGCTGAGCCGGCTCACGCCGAGCGCGCACGCGCGGCCAGCGCGTCGATCGCGCGACGCCACACGGCGACCTGGGTCTCGCTGGACAGCTCCGCGGCGGCCCGGTCGGACGCGGCCTTCCACTCGGCGACGCGCTCGGGCGTGAGCGCGTCGATCTCGCGGGTCAGGTCGTCGGCGTCGAATCCGGCGGTGACCGTGCCGAGTCCGTGCCGCTGCACCACACCGGCCATCTCCGGGGACGGGCCGACGATGATCCCGAGGCGCGCCTGCACGAAGTCGAACAGCTTGTTGGGCAGCGCCCAGCGGTAGTTGAAGTTGATCGGCGGGAGCACGAACACGCCGACGTCGTACTCGGCGAGCTTCCGGATCAGGTCGGCGTACGGTACGGGCGGGTGCAGTCGGACGCGCTCCGACTGACGGTCGCGGATCTCGGCGATGAGGCCGGGGTCGTTCTCGGTGAGGTACAGGTCGAGCGTCACGGGCCTCGTCGCGCGCTCCACGGCGTCGATCATGAGCGTGATGCTGCGGTTGCGCAGGCCGGCACCGCTGTGCACGAGCCGGATGGGCTCTCCGACCGGCGTCGGCGCCGCGGCGACGTACGGGGCGGCGTTCGTCGCGACCCCCGCGCGGATGCCGAAGACGCGCTCGTACTCGGCGGCGACGCCCTCCCCCACGGTCGTCACGGAGTCGGCGCGACGCACGTAGCGGCGAACGAGCCACGCCATGAGCGGGGCGAAGAAGATCCGCCACCGCAGGTCCTCGTATCGCTGGCGGGGGGTGTACTCGTGCAGGTCGGCGTGGACGCCCCCGCGCGGTCGCAGCCCGATCGCGAGCGGAACGGTGTCGAGGTCGTTGGCGAGCACGACGTCGAAGGTGCGCTCACCGAGCAGCCGTTGCGCCTCGACGACGGCGCGGTTGCCGCGGTACGCCCGCTCGAACCGTCGGAGGACGAGCGCGACCCGGTCGAAGCGCCACGCGGGAGCGTCGGAGGGGATGCGCAGGTGCTCGACCACGCCGTCCGGCGCCGCCCCGTACCCGCACGTGGTCACGTCGTAGTCGCGGGTGAACTCGCGAACCTGCTTGAGGACCCGGGCATCGCCGCGGATGTCGGAGAACGAGAGGATCAGCAGCGAGGGCCGGCTCACGAGGGGCTCCCGGCCCCGAGCAGTCGATCGATCGCGGTCTCCCATCCGTGGACCTCGCGTTCCGCCGACACGACCGGCGCGGCGGCGTGCGAGGCGAGCTTCATCCGGCGGACGGCGTCGCCGTCCAGGGCATCGATGGCGCGGGCGAGGGACTCGGCGGTGAAATCGTCGGCGACGGCGCCGAGGTCGTGCTCGCGGACGTAGTGCGCCATCTCCTCGGAGGGGCCGACGATGATGCCCAAGCGCGCCTGGATGTAGTCGAAGAGCTTGTTGGGCAGCGCCCAGCGGTAGTTGAAGTTGACCGGCGGCAGCACGAAGACGCCGACGTCGTACTCGTTGAGCGTCGCGATGAGGCGGTCGTAGGGAACCGGGTCGTGCAGCCGGACCCGGGTGCTGCGCTCGGCGTGGCGGCGGATGCGGTCGAGGTAGGCGGGGTCGTTGGGCGTGAGGTAGAGATCGAAGGTCACCTCGCGCCGGGCGAGCTCGACGCCCTCCACCATGGTCATGAGGTTGCGGTTGCCGAGGCCCGCCCCGCTGTGCACGAGACGGATCGGATCGCCGACGGGTCCCGGCTGGAGGTCGGCGTAGGGCGCGGCGTTCGTCACGACCGCGGGCGCGAAGCCGAACTGGCGCTCGTACTCCCGCGCGAGGCCGGCGCCCACCGTGGTCCAGGATGCCGCACGCGCCGCGTAGCGTCGGGCGAGCCATTCGGCGAAGGGGCGGATGCGGCGATTCCATGCGGCGTGCTCCTCGTGCAGCCGCGGCGCGTACTCGTGCAGGTCGGCGTGGACGCGACCGCCGTCGGCGACGCGCAGCGCGAGGGGCACCGCCTCGAGGTCGTTGGCGAGCACCGCGTCGAACCGTCGTCCGGCGAGCGCCTGGCGCACCCACCGCACGGCGGGAAGGCTCCAGAAGGCGCGCCGATACCAGCGCAGGGTGATGAGCCGGCCGTTCAGCGCCGTGACCGAGAGCCCGTCGGGGATTCGGATGTGCTCGACGCCCTCCGGCGCCTCGCCGTACCCGCAGGTGGTGACGGCGTAGCGGTCGCGGAACAGGCGCACCTGCTTCAGCACGCGCGCGTCGCCGGCGATGGGCGAGAACGACAGGATCAGGAGCGCAGGCTTGGTCATCGTCCCTCTCTCATGCACCGGTGCGGTGCTCAATGCGGCCACCCCACGTACCTGAGCAGCCGGCGCAGGTCGGACTCCCGGTCGAGCGCGTGCCGCAGGTCGCGGGTGAGCAGCCGGTCGGCGCGACCCGCGCGGTTGCGGCGCCGGCCCGCTTCCCGGAGCGCGCCGAGTTCCGCGGGCCGTTCGGCGACGAGGAGATCGAGGATGGCACGGTCGCGCCGCGACATCGGATCGAGCGCGCGCGGCGCGATCGAGAGTCCCGCCTGCGCGAGCGAGCGATAGGCCTCGTGCTCGCCGGGGCCGAGCGAGTCGGCCTCGGCGCGCCGGACCAGACCGCCCACGAGGTGGATCCTGAGCGTCTTGACGACGAGCGCGTGACGGCGGGAGGGGGGCATGGCGGCCACCCACGGCTCGGCGAAGAGCCCGAGGAACGGGGCGAGCTCGTCCTCCACGTCCATCGGGGCGGTCGTCACCCGCACGGCGGCGTCGGCGCCGATCACGTAGCCCGGGTCGGCGGGGTGGAAGTCGATGCGCTCGGCGAAGTTCCAGAGGCGGGCCGAGAACGGGGCGTCCTCGCCCGAGCGGAGCCCCGGCACGAATTCGAGTCCGAGCCGGTCGACCAGTCGCCGGTCGATGAAGGCGAGCGGCGCCGTGCGGTAGGCGAGGCGGTCCTTCACGGGGTCCAGCCGGCGATGCCGTCCGCGGCGGCTGAGGGGGTTCGCCATCGGCGGGCCGTCCTGATGGCGCAAGGGCAGCACGAGCACCTGCGGGGCGTCGCGTTCGAGGTGGCGAACCGCGGCGTCGACCGCGCCCGGGTCGAACCAGTCGTCGGAGCCCATGACGCTCACGTAGGGCGCTTCCGCACGGGCGAGTCCGTGGTTGAAGGGGCCCGCCGGGCTGCGGATGCCGTCGTGCAGCTCGAGCCACCGCACGTCGGCATCGGCGAACCGCTCGACCGTGGCCGCGAACGCCGACGCCTCGATGTTGTGGCACACGACGGTCACCCGCGCGCGCGCCGGCGCACCGTGCCGGCGGCCCGCTCCGGGCTCGCCCACGATCGAACCGATCGCCCGTCCGACCGGGCGCCGCGCGTCGTGAACGGCGATGACGACCTCCGCGACGGGACCGGCGGCCGTCACTCGCCTGACCTCACGGAGCACACCCGACGATCCTAGCGGAACCGCCCCGCGCAGCCCGGCGACCGGTCAGCCGATGAGCGTCATGGACTGCCATCCGCTGCCGACCTGGCGTACGGTCAGCCATCCGCCCCGGCCGTTGCCGGGATACAGCCGGAGCACGCCGTCGGAGCTGCGGGCCAGGACGTCGGCCCTGAGGTCGCCGTCGAGGTCGCCGGGGCTGCCCACCCACGTCATGCCCTGCCAGCCGCTGCCGATCACGGTCGGGGCCGCGTACCCGGTCGCGGTGCGCGCGTACAGGCGCATCTCGCCCGCGCTGGTCACCGCGATGAGGTCGGGGCGCCCGTCGCCCGTGAAGTCGCCCGGGCTGAACACCCACCGCATCGTCTCCCAGCCTCCGCCGACGCGGACGCGGGGTTCGAACCCGCCTGCGCCGTTGCCGGGGTAGATCCAGAGGACCCCCGAGCTGTCGCGGGCCATGATGTCCCAATCGCGATCACCGTCGACGTCGCCGCCGCCGAACACCGCCGTGAAGCCGCCCCAGCCGTTGCCGGCCTTCACTCGAGGGGCGAACCCGCCGTTGCCGTCGCTCGCGTGACGCCAGAGGTCGCCCGCGGTGTCGCGCGCGAACACATCGCGACGCCCGTCGCCGTCCCAGTCGCCTCCGCCGAACACGAGGTTCGTGCCACCCCACTCGCCGGGCGCCGTCCGACGCGGCAGCCAACCGCCCGACCCGTTCGACGGGTAGATCCAGGTGCCGACGCCCGAGGCCTGCGCGATGAGGTCGCGCGTGCCGTCGCCCGTGAGGTCGCCCATGCCCGTCGTGAGCGGGACCACCCGGCCGGATTTCGCACCCGGACCGGCGAGGAGCGCCATCCCGTTCCACCCGTTGCCGATGAGCTTGGGTGCGCGCCAGCCGCCCGTGCCGTTGCCGGCATACAGGTAGAGGCCACCGGCGCCGTCGCGCGCCAGGAGGTCGTCGCGTCCGTCGCCGTCGAAGTCCCCGGGCGTGATGATGCTGGTCATCACGTTCCAGCCGGTGCCGACCCGTTGGGCGGGCTTCCATCCGGCACGGCCGTCGCCCGCGTAGAGCCACAGGGCTCCGTCGGCGGCGCGACCGAGCACGTCGGGGTTGCCGTCCCCGTTCACGTCGATGCTGCCGACGAACGTGGTGAACACGTTCCAGCCGATGCCCACCTGCTTCGGCGGCGCGAACGTGCCGTTGCCGTTGTTCATGTGCAGGCGCAGCACGCCGGCCGCATCCCGCGTGAAGAGGTCCTGGTCGCCGTCCGAGTCGAAGTCGCCCGCGGCGAACATCGCGGTGACGTTCTGGAACCCGGTCCCGGCCTCGACGGGGCTCCGGAAGTTCCCGCGGCCGTCGGTCGGGTAGGTCCGCAGGGTCCCGGCCGCGTCGATCGCCATGACGTCGCGGTAGCCGTCACCGGTGACGTCGCCCACGCCGTCGATGAACTTCATGTTGTTCCATCCGCTGCCGACCTGCACGCGCGGTCGCCAGCCACCCGTACCCGACCCGGGGTAGAGGTACATGGCCCCGGCGCCGTCGACGGCGTAGACCATCGGGATCTGGTCGGTGGACAGCGGCGCGGGCGGCGGTGCGGCCGGCGCGCTCGTCGAGCCGAACCAGTCGGTGAAGAGCCTCCAGAAGTTGCGGTTGCCGTAGCTCGAGCACGCGTCGCCCGTGCCGTACAGGTTCGCGAGCGCCGCCGCGTTCGGGCGGTAGGGCGTGTAGATGTACAGGCCCGCCGTCGCCTGGTTCTGGATGTACACCTGCGACGATCCGCACGCCGTGTTCGGGTGCCACAGGATCGTGTTGTACCGACCCGCCTGGTAGGCGCGGATGCCCGGGTTCGCACGGTACTTCCGGAACTGCCAGGCGGCGTTGTACACCTGGTTGAAGAAGCCGTAGTAGTTGGCGTCGCAGTCGGCAGTGTCGGGGCAGCCGTAGCCCGTGGCCGAGCGGTACTGCCGCGACGACGGCGACGAGTCGGTGACGATGCCCTGCTCCTTCTCGAGCAGCACGATCAGCGAGCGCGGGTTGATCCCGCAGGCGCGCGCCACCTTGTAGATGATGAGCGCGGCGGACTCGTTCGCCTGGCCTGCGTACGCGGCGCAGCCCTCGCTGCGGGCGGGCTGGCTCGTCGTGGCCTGCGAGTAGTCCTTCAGGCACACGTAGCCGCTCGCGCAGGTCGGCACGCGGGCGTTGAGGAAGGACTGGATCTGCGCCGCGGTCATCGTCGAGCTGTCGTAGAAGACCTGGTCGCTGATGATCATCCCGGCGTTGAAGTCCTTCGGATCCGCCGCCGCCGCCGCGCTCTGCGCAGGCATCGTCACCTGCGCCGTGAGCGCGCTCGCGATCAGCGCGACCACGGCTCCCGCCGTCGTCAACATCGCACGTACCGACGCCATGTCATTCCCCCCGAACCGCCCCTGCACGCAGGGACACGGGCCTCATGGTAAGCGGATGCCGGGGGCCCCGGGGGGTATTCCGGCTCGGCGCGTCGCATCGCGGGCGGCGCGTCCCGTCCGGCGCGAGCGGGCGTCGCGAGCGCGCCGACGGATGCCGCCGGGCGGTTCAGGCGTGGTCGGAACTCGATCCGCGGGCGATGAGGCGCCGGTACGCGCGACGCCGGATCGGCTCGGGGACGAACCGGTAGGTGCCGCGGACGAGGACGTTCCGGAGGTACTGCAGCCGGGTGGTGAAGCCGATGCGACGCAGGGCGCGCTGGAGCTGCATCTCACTGCTCCACTGGGCCCGGCCGCCGCGCCGCGCGTAGGCGCCGTCGCCCACGCGGTACATCAGCAGGGGCTCGGCGAGGTTCCCGACCCGGGCTCCGGCGTGGATCATGCGCGCGAAGAGCCAGTAGTCCTCCATGAGGCCGAGGGGCTGGTATCCCCCGGCGCGCTCGACCGCACTGCGCCGGTAGACGACCGTCGGGTGACTGAAGGGGTCGTGGAAGCGGGCGAACCGCTCGATCTCGGCCTGCTCGGTGCGCGGCACGCGTCGGCCCACGATCGAGCCGTCGTCGTCGAGGAACTCGAGCATGCCGGTGCCCACGAGATCCAGTCCGCCCTCGATGAGCGGCAGCTGCGCCGCGAAGCGCTCCGGCAGCGAGATGTCGTCGGCGTCCATCCGGGCCACGATGTCGTGCTCGCAGCGGGCGAGCCCCTCGGCGAGCGCGTGCGCGAGGCCCGCGTTCTCCTGGATGCGGTGGTGCAGGACGGGGACGGGCGAGTGGGCGATCGCCGTCTCGATCGCGCCCTCCAGCCCGGGCGAGACCGGTCCGTCCTGGACCAGCACGACCTGGGCGGGGCGTCGCGTCTGCGCCTCGACGCTCGAGGTGAACGCCTTGGCGAAGTGCACCGGATGGTCGCCCCGGTACACGGCCATCAGGAGGCTGAACGGTTCGCTCACGGCGCCTCCACCGCCGCGATCGCGTCGGAGGCGCGGCCGAGCCCGGCGAGCGCGTCGGCGTTCGGCCGCGGACGGTAGCGGGTTCCGTCGTGCCATCCGCGACGCCAGCCGTCGGCGAGCACCGACCGGTCGGCCGAGCGCGCGAACGTGCGCACCCACCGCAGCACGCTCGAGCCCCCGTAGAGCAGCTTCTCCCAGCCGGCGAGGCTCCGCGACCGGCGGAACATCCACAGCTTGTTGCGGACCTCGTAGTAGAACCGTGCCCCCGGGTCGGCATCGGTCGAACCCAGGACGCGCGTCTTGTGCACGACGACGGATGCCGGGACGTGCACGCCGCGGCGGCCGCGGAGCGCCCGCGTGGAGTACTCGAAGTCGTCGTTCCAGATGAAGTAGTCGGCGATCGGCAGCCCGATCTCGCGGACCACGTCCGCCCGCACGAGCATCGAGACGAAGGACGTGCTGCGGATCGGTACGACGCCGCGCTCGGTGGCCGTGCGCCGCTCCCGGCGCGCGGCGAACGGCTTCGGCCGCGGCGTGTTCATCGGGTGCTCGGTGCCGTCGAACCACTCGACGCGCGAGCCCGCGACGACGGCGTCGGTGCCGGACACCCCGGCGAGCAGCTCCCGGAGGGCGGCCGGCTCGGGGACGGTGTCGTCGTCCATCAACCAGATCCAGTCCGGGCGGTGATCGGCGAGGGCGACGGCCATGCCGGCCGCGAAGCCACCGGCCCCGCCGGTGTTCCTCGGCAGTTCGACGAGGTCGACGAGGTCGCCGGCCGCGCGGGCGACGTCGGCCGAGGCATCCGTCGACGCGTTGTCGACGACCACCACGCGCTCGAGCGGCGACTCCTGGGCGGCGAGGGCGGCCAGCACCTCGGCGAGCAGGTCGCGGCGGTTGTAGGCGACGACCACCGCGACGACGCGCGCGGACGCAGGGGTGGGGCTCATTCGCTCTCGTTCTCGGTGGGACGGGACCCATCCATCTTGCCCTGTCCGCACGTCGTCGCCGTCCACAGGGTCGCGGCCGGGGCACGGCGACCGGCCCCGGACGTTACAGTTGACGGGCCGCCGCACGAGCATCCGAGGAGGGGCATGGCCACCACGCTCCGCGTGATCGTCGACCAGTTCGTCGCGCCCGTTCCCGGGCCGACCGGCCGCTACACCGAGGCCCTGACGCGCGCGCTCATCGCGACCGCGCCGCGCGGGTGCGAGGTCGAGGGCGTCGTCTCCAGCTCGCTGCCGAGCGACTACGACCGGATCCTCGAGGCGTTCCCCGGGCTGTCGGGCCTTTACAAGTCGAGCCTCGCGCGTCGCGAGCTCGCGGCGGCCTGGCAGTTCGGCCTGACGACCTCGCCGGGCGGCGGCATGATCCACGCGCCGACGCTGTTCGCGCCGTTGCGCCGCCACGACCGCACGGTCCCGGGCGAGCAGGTGGTGGTGACCGTGCACGACGTCCTCGCCTGGACCAACCCCGAGTCGCTCACGTCGGCGTCGGTGGCCTGGCAGAAGGCGATGCTGAAGCGGGCGCGACGCCACGCGGATGCGGTCGTGGTGCCGACGCACGCCCTCGCCGAGCGCCTGGCCCAGGTCGTCGACCTCGGCGACCGCGTGCGCGTCATCGGCACGGCGCCCCGACCCGGCCTGGAGGTGCCCGGCGACGCCGACGAGGTCGCGCGGCGCTTGGGGCTCCCGGCCGAGTACCTCGCGGTCGAGGGCACCCTCGAGCCGCGCAAGGGCGTGGTCGACGTGCTGCACGCGCTCGGCCGGCCCGGCGTGCCGGAGATCCCCCTCGTCGTGATCGGCCCGCAGACCTGGGGCGAACAGCACCTGGCCACGGTCGCCGAGGAGGCCGGCGTGGCGCCGGCGCGCGTCGTCGCGGTCGAACCCGACGACCCCGCCGAGCACGCGGTCGTGCTCTCGCGCGCGACCGCGGTCGTCGCGCCCAGCCACGACGAGGGCGACGGCACGGCGCTCATCGAGGCGTTCCGCCTCGGCGCTCCCGTGATCCACTCCGACACGCCCGCCTACCTGGAGGTCTCGGCCGATGCCGGCATCGCCGTGCCGGTCGGTGTCGGCGGGGGCTACGTCGAGCGCCTCGCGGCGGCGATCACCGCCGTCGTCGAGCAGCGCGACGTCGCCGAGCGACTCTCGATCGCCGGCACCGACCGGGCGCAGGCGTTCGACTGGCGCGACTCCGCCGAGCGGGTCTGGCAGCTGCACGCCGACTTGTAGCCGCTCGACCTCGCGGCGATCAGCCGGCCTGGGGCGCCGGCGGGGTCGGCTCCGCGGTCGCCGTCGTGATCGCGTCCTGGATGAGCGCGTGCACGAGGTCCCAGTCCGGGTACGCCGGGTCGACCCCGGCGTCGGGCGTGAGCTCGACGGTCGCGACCGGCAGCTCCCGGGTCTTCCCGGCGAGGTCGACGAAGTAGCCGAGCATCGACTGCGGGATGTCGGTCCGGACCGTCTCCGCGCCCGCCTGCGCGACGGCTTGGAACTTCGTGAGCACGTTCGCCGGCGTGAACTGGCGCAGGATCGCCTCCTGCAGCACGCGCTGGCGCTCCATCCGGTCGTAGTCGGTGCCGCTGTACCGCGAGCGCGCGTACCACAGCGCCGTGTAGCCGTTCATCCGCTGCGTTCCGGCCTCGACCCAGCCGTCGACGTTCTGCAGGTACTCGTCGCCGCCGATCGGCAGGCGCTCCTCGACGGTGATCTCGACCCCTCCGAGCGCGTCGATGAGCGCCTCGAAGCCCTGCATGTCGATGACGACGAAGTACTGGATGGTGAGGCCGGTGACGCCCTCCGCGGCATCCCGCATCGCCTCGATGCCCGGCGAGCTGTTGCGGCTCGCCGCGTCGGGGTAGAGCTCGGGCGTGACGACCTCGGCCTCGGTGTAGATCGAGTTGAGCAGGCACACGTCGACCAGGCACCCCTGTTCCGTGCCGTACCCGCTCGGATAGGCCGACGCCATCGGGGAGTCCGCCGGGAAGTGCACGTCCTCGAGGTTGCGCGGCAGGCCGATGAGCACGGCCTGCCCGGTCTGCGCGTCGATCGAGGCCACGGTCATGCTGTCGGGACGCGTGCCCTCGCGGTCCGGCCCGGTGTCGGCGCCGAGCAGCAGGATGTTGTACCGCCCGTCGACGGGCGGCTCGCTGGGGCCGGCCGCGAACACCGTCGACAGGAAGCCGCTCGCCGTCGTGGCGAGGTAGGCGCCGTACGCGGCGCCGCCGGAGGCGACGACCAGGACCACGGTGGCGAGCGCGGCGATCGGCGCTCGCGCCGACGGCTGCGCCTTGACCAGGCGGACGAGCCGCAGCGTGTCGAGCGTGAGCACCAGCCACAGCACGGCGTAGAAGACGAGTCCGAGCGCGATGATCCAGAGCGCGATGCTGTTCGACGCGATCGTGTACGCCACGGTGGGCGCCGCGAACCACGTGATGATCGCCGCGAGCACCAGGACCCACAGGGCGAGCGTCGCGCCGAGGCCGAAGCGGCCGAGCCGACGGTCGCCGGCGAGGACCTGCGCCGAACCGGGGATGAGGATGTTCATCCCCACGAGCCACCAGCCGCGCCGCGTCATGAGCGGGCGCGACCCGGTGTCGGGGTGCCGGATGGGACTGGCGGCGAGGGTCATCGGCTGGACTTCAGGCGTTCGTTCTTCTGCTCGACGAGCGCGGCGAGCGATGCGGCGTAGTCGGCGAGGGCGTCGCGCAGGGTGTCGTCGGACGTGGCGAGGATCTTCACCGCGATGAGTCCGGCGTTCTTGGCGCCGCCGATCGAGACCGTCGCGACGGGCACGCCGGCGGGCATCTGCACGATCGACAGCAGCGAGTCGAGTCCGTCGAGCCGGGAGAGCGGCACGGGCACGCCGACGACCGGCAGGGTCGTGACCGACGCGAGCATGCCCGGCAGGTGGGCCGCGCCGCCCGCGCCCGCGATGATCACCCGGATGCCGCGACCGGCCGCCTCCTTGCCGTAGGCGATCATCTTCTCGGGCGTGCGGTGCGCCGAGACGACCTCGACCTCGTGGGCGACGCCGAACTCGTCGAGGAGCTCCGAGGCCTCGCGCATGACGTTCCAGTCGGAGTCGGAACCCATGACGACGCCGACGAGGGGTGCGGGGGAATTGCCTGCGATCACCCGTCGATAGTAGGGCCGCCGGCTGGGTGATTCCGTGAGCCCGCCCGCGGGTCTAGTCCTGCAGCGCCGCCGCAGCCGCCCGCGCCTCGTAGACCGCCTCGTCGAGGTCGGGCCCGATCGCGGTGACGTGGCCCACCTTGCGGCCCGGCCGGGGCGCCTTGCCGTAGTTGTGCACCTTCACGGTCGGGTGCCCGGCGAGCGCGTCGGCGTAGCGGTCGGTCAGCGTGCCCTCGGCGGGCCCGCCGAGGAGGTTCACCATCACGGCCCACTCGTCGTGGCATCCGGTGCCGCCGAGCGGCAGGTCGAGCACCGCGCGGAGGTGCTGCTCGAACTGGCTCGTCGTGGCACCGTCCATGGTCCAGTGGCCGGAGTTGTGCGGACGCATGGCGAGCTCGTTGACGAGCACGCGGTCGTCGACGGTCTCGAACATCTCCACGGCGAGCACGCCCGTCACGCCCACGCCCTCGGCGACGGCGATGGCGACGTCGGCGGCGACATCGGCGAGCCGGCCCGCGGAGCGCGGTGCCGGCGCGATGACCTCGCTGCACACCCCGCCGACCTGGACCGTCTCGACGAGCGGCCAGGCGACGACCTCGCCCGAGGGGCGGCGGGCGACGAGCTGCGCGAGTTCGCGCCGGAAATCGACGAGCTCCTCGGCGAGGAGGGCGCCGTCGCGGCCGTCCTCGCCGACGGTGGCGAACCACTCCGCCACCTCGGCCGCGCCTCGCACGACGCGGACGCCCTTGCCGTCGTATCCGCCGCGCGGCGTCTTCACGACCGCGGCGCCGCCGTGCTCGGCGATGAACGCGTCGAGTTCATCGGGAGTCGACACGCGCGCCCACTCGGGCACCGGCAGCCCGAGCTCGGCGAGCCGCTCGCGCATGAGCAGCTTGTCCTGTGCGAAGCGGAGGGCGTCGGGGCCCGGGTGCACGGCGACGCCGGCGTCGACGAGGGTCCGCAGCACGTGCTGCGGCACGTGCTCGTGGTCGAAGGTGACCACGTCGACCTCGCGCGCGAACGCGAGCACGGTGTCGGGGTCGGTGTAGTCGCCGACGCGCTCGGCGGCCAGCGATGCGGCCATGCCCTCGCCCTCGGCGAGGACCCGGAGCTCGACCCCGAGCTCGATCGCCGCGGGGATCATCATGCGGGCGAGCTGCCCCGCGCCGATCACTCCGACTCGCACCCGTGCACGCTCCTCCCCGCGGCGCCCCGTGCACCGCGACACCCCATCCTATGGCGGCCCGGCCGTAGGATTCAGGGATGCCAGCGACGTTCCGCGACCTCGCGACCCGGGCGTGGAACGGGTTCCTCGCCTACCTCGTGAAGTTCGGCGTCGTCGGCCTCATCGGCCTCGTGATCGACGTGGCGCTGTTCAACGCGCTCCGCCTGGGCGTGCTCGGCGAGGGCACGTGGGTGCAGTCGGCGATCGGCGCGAAGACCGTCTCGACCTCCGTGGCGATCGTGTTCAACTGGCTGGGCAACCGCTACTGGACCTTCCGCCGCCACCGTCGCCGCCACGCGCTCCGCGAGTTCGCGGAGTACGCGGTCGTGTCGGTCGGCGGCATGGCGATCGCGCTGCTGTGCCTGTGGATCAGCCACCACCTGCTCGGATTCACCAGCCTGCTCGCCGACAACATCGCCACGAACGTCGTCGGGCTCGCGCTCGGCACCGCGTTCCGCTTCCTGCTCTACCGCTACTGGGTGTTCGGCCACCACCGCGCCGACGGCCTGTCGAACCTGGCGCGCGTCGAGGAGGCGCAGCGCGCCCTGTTCGAGGAGCCGCCGCTCGAGCCCGCCCCCGAGGTCGGCGGCGGCGAGCCTGCTCCCGGGTGGGGCGGCGCGGATGCCGCTACTCGGCCGCCGCCTGGAACCACGGCGGGTACACGGCGACCCGGGTCATCGAGCCCACCGCCTGCAGCGCGGCCCTGACCCGGTCGCGCACGCGGTCGTTGGCCACGGCCACGAGCGCGATCCGCTCGAGCGGCACAGCGCCGTGCACGAGGACCTCCGCGGCGCGCAGGCCCGCGCCGTCGTCGGCGAGCGTCAGGCGCACGAGGGCCCGCTCGGCATCGGCCCAGGCGGCGGCGAACGAGCCGCCACCGACCGCGGCATCCGTCTCGGACACCACGACATGCCCGGGCGCCTGCAGCCGGGCACCCGCGGCCGCACCGACGGACGTGACGAGGATCACGTGATCGGCGATGGGGTGGCCGACCGCCTCGGCGTTCAGCCGGGGGTCGGGCGTCCCGGTGCGGATGGACTCCCACACGTGGGCGTCGGTGCTGACCAGGAAGGGCACGTACTCCGCCACCCGGGCGCCGGACTCGCCGACCGAGGCGGACCGGCGGAACGCGCGCGCCGCGGGCGCGGCGAGGTCGACGGCGGGCTCGGCCGGCGGGTCGCCCGCGTCGGCGAGCAGCGCGCCGGCGCCGAGGATGCGGCCGAGGTTGTCGATGTGGGTCACGTGGAAGAGACGGGTCGCGGCGGCGTCGACCGGGGCCTCGGCGACGGCGCCCGGTCCGCGCGCGGCACGCGATCCGGCCTGCCGCGCCGCGCGGGAGGACGTCGCGGGACGCGCGGCCGACCTCGCCTTGGCCGCGCGCGCCTCGGCGGCGGCCGCGGCCTCGTGGGAGGTGCCCGGGGTCCGCGCCTGCCGGCTCCGCGCCGCGGTCACCGCCGGGTCGGGTTCAGCGGGCGGCGAGCAGATCGCGCAGAGGCCCTCGTCGAAACCGTGGATGCATTCCTCGCCCAAGTGGTGCCTTTCGTCGCTCGGCCCGCGGGGACGGCGAGCCGCCCGACTACAGTACGCGGTCCGGCCGGGTGCCCGGCACCGGAGGAGGATTCAGGCGCGCGCCCACGGCGGGGTATCGCCGTCCGGAGCCGTGCCAGGACCCACCGCGGGCGCCCCGAGCGCGTGCGCGGCGGCCATGAGCTCGTGCAGCGCCGCCTGGACCGCGAGCGGTCCCGGCACGTCCCGCAGCACCACGGGGACGTCGTGTCCGGTCTCGAGCCGGACGTCGCCGCTGCCGACCATCCGCTGCAGCCATCCGCGGCGCACCTGCACGTCGTACCCGCGACGGTGCCACAGCTCGCGCCGCACGCGCACGAAGAGGCCCCGCCGGACGATCACGCGACGCGTGGTGATCGTGGTCCGGGCGGCGAGCCACGACAGGTACGGGATGACGCACCCCAGGAGGACGACGAGGGCGGCGACGACCACGGCGACGAGTCGCGGCCATCCGTCGTCGAGGACGGGCACGAGGTACCCGACCCCGCCGGCGACCGCGACGAGCAGCAGCGTGGGCAGCACGAGCACGCGCGCGTGTCGCCGCAACCGGGCCACGATTCGCTCCCCCGGCGGCAGGCCGGGCGTCCCGCTCGCCTCCCCCATGGCCCCCATTAATACCTCAGGTGCGTGACGTCTCCGGCTGCGACCGCCCGGATCTCGCCGTCCTCGCGGTCCCGCACCATGAGCCGCCCGTCGGGCGCCACGGCCTCGGCGACGCCCAGCAGCTCGCCACCGCCGGGGAGCTCGACCCGCACGTCCCGGCCGAGCGTGCCGCACACCGCGACCAGCCGTTCGGCGGCGCCGCTCGCCACGGCGTCGCCGCCCGCGGCGACGAAGCGGTCGACGAGGTCGAGCAGGCGGGTCAGGTAGTCGGCGAGCACCGCGTCGGGGTCGGGACGACGCCCGGTGACGAGCAGCAGCGACGTCGACGTGAGCGTGGGCAGGTCGTGCTCGTCGAGGGCGACGTTGAGTCCCGCGCCGACGACCACGGTGCCCTCGGCCACGAGCTCCGAGAGGATGCCGCACACCTTGTACCCGGAGACGAGCACGTCGTTCGGCCACTTCAGCTCGACCTCGACGCCGCCGGTGCCGTCGTCCTCGCCGCCGCGGTCGACGGATGCCGCCGCCACCGCCGCGCGCACCGTCTCCGTCATCGCGATGCCGGCCAGCAGCGGGATCCAGCCGTACGCATCGGCGGGCAGGTCGGCGCCGGGCCGGAGCAGCACGGAGATCGCGAGCGTCTTGCCCGTGGGCGCGAGCCAGGTGCGGCCGAGCCGGCCGCGGCCCTGCGTCTGGTCGTCGGTGACGATGGCGGCGCCGTGCGGCCAGGCCGCGGCATCCGCCCCGGCGGCCGCCTCGCGGGCCACGTCGTTGGTCGACCCGGTGGTGTCGAGCCACTCGAACCGCGGGACCGCCGCCCGCGAACGCACCCACTCCATGCGCGCCTCCTGATCCGTCGCCATCAGGCTAGTGTCCGGGCGACGCCGGTGGCATCATCACCACGCACCACCGGGTTTTTGTGGGAAACCGTCAACGATCCCGCCCGGAGGCAGGCCGGTAGAGTGAAGCCTCGTGACCGAAGCGACGAACGACGGCCCCGACCTCTCCACCACCGCGGGCAAGCTCGCCGACCTCAAGCAGCGGTATCACGAGGCCGTCACGGCGTCGGGCGAGGCGGCGATCGAGAAGCAGCACGCCAAGGGCAAGATGACCGCCCGCGAGCGCATCGCCGAGCTGCTCGACCCCGGCTCTTTCGTGGAGTTCGACGAGTTCGTGCGGCACCGCACGTACGCGTTCGGCATGGAGGCCAAGCGCCCCTACGGCGACGCGGTGGTCACCGGCGTCGGCACGATCCACGGCCGGCAGGTCGCGGTGTACTCGCAGGACTTCACGATCTTCGGCGGGTCGCTCGGCGAGGTCGCGGGCGAGAAGATCATCAAGGTCATGGAGCACGCGCTGAAGACCGGCGTGCCCATCATCGGCATCCTCGACTCGGGCGGCGCCCGCATCCAGGAGGGCGTCGTCGCCCTCGGCAAGTACGGCGAGATCTTCCGCCGGAACACCGCCGCATCGGGCGTCATCCCGCAGATCTCGATCGTCTGCGGCCCGGCCGCGGGCGGCGCGGTCTACTCCCCCGCCCTCACCGACTTCGTCATCATGGTCGACAAGACCAGCCAGATGTTCGTGACCGGACCCGACGTGATCAAGACCGTCACGGGCGAGGACGTCGGCATGGAGGAACTCGGCGGCGCGCTCACCCACAACACGGTGTCGGGCGTCGCGCACTACCTGGCGAGCGACGAGTCCGACGCGCTCGACTACGCGCGCACCCTCGTGTCGTTCCTGCCGGACAACAACATGTCGGAGGCGCCCGTCTACGACAGCGAGGCGGAGCTCGAGATCACCGACGAGGACCGCCGGCTGAACACCATCATCCCGGACTCGCCGAACCAGCCGTACGACATGCACTCGGTCATCGAGGGCATCGTCGACCACGGCGACTTCCTCGAGGTGCAGCCGCTGTTCGCCCCGAACATCGTCATCGGCTTCGCCCGCATCGAGGGGCGATCGGTGGGCATCATCGCCAACCAGCCCAGCCAGATGGCGGGCACGCTGAACATCGCGGCGGGCGAGAAGGCGTCGCGGTTCGTCCGGTTCTGCGACGCGTTCTCCATCCCGATCATCACGCTCGTCGACGTGCCCGGCTACCTGCCCGGCACCGACCAGGAGTGGACGGGCGTCATCCGCCGCGGCGCGAAGCTGCTCTACGCCTACGCCGAGGCGACCGTCCCGCTCGTCACGGTCATCACCCGCAAGGCGTACGGCGGTGCGTACATCGTGATGGGCTCCAAGCAGCTCGGCGCCGACATCAACCTCGCCTGGCCCACGGCCGAGATCGCCGTGATGGGCGGCCAGGGGGCCGTGAACATCCTCTACCGCGGTGAGATCAAGCGGGCCGAGGAGGCCGGCGAGGACGTCGCCGCCGTGCGCACGCGGCTCGCCAACGAGTACACCTACAACGTCGCGTCGCCGTTCCTCGCCGCCGAGCGCGGCGAGCTCGACGGCGTCATCGAGCCGGCCGCGACGCGCGTCTCGGTGACGAAGGCGCTGCGTGCGCTGCGCACCAAGCGCGCGAGCCTGCCGCCCAAGAAGCACGGCAACATCCCGCTGTAAGGAGCCGCCATGACCACCGCACCCGGCGAGCCCGACGGCGCCCAGTCCATCGACCTCCGATTCCTCACGCGCGACGTGTCGGCTGAGGAGGCCGCCGCCGTGACCGCGGTCATCGTCGCGGCCGTCGACGAGGAGCAGGCCAGCCCGCCGCCGCCGGCGCGCAGCGACTGGGCGCACCCGCGCAACGCCCTGCGTCCGCCGATCGAGGTCGGCCCGGGACGCTGGACCTCGTCCCTGCGCTGATCGGCCCCGCCCGGAACGCGGTCTGTCCCCCGGATGCGACTCCCTCTGGTCCGATGAGGTCGTGTATGTCCCCCCAAATGCTGACTACCGCCGCGGCGCACGAAGCGTAGCATTGAGGCACGCACTCCTCTCTGGAGTCGTACCGCCGACGGCTGGGTACCGTCGGCGCTTCTGGGGGCGAGTCAGGGCGATATTCGGGTTGTCGCCGTGACTCGGGCTTGCTGGGGGGTCGGTAGGGGCCGACCCCCCGCTTCCAGGTGCAGAGCCGATCGACCGGCGCCCCGATCAGCGGATGCCGCGCTGCGGTTCACTCCGCGCGAGGGATCTCCAGCCACAGCTCGACCTCGGCGTCGTCGGACTCGAGTACCTCTCCCTCGCCACCGCCGCGCAGGCCCACGACGGTGACCGCCACCGGTGAGCCCGCCGCAGCCGTGCGCGCGATCACGCGATCCGCCCCGGAGTCGGCGATCGCGTCGGCCAGACGCGAGAGCACCCGGTCGCGGGCGTCCTCGTCGAGGTCGTCGATGCCGCCCTCGTCGAGCAGCGTGACGGTGGCACCGCGGTCGCGAGCCTCCTTGACGGAACGTCGAACGCCGTCCGTCAGCAACATCCGGCCACGTATCTCGTCGCGGATCGCCGCTTCGAGGATGCGGCATTCCCGGCGCTCGGCCTCGGTCAGCTCATGGTCGCCGTCGGCGATGCGACGGAGCATGGGGGCGGCGATCCGCTGCGTCTGCGCGAGGCGCATGCGACCTTCGAACAGGTGCGCGTCCTGCGCCGCCTGCCATGCCGCCGCTTCGCGCTCGGCCTGGACGTAACGGCGGGTCGAGCGTGCGGCGCTTGCAAGCGCCGACGAGAGCATGTGCGCGATCGCCACCCAGACGATCGACCCGACGACCCCGAGCTGACCCAGTGCGGCGAACCCGTCCCAGATGACGGTCTGGACGGCGAGGGCGAGCACGCCGAGCCAGGCGGCGATGAGCTGGCGTCGGGCCGCGGTGATGGTCATCAGCGTGCCCACCGCGGCGACGTACCAGGTCGCGTAGCCGTTGTCCTCGTTCGCATCGAGCTGGCTGGTCACGAGCAGCGGGAGCACGATGCTGACGGCGAGGTTCAGGGCGGCCAGCCAGTCCGGCATCCGGGCCCGCTGCGTCGGCCACAGGCTCAGGGCAGTGGCGACGGCGTACAGTCCCAGCGCCGCGACCGTCGGCCAAGGCGAATCGGGCTTGTCGAGCGAATAGATGCCGAGCACGACGTGGTACACGCTGAACAGCGCGCCGAGCACGAGCAGCAACCAGCGCGGAACGGCGATCACGAGTCGCTCGCTTCGACGCCGGCCGGCCAGGCGAGGGTGACCACCGTGCCCTCGCCCGGAGCCGACTCGACCGTTGCGGTGCCGCCGGCGTTCGCCATCCGCTCCTCGATCGACACCCGGAGGCCGATCCGGCTCATCGGCACGGCAGCGGGGTCGAATCCACTGCCGTCGTCGGCCACGCGGATCACGCACCCATTCGCGCCGGCGCCGCGGACCTCGACCGTACGCCCGACGGCGCGACCGGATTCGTCGGCGTGCTGCACGCTGTTGACCATGGCCTGCACCGCAGCCGACGACAGCGCGTCGACCGCCTCGACCGGCAGTTCGACGCCCCCGAGTCCCGTGGGTCGAACGTCGATCGGCGCCGAGAACCCCGCGACCGCGGTGCGCAGCCGACGCACGAGCACATCGAGCCCGACCCGATCCTCATTGCCCGGAAGCTCGGCGGCCGCTTCGTCGAGTCGGCGGACCGCGTCGCCGGCCATTCGAGCCGCGAGCGCGCGCTCGGCGGGCGTTCGCGCCGCTGCGGCAGAGAGCAGGGTCGTGAGCACGCTGTCGTGCACGAGCGCGTCGACCTTCACCCGCTCGATCTCATTGGCGTGCTGGCGTGCCACGACGTCGTACCGCTGCAGCGCCGCGTCCTGAGCGGCATCCACCGCCTCGGCAGCCTGGCGCAGCATGGTGATGATCACGAGCGCAACGATCCCGAGGATCATCGAGTACATCGCGTCGAGCGCCGCGAGGAACCCGTTCGCGCCGCCCCCTGCCGGCGTCGCGCGGATCACGCCGTAGGCGATGGGGATGAGGACGGTGTAGACCGCGGCGGGCATGGGCGGCACCGCGATCACCGCGGCCGTGGTGGCAACGGTGACGAGGTAGTACAACCAGGGCGCGCCGTCGATACCCGCAGGCGACCCGACCAGGTATGGCCACGCCACGAGGGCGATCGCGAACAGCACCGCGAACGTGGCCGCGGCAGCGCGCACGGCCACCCGGGCGAACGTCGCCACGGCCAGTGCCGCGAGCGAACCGTAGAGCACGGCCATGAGGGCGATTCCGGCACCGTCGGCGAGGGCCGGGGCCTGCCCGATGGCGATCGGCACCGTCTGTCCGCCGAAGACGAGGCCGAACACGCCCAGCGCCCGACCGGAGACCGTCTCGACCTGCGCCCGGCTGATGGCGGCCCGACGCGGCACGAGCCGCGTGGCACGCCATTCAGCGGCGGCCATCGCCGCCTTCCTGATCCAGTCCCGGCAGGATCCCGTCCTCGACGGCGCGTCGCAGCAGGTCGACCTTCGTCGGCGCGGGCCGCCCCACCTCGACGTACTTGGCTCGGATGCGGTCGAGGTACTCGCGCGCCGTCGAATGGGCGATGCCCAATCGCTCGGCAACGAGCTTCAGCGGCAGGCCCGACGCGTACAGGTGCAGCACGTCCCGCTCGCGTCGACCGAGCTGCGCCTTCGCGAACTCCTGGTCCGCTTCGATGGCGCTGGCCCACTCGACGTTGTTCAGAGCGTCGCCGCGGGCGACCGTTGCGATCGCGGAGATCACCGCGGACGTCGGCGACGATTTCGGGATGACCCCGGCCGCCCCGGCGGCGAGCGCCTCGCGCACCGCGGCGACGCGGTCGGCGATGCTGTGCACGAGCACCTTGCTGCCCGAGCCGAGTACGGCGCGCACGTTGTCGGTCACGCTCGAACCGTCGCCGAGCGACAGGTCGAGCAGGACGACCCGCGGCCGCTCCGTGGCCGGATCGCGCAGGCTCGCGAGCAGCGACGCCACGTCGGCCGTCTCCGCGACGACGTCGTAGCCGGCGTCGCGGCATGCGGCACGCAGTCCGAGTCGCACGGCCTCGTGGTCATCGACGATCGCGACCGTCGTGCGCGACGGCATCGTTGCGGGTTCCGCGGTCACTGGGCCCCCCTCACTCGGCTCCACGGTCGATTCACACCCTAGCGGCCAAGCGCGCGACCGCCTCGACGTGGTGGGTGTTGGGGAACAGGTCGAGCGCGCGGATCGCCTCCAGCTCGTACCCCCGCACGCGGAGGAGCCCCACGTCGCGCGCCAGCGCGACCGGGTCGCAGGCCACGTACACGAGCTGGGCCGGGGCCAGCCGAACGAGGTGGTCGACGACGTCGCGGCCGGCTCCGGACCGGGGCGGGTCGAGCACGACGGTCGCGTCGCGCAGGGCCGGCCGCGAGGCATCCGTCGTCTCGGCGAGTTCGGCGAGGTACCGGTCGACGCGTGCGGTGACGGCCCGCGCGCCGACCCAATCGGCGAGGTTCTCGCCCGCGTGGAGCGTCGCCCGCTCGTCGGCCTCGACGGTCGTGATGCGGGTCGCCGAGCCGAAGCGGTCGCCGACGGCGGCGGCGAGGAGGCCGACCCCGCCGTAGAGGTCCTGGTTCTCGGCGGCCGGGTCGAAGCGATCGGGGTCCACGAGGTCCTGCACGGCACGGGTGAGCGTCGCGGCGGCGCCCCGGTGCACCTGCCAGAACCCGTCGCGGTCGACCGCGAAGCGACGGCTGCCGACGACCTCGGAGACCACGGGGTGCTCCTCCGGCCGGGCGCGCGCTCCCGTCCGCCCGCGGTCGCGCGCGTCGTGCTCGCGCACCACGACCTCCGGCGCACCGGTCGACGGCGCGACCAGGTCGACCCAGCGAGCGCCGGGGAGGGACCGGTCGAGCGGGGCGAGGTCGGCGAGTTCCGCGACGGCGACCGGCAGGGTCGTCACGGGGACCACGGTGTGGCTCCGGGCCGCGTACGGGCCCACCGTGCCGTCGGGGGCGACGTGCAGGCGCACGCGCGTGCGCCATCCGGTGCCCGCCTCGGCGTCGACGCCCGGCGCGAGCGCGGCGTCCACCGGCTCGACCTCGACGTCCGCCTCGACCCCGCCGAAGCGGGCGAGCGCGTCGCGCAGCACCTCGGCCTTGAGCTCGCGCTGGCGCGGCATGCGGATGTGGCCGAACTCGGCCCCGCCGGCGCGGGCCTCGGGCGCCCGGTCGACCGACGCCTCGGGCCAGACGTGGTCCCGTCGGTCGGGCGAGGCGCGGAGGACCTCCACCGTCTCGGCCCGCCAGAAGCGGTCGCGGCCGGCATCGACAACCTGCGCCCGGACGAGCTCGCCCGGGATCGCGTCGGCGACGAACACGACCCGGCCCTCGTGGCGGGCCACCGCGACCCCGCCGTGCGCGATGCGCTCGACCTCGAGGTCGAGCACCGGTCCGGGCTCGCTCGGGCGCCGGCGCGCGGCATCCGCGGTCGTGGGGGAGGGGCGTCGACGACGTGGAGCTGCCATCATCCGAGCATCCCACACGCCGTCGCGGCCGAGATGGCCCGCGGACCGGCCCTGCGGGCAGGATGGGGACCATGCGCCTCTACCTCGCCTCGACCTCCCCCGCGCGACTCCAGCTGCTCCGCCAGGCCGGCATCGAGCCGGTCCTGCTGGCGCCCGGCGTCGACGAGGAGGCGGCCGTGGCCGAGCACGAGGCGACGCACGGGCCGCTCGCACCGGAGGAGCTCGTGCAGCTCCTCGCCCGCCGGAAGGCGGAGGCGATCGTCGGCCGCACCGTCGACGGCGAGGCGATCGACGGGATCATCCTCGGCGGCGATTCGGCGTTCCTCGTCGACGGCGAGCTCTTCGGCAAGCCGCACCGCCCCGAGGTGGCCCGCGAGCGATGGGCGCGGCAGAACGGGCGGGCCGGCGTTCTGTGGTCCGGGCACTGGGTCATCGACCACCGCGGCGGCGCCGTCCGCGCGGCGGTCGGGCGTGCCGCGTCGGCCGTGGTCGAGTTCGCCCGCCTCGACGACGCCGAGATCGACGCGTACATCGCCACCGGCGAACCCCTCTCGGTCGCGGGCGCGTTCACCGTCGACAGCCTGGGCGGGCCGTTCATCCGCTCGGTGACCGGCGACCCGTCGACCGTCGTGGGGCTGTCGCTCTCGACGCTCCGCGAGCTGGTCCGCGAACTCGGCGCGACGTGGACCGACCTGTGGGACCTCCGCTGATCTCGCGGGATTGTCTGCCACCGAAACAGTCTCCGGTCTTTTTTGTGGACCGCACCCAAAGTCCGGCGTGCGTCCGCCAATAGGCTTGGGAGTCATGCGCCGCATCAGCAAGGTCCTCATCGCCAACCGTGGAGAGATCGCCGTCCGCGTCATCCGGGCCGCCCGCGACGCCGGGATCGGCTCGGTCGCCGTCTACGCCGACCAGGACCGCGACGCCCGTCACGTGAAGCTCGCCGACGAGGCGTACGCCCTCGACGGCACCACGAGCGCCGAGACCTACCTGGTGATCGACAAGCTGCTCTCGGTCGCGCGCCGCTCGGGCGCCGACGCGGTGCACCCCGGCTACGGCTTCCTCGCCGAGAACCCCGACTTCGCCCGCGCGGTCATCGACGCCGGCCTGATCTGGATCGGCCCCTCGCCCGAGGCCATCGAGCGCCTCGGCGACAAGGTCTCGGCACGGCACGTCGCCGAGAAGGTCGGCGCGCCGCTCGCGCCCGGCACGCTCAACCCCGTGGCGGATGCCGCCGAGGTGCTCGAGTTCGTCGACCAGCACGGTCTGCCCGTCGCCATCAAGGCGGCGTTCGGCGGTGGCGGCCGAGGCCTCAAGGTCGCCCGCACCCGCGAAGAGGTGCCCGAGCTGTTCGACTCGGCGACCCGTGAGGCCGTCGCCGCGTTCGGTCGAGGCGAGTGCTTCGTCGAGAAGTACCTCGACAAGCCCCGCCACGTCGAGACCCAGTGCCTCGCCGACGAGCACGGCAACGTCGTCGTGGTCTCGACGCGCGACTGCTCGCTGCAGCGCCGCCACCAGAAGCTCGTCGAGGAGGCGCCCGCGCCGTTCCTCACCGAGGAGCAGAACCGCCTGCTGTACGAGGCGTCGAAGGCCATCCTCAAGGAGGTCGGCTACGTCGGCGCCGGCACGTGCGAGTTCCTCATCGGCCAGGACGGCACGGTCTCCTTCCTCGAGGTGAACACGCGCCTGCAGGTCGAGCACCCGGTCTCCGAGGAGGTCACGGGTCTCGACCTCGTGCGCGAGCAGTTCCGCCTCGCCGAGGGCGGCGTGCTCGACTACCCCGACCCCGAGACGACGGGCCACTCGATCGAGTTCCGCATCAACGGCGAGGACCCGGGTCGCAACTTCCTCCCCGCGCCCGGCCCGATCCACCAGCTCCGCTTCCCGGGCGGCCCCGGCGTGCGCGTCGATTCGGGCGTCACGAGCGGTGACGAGATCTCCGGCGCGTTCGACTCGCTGCTCGCGAAGCTCATCGTGACCGGCTCCTCGCGCAAAGACGCGCTCGAGCGCGCCCGCCGCGCCCTCGACGAGTTCGAGGTCGCCGGTCTGCCGACCGTGCTGCCGTTCCACCGCGACATCGTGAACCACGAGGCGTTCGCGCCCGCCGGCGACGAGCCGTTCCGCGTGTACACGCGCTGGATCGAGACCGAGTACGACAACACGATCGAGCCGTGGACCGGCGAGCTCGAGGAGGCGAAGGGCCCGGCCGCGCGCACGAGCGTCGTCGTCGAGGTCGACGGCCGCCGCGTCGAGGTGTCGCTGCCGAAGCGTCTCGCAGGTGCGCCCGCGTCGGGCGGCGCGACCGCCGGGCCGGCGCCGCGTCGGCGGGCGCTGCACCACTCGGTCGACACGTCGACCGGTGACGCGGTCAAGGCGCCCATGCAGGCCACCGTGGTCAAGGTGGCCGTCGCCGAGGGCGACAAGGTCGTCAAGGGCGACCTGGTGCTCGTGCTCGAGGCGATGAAGATGGAGCAGCCGATCGTCGCCCACAAGGACGGCATCATCGGCCTCGTCAACGCCGAGCCGGGCGTCACCGTCTCGAGCGGTCACCTCCTCCTCGCCATCACCGACGCCTGACCTGCGTTCCCGCGCGTTCCGCGTCTCTGCGTCTCTGCGTCTCTGCGTCTCTGCGTCTTCTGCGTTTCTCAGGAGTTATCCGGCGGGTCGCGTCGCTGAGCGGCGTGTCGTCCTGAGAAACGCACGGTTCGGCGTCGCGCGTCCTGAGAACGGTTCGTCGTGGTGAGTCGGCGAGCGGATGCCACGGGGCGGGGGCGCCGGCGCGTCGGCTCGTCAGGTCGGGTCCGGTCGGGTCGGGTCCGGTCGGGTCGTCGAGACGGTCAGTCGAGCGCGCAGAGCGCGTGGACCACCCGGAGCGCCGTCGCCCTCGGATCGGCGATGACGTCCGCCGCGGCGAGGCGAAGCGTCGGGATGCCGCGTCGGAGCAGTTCCTCGTCCCGCCGCCGATCACGGACGAAGGCGGCACGATCGGAGTGGAACTCGTAGCCGTCCGTCTCGACGGCGAGCCGGCCAGCCACCAGGAAGTCGATGAACCCCACCCCGTCGAACGGCACCTGCTGGATGAAGGGGACGCCGAGTGCGCGGAGCTCCATCGCCAGCAGTGTCTCGACGCCGGACCCGTCGAGGCCGCCGAGCACGAGGGGCGGCATCCGCTGCGGCAGGCTCGCGTCGGCCAGGCGCTGCGCGAGGTCGAGGGTCAGCAGTCCTCGTTGCACGGCCGACTCGAAGGCGGCAGCGACGTCGGCGTGCGGACGACAGCGCGGGAGAGCCGCCCGCGCACGTTCGAGGGGCACCCTCCAGGCCGACTCGTCGCCCCGCGCACCGAACGGCACGTCGGTCCAGTGCAGGGCGACCTCGGTGCGGGCGCGGTCGGGCGTCAGCGGCTCGTCGGTCCGCACGAGCGCCCGGTTCGTGCGGAGCCGCGCGGCGTTGGCCGGAAGGACGACGTGCGCCACCGGAGTGGCTCTCGTCCAGATGCCGTAGCTCGCGAGTGCGCTCACGCAGCCGAGCCGTCCGCCCACGCGGACGGCGCTGACGGCATCGCGCGGCGCCTCGGGCACGGCGTAGTGCGCGCGGCGCACGCGGATCAGCTCCCCCGCCCTCACAGCTCGCGAGATGTCGATCCCCTGGACGCCCGCGTCGAGAATCTCCGCACGGGTCGCGATCCCGCCGCGCTGGGCGACGGCGACGACGGGTGATGGGCGCACGCCGTCGAGTCTTCCGCGGCATCCGTCGCTGCCCGGCTGTCAGGCCCGATGACCACGACGGGCTCGCCGCATGCCGACGTGTGGAGGACCGGACGCACGTATCTCGGCCCGGGCGGCCGCGGCATCCGCTTCGTCACCCGTCGCCGGTCACCCATGGCACGCGCTTCTCAGGACGCCCGGCCCGATCGGGGCCCTTCTCAGGATGACACGCCGTGTTCGAGCACGACCCGCCGGATAACTCCTGAAAACGGAGGCCCCACGCGGACGACGCACCCGAAACGGAGGGCTCGCGCGCACGACGCGCCCGAATGCCCGCCCGCGGTCAGCGGACGACGTGCATGGCGCGCGCGGCGTCGGTGAGCGACCCGGTGAGCGACGGGTACACGGGGAACGCCTCGGCGAACTGGTCGACCGTGAGCCGGTGCTCGACGGCGAGCGCGAGCGGGAAGATCAGCTCGGACGCCTTCGGCGCGACGATGACGCCGCCGATGATCGCCCCCGACCCGGCCGACGCGAACAGCTTCACGAAGCCGTCGCGGATGCCCATCATCTTCGCGCGGGGGTTCGACGACAGCGGCAGCTTGTAGACCGTGCCGGGCACCACGCCCTCCTCGATCTCCTTCTCGGTCCAGCCGACCGTGGCGATCTCGGGCTGCGTGAAGATGTTCGAGGTGATGTTGCGGTTCTCCGGCGGGTTCACGATGTCGCCCATGGCGTGGAACACCGCCGTGCGGCCCTGCATCGACGCGACCGACGCGAGCGGGAGGAAGGTGGTGCAGTCGCCGGCGGCGTAGATGTTCGGCATCGACGTGCGCGCGACCCGGTTCACGCGGATGTGTCCGGACTCGGCGAGCTGCACGCCGGCCTCCTCGAGGCCGAGGTCGGCGGTGTTCGGCACCGAGCCGACCGCCATGAGGCAGTGCGAGCCGCGCACCTCGCGGCCGTCCGACAGGGTGGCGAGCACCCCGTCGCCGTCGACCACGACCGACTCGGCGCGCGACTTCGACAGCACCTTCATGCCGTTGCGCTTGAAGACCTTCTCGATGACGGATGCCGCGTCGGCATCCTCGCCCGGCAGCACGTGCTCGCGGCTCGAGATCAGCGTCACCTTCGCGCCGAGCGCGCGGTAGGCCGACGCGAACTCGGCCCCGGTCACGCCGGAGCCGACGACGATGAGGTGCTCGGGCACCTGCGAGAGGTGGTACAGCTGCGTCCAGGTGAGGATCCGCTCCCCGTCGGGCACCGCCGACGGCAGCACGCGCGGCGTCGCCCCGGTGGAGATGACGAGCGTGTCGGCCTCGATGCGGTCGAAGTCGGTGCCGCCCTTCGCGGTGGCGACGATGATCGCGTTGGCCCCGTCGAGTCGCCCCTCGCCCTGCACGAGGTTGACGCCCGCCTCGAGCAGGTTGGAGCGCATGTCCTCGGACTGCTGGGCCGCGAGGCCGAGCAGGCGCTTGTTGACCGCCTGGAGGTTGATCGCGACGTCCGGCTTCACGGCCTTGTCGTTGGCGCCCTTCGCGAAGAACTGCACGCCCAGGTCGGCGGCCTCCTTGACGGCGTTCGACGCCTCGGCGGTCGCGATGAGCGACTTGGACGGCACGACGTCGGTCAGGACGGCCGATCCGCCGACGCCGGCGCGTTCGACGAGCGTGACCTCGGCACCGAGCTGCGCCGCGGCGAGTGCCGCCTCGTACCCGCCGGGTCCGCCCCCGAGGACGGCGATCCGTTGCGTGCGCTCGAAGGTGGTGTGCATGGCGTCCATCCTCCCACGGGCCGCGGGCGCTCTCTTGCGGGCGGGCGCCGACGCACGCGGGCGCGCGGGCGCGCGAACGCGGGCGCGCGGGCGCGCGAACGCGGGCGGGCGAGCGGATGCCGCGCGCAGGCGAGCATCGGCGTGCGCACGCCGCGCCGCGGCATCCGTCGCTTGCGTACCATGAGGGGATGCAGCAGCAGAACCCGCTCGACGACCCCGCCGCCGACCCGTTCGCCGTCGCACGCGACGCGGCCGCCCGCATCGCGGAGCTCACCGGCGTGGAGCGCCACGACCTCGCGCTGACCCTCGGCTCCGGCTGGGGTGCCGCAGCCGAGGTCATCGGCGAGACCACCCACACGATCCCCGCCCACGAGGTGCCCGGCTTCTCGAAGCCGGCGCTCGAGGGCCACGTCGGCACGCTGCGCTCGGTGGCGCTGCCGAACGGCCGTCGTGCGCTCGTCATCGGCGCGCGCACGCACTACTACGAGGGTCACGGCGTTCGACGCGTCGTCCACTCGGTCCGCACTGCGGCGGCCGCGGGCGCGACCACCATGATCCTCACGAACGGCGCGGGCGGCATCCGCGAGACCTGGTCGGCGGGCACGCCCGTACTGATCAGCGACCACATCAACCTCACGGCCGACTCGCCGCTCGAGGGTGCGACGTTCATCGACCTCACCGACCTGTACTCGGCGCGGCTGCGCGGGCTCGCGCACGAGGTCGACCCGACGCTCGACGAGGGCGTGTACGTGCAGTTCCGCGGTCCCCACTACGAGACCCCCGCCGAGGTGCGGATGGCGAAGGCCATCGGCGGCGACATCGTCGGCATGTCGACGGCGCTCGAGGCGATCGCTGCCCGCCAGGCGGGCATGGAGGTGCTCGGCATGTCGCTGATCACGAACCTCGCGGCGGGCATCCAGACGACGCCGCTGAGCCACGACGAGGTGATCGAGGCCGGCCGGGCCGCGGAGTCACGCATCTCCGACCTGCTGGCCAAGATCGTCGCGGCGATCTAGCCGCGCTCCCGCTCCCTCCCGCTTCCCGACCCCGGCGCCCGGCACGGCGCACGCATTCGAGAGAGAAGGCCACGGATGCCGCAGCTCACCGACGACGACCGCATCGCCCTCGCCGAGGCGTGGATCGCCCAGGACCCCGACCCCGAGACCCGCGACGAGCTCGCGTCGATCGTGGCGGGCGTCCGGGCGGGCGACGCCGCGGCATCCGCCGACCTCGCCGATCGGTTCGACGCGCGGCTCGCCTTCGGCACCGCGGGTCTGCGAGGCGAGATCGCCGCGGGCCCCAACCGCATGAACCGCGTGCTCGTCTCGCAGGGCGCCGCGGGCCTCGCCGCGTACCTGCTCGAGCGGGCGACGGAGGCCGGGTCCACCTCGGTGGTCGTCGGATACGACGGGCGGCGAAACTCCGAGGTGTTCGCGCGCGACGTCGCCGAGGTGATGGCGGGGGCGGGCGTGCGCGCCATCCTGCTGCCGAGGATGCTGCCGACGCCCGTGCTGGCGTTCGCCGTCCGCCACCTCGACACCTCCGCCGGGGTGATGGTCACCGCGTCGCACAACCCGCCGAACGACAACGGCATGAAGGTCTACCTCGGCGGCGCCGACCAGGGCACCCAGATCGTCGCGCCGGCCGACGCCGAGATCGCCGCGCACATCCTGCGCGTCGCCGAGTCCGTGCGTGTGCCCGACCTGCCGCGCGGCTCGGTCGAGACGGCGCCCGAGTCGGTCGTCGACGCCTACGTGAGCGCGACGGCGGCCGTCGCGGCGACGCCGGCCGCGCAGCCGCGGGTGGTGTACACGGCAATGCACGGCGTCGGCTGGGAGACGCTGCGCCGAGTCCTCGACACGGCCGGCTTCGATGCGCCGACCCTGGTCGAGGCGCAGATCGAGCCCGACGGCCGGTTCCCGACCGTGGCCTTCCCGAACCCCGAGGAGCCGGGGGCGATGGACCTGTCGTTCGAGGCGGCGCGCGCGTCCGGCGCCGACCTCATCGTCGCGAACGACCCCGACGCCGACCGCCTGGCGATCGCGATCCCCGACGCGTCCGAGGCGAGCGGATGGCGCCGGCTCACCGGCAACGAGGTCGGGCTGCTCCTCGGCTGGCAGGTGGCCGAGCAGTGCGCGGCGGCCGGGCGCGACGGCACGCTCGCCTGCTCGATCGTCTCCTCTCCCGGCCTCGAGGCGGTCGCGCGCGCCCACGGGCTCGACTTCCGGGCCACGCTGACGGGCTTCAAGTGGATCTCGCGCGCCCCCGGGCTCGCCTTCGGCTTCGAGGAGGCCCTCGGCTACCTCGTCAACCCGGACACCGTGCGCGACAAGGACGGCATCTCGGCGGCGGTCGCGTTCCTCTCGCTGGCCGCCCGCCTCGCCGCCGAGGGGCGAACGGTCGCCGACCACCTCGACGACTTCACGGCGCGCTTCGGGTGCTTCGCCTCGGCGCAGGTCTCGATCCGCGTCACCGACCTGAGCCGCATCGCCGAGGTCATGGCGCGCCTCCGGGCCGCACCGCCCTCGGAGGTCGGCGGCATCCGCGTCGCCGCCGTCGAGGACCTCGCGCTCGGCCTCGACGGGCTTCCGCCGTCCGACGTGCTGCGGATCCGCCTCGAGGGCGGCGCCCGGGTCATGGTGCGTCCGAGCGGCACCGAGCCGAAGCTCAAGGTCTACATCGACGCGGCCGCCACCGAGGGGGCCGTCGCCGAGCGGCGAGCCGCGGCATCCGAGGCGGTGGCCAGGGTCGAGGCGGGCATGCGGGAACTCGTCGCCTGAGCGCCCGGCGGGCTCGACCGGCGGTCGGTCCGGCGGGCTCAGCCCAGCGACGCGTCGAGTTTGCGGCCGATCTCGTCGACGTCGAAGTAGTTCTCGACCTCGATGATCTCGGCCCAGGTGCGGCCGAGCGCCTCGCGCACGCGGCCGGCCAGTTCCGTCGACGTGAGGACGACCTGCGCGTCCGCGGCCGCTGCCGCGATCCCCGCGAGGTCGCTCGCGTCGACGTCGGCGGTCAGGCCGAGCCGATCGAGCGCACGCTCGGCGTTCGCCTTCAGGATCGCCGAGGTGCCCACCCCGAGCCCGCACACCGCGACGATCCTCATGCCGAGGCCTCCCCCGCCGGGGCAGGACGGCCAGGGGCGCGGTCGGCTCCGTCGAAGACCTCGCGCACCTCGTCGATGGTCGACGCGGCAGCGAGGCGCTCGATGGCGCTGCGCTCGTTGAAGACGTTCGCGAGACCCGCCACGCTGGCGACGTGCTCGTCGGCACCGGTGACCGCGAGCCCCACGACCACGCGCACCGGGTCGTTGTGCGGGTGTCCGAACGGCACGGGCTCCGCGAGCGTGACCACCGCCAGGCCGTTCCGCACCACGTCGGGACCGGGCCGCGCGTGGGCGAGCGCGAGGCCGGGCGCGATGACGATGTAGGCGCCGAACTCCTCCAGCACGCCGATCATTCGCTCGGTGTAGCCCTCGCGCGTGGCCCCCGACCGCGCCAGCGCCCGCCCGACCGCGCGCACCGCGGCACGCCACTCGGTCGACTCGTCGTGGAGGACGATGGCGGAGTCGGCAAGCGGCGGAAGGGTCATCGGGCTCCGTTCGTGGTGGTGCGGGATGTGGCGGTGCCGGATCAGGCCTCGTCGAAGCCGTCCTGGATCTGCTCAGCCAGGTCCTCCCGCTCGTCGAGCGGGAGGAACGCCGCCGCGGCGGCGTTGAGCTGGAAGATCTCGAAGTCGTCGACGTCGTATCCGAAGGCGTCGGAGAGCAGGGCCAGCTCGCGGGTCAGCGACGTGCCGGACTGGAGCCGGTTGTCGGTGTTCACGGTGACCCGGAAGCCGAGCTGGTAGAGCAGGTCGAACGGGTGGTCGACGAGTTCGTCGCCCCACGCGGCGATCGCGCCCGTCTGCAGGTTCGACGACGGGCTCGTCTCGAGGGCGATTTCGCGGTCGCGCACCCACTGGGCGACCGGACCGAGCGAGACGTACGTGTTCTCGTCGTCCTGTCGCTCGATCGTCAGGTCTTCGGCCAGGCGCACGCCGTGGCCGAGTCGCAGGGCGCGTCCGTCGAAGAGGGCGCTGCGGATCGATTCGAGGCCGTCGGCCTCGCCGGCGTGCACCGTGACCGGCATGAACCGGGTGGCGAGGAAGTCGAACGCCGTGCGGTGGCGGCTCGGCGGGAATCCGGCCTCGGCGCCGGCGATGTCGAAGCCGACCACGCCGCGGTCGCGGTGGCGCACCGCGAGCTCGGCGATCTCGAGGCCACGGTCGGCGTGCCGCATGGCCGTCACGAGCTGGCCGACCCGGATCCGGTGCCCCTGGCGACGCACGTCCTCCACGCCCTCGTCGAGGCCGGCCTGCACCGCCTCGACGGTCTCGTCGAGCGTGAGCCCGCGAGCGAGGTGCTGCTCGGGCGCCCAGCGGATCTCGCCGTAGATCACCCCGTCGGCCGCGAGGTCGTGCACGAACTCGCGCGCGACCCGGGTGAGCCCGGTGCTCGTCTGCATGACGGCCGTCGTGAGGTCGAAGGTCTTCAGGTACTCGACGAGCGAGCCCGAGTTCGACTGGTCCGAGAACCAGGTCGCGAGCTCGTCCGAGTCGGCGGCGGGCAGCTCGAGCCCGATCTCGTCGGCGAGTTCGATCAGCGTCTGCGGCCGGAGCCCGCCGTCGAGGTGATCGTGCAGCGAGATCTTGGGCAGCGAGCGGATGTCGGTGCCGTCCCCCTCGAGTCGGTAGTCGGTCGCATGCGTATCCACCCCATCACGATACCGGCGGAAGCCGTCGGCGACGTGAGGGATTTCTCGCGCGGTCAGCGCCCGATGCGATCGGCGATGAGCGGACCGCCGTCGTGCACCTCGTCGCCGGCGTCGCCGATCGCCCAGGCGCCCTCGACGGCCTCGAGGGCGCGCTCGAAGCGCGCCGGCTCATCGGCGTGGAGGGTGAAGAGCGGCTGCCCCTGGCGCACCGCGTCGCCGGGCTTCGCGTGCAGGTCGATGCCCGCGGCGTGCTGGACCGGGTCCTCCTTGCGGGCGCGACCGGCGCCGAGCCGCCAGGCGGCGATGCCGAACGGCAGGGCCTCCTGGCGGACGAGGACGCCGTCGCGGTCGGCGGTGACGACGTGCTGCTCCTTCGCGACCGGCAGGTCGGCGTCCGGGTCTCCGCCCTGCGCCCGGATGGCGGCACGCCACGTGTCCATCGCGCGGCCGTCGTCGAGCGCGGCCTCCACGTCCTCGTCGGGTCGTCCGGCGAGGGCGAGCATCTCTCTGGCGAGCGCCACGGTGAGTTCGCGGATGTCGGCGGGTCCGCCGCCGGCGAGGACCTCGACGGATTCGCGCACCTCGTTGGCGTTGCCGATCGTGAGGCCGAGCGGGACGTTCATGTTGGTCAGCAGCGCGCTCGTGGCCACGCCGGCGTCCTCGCCGAGTTCGACCATGGTGCGCGCGAGCTCGCGGGAGCGCTCGATGTCCTGCAGGAACGCTCCGGAACCGAACTTCACGTCGAGCACGAGCGCCCCGGTGCCCTCGGCGATCTTCTTCGACATGATCGACGACGCGATGAGCGGGATCGTCTCGACGGTGCCGGTGATGTCGCGGAGGGCGTACAGCTTCTTGTCGGCGGGCGCGAGCCCGGCTCCCGCCGCGCAGATGACGCCCCCGACGTCGCGGAGCTGGGCGAACATCTCGTCGTTGCTCAGCTCGGCGCGCCATCCGGGGATGGATTCGAGCTTGTCGAGCGTGCCGCCGGTGTGGCCGAGGCCCCGGCCCGAGAGCTGGGGCACCGCGACGCCGAACGCGGCGACCAGGGGCATGAGCGGCAGGGTGATCTTGTCGCCGACGCCGCCCGTCGAGTGCTTGTCGGTCGTCGGCTTGCCGAGCCCGGAGAAGTCCATGCGCTCACCCGAGGCGATCATCGCCATCGTGAGGTCGCGGATCTCGCGGCGCGTCATGCCGTTCAGGAAGATCGCCATGGTCATCGCCGACATCTGCTCGTCGGCGACGTACCCGCGCGTGTAGGCGTCGACGAGCCATCCGATCTGGTCGGTCGACAGCTCGCCGCGGTCGCGCTTGGTGCGGATCAGGTCGACGGCGTCGAACGCCTCGACTGCGGTCATTCGGTCTCTCCTCGGAACTCGGCGAGCTGGCGCGGCCCGAAGGCGTCGGGCAGCACCTGGTCGATGGTCTTGACGCCCGAGACGGTCTCGAGCAGCATGCCCTCCGCCGAGTGCTCGTAGAGCAGCTGGCGGCAGCGACCGCACGGCATGAGGACGTTCCCGTGCCCGTCGACGCAGGTGAACGCGGTGAGCTTGCCGCCACCCGACATCACCAGCGCGGACACGAGGGAGCACTCGGCGCAGAGCGTGACGCCGTACGAGGCGTTCTCCACGTTGCATCCGCTGACCACTCGGCCGTCGTCCGCGATCGCGGCGGCACCGACGGGGAACTGGGAGTAGGGGACGTACGCCATCGCCATCGCCTCGCGGGCGATCTCGCGGAGGTGGTCCCAGTCGATCGCGTGCTGAGCGGTCATGGTGCTCCCGTCGTCAGGACTTGATGTAGGGCTTGCCTGCGGCGGCCGGGCCGCGCACCTTGCCGACGAATCCGGCCACGGCCAGGATCGTGACGACGTACGGCAGCATCAGCATGAACTCGCTCGGCACCGGTGAGCCCATGACCGAGAGCGTGTTCTGCAGGTTCGACGCGAAGCCGAACAGCAGCGCCGCGAGGGTCGCCTTGATGGGGTCCCACTGGCCGAAGATGACGGCCGCGAGGGCGATGAAGCCGGCACCGGCCGTCATCTCCTTGCCGAAGGCGCCGACCGCGCCGAGCGTGAAGAACGCGCCGCCGAGGCCCGCGATGGCACCGGCGAGCGAGACGTTCCAGAATCGGGTACGCGCCACGTTGATGCCGACCGTGTCCGCTGCCGTCGGGTGTTCGCCGACCGAGCGGAGCCGGAGGCCCCACTTGGTGTGGAAGAGCCCGAAGTACACGAGCGCGACGATCAGGTACATGACGTAGATGATGATCGTCTGTCGGAAGAACATCGGCCCGATCAGCGGGATCTCCGACAGGATCGGGATCGGGATGCGCTCGAGACGCGGCGGTGCGTTCAGCAGGCTCGCGTTCGGCGCGAGCACCTGCGAGAAGAGGAAGCTCGTGAGGCCGATGACCAGCACGTTCAGCACGACGCCGACGATGACCTGATCGACGAAGTACTTGATCGAGAATGCGGCGAGCACGAAGGCGACGAGCACGCCGGCGACCGCGGCAGCGGCGAGCCCCGCCACTTGGCCGATGATCGGCCCGAGGACCCCCTGGCCGATCACTGAGGCGATCACCGCCGAGGTGAACGCGCCGGCGAGCAGCTGTCCTTCGATGGCGATGTTGATGACGCCCACGCGCTCGGAGATCACGCCGCACAGGGCCCCGAAGATGAGCGGGACCGACAGGCTGAGCGCCCCTGCGAGCAGGCCCGGCATCGGGATGACGGGGGTCCGGGCACCGGCGGCGGCCCAGGTGAGGAAGGCCATGAGGGCGATCACGGCGAAGACGACCAGCAGCCAGAGCGGCACGCGCCGTTTCGCGCGGACCAGCGCGGCGGACGCCACGGTGACGGCGGCGAGCAACACGACGCCGATCCAGGTGGCCACGATGCCGTTCAGGACCAGTTCAGGAAGCTGGATGAGGTCGCTGCCGGTCGAGAGTCGGAAGGTGGCGTCGCCGGCGTGCGGTGACGCGATGAACAGGATGGCGAGCAGGACGGTGACGACCGCGAACGCGATCGGGGCCTTCCAGCTGACGACGACGGTCGTATCGAGTCCGGGCGAGGACGTCGTGGCGTGGTGCTGCGTGGGAGCGGTCACTTCGCCGCCACCTCCTCCTTGCGCGGGGTCCGCGTTCGCTTGGGCTTGGGCTTGGCGCCCGGCTGGGGCAGGCGGAAGATGGCCCGGACCAGCGGGGGCGCGGCGATGAACAGCACGATCAGCGACTGCACCACGAGGACGATGTCGATCGGCACGCCCTCGGCGGCCTGCATCGAGAAGCCACCGGCCTTGAACGCGCCGAACAGCAGGCCGGCGGCGAGGATGCCGAACGGCGTCGATCGGCCGAGCAGGGCCACGGTGATCGCGTCGAAGCCGATGCCCGCGTCGATGCCCGAGGAGAAGCCGGTGGTGACGGTGCCGAGCACCTGGTGCACGCCGGCGAGACCGACGAGCGCGCCCGAGATCAGCATCGCGTAGATGTACATCGACTTGACGTTGATGCCGGCGACGCGCGCCGCGTTCGGGTTGAGGCCGACCGCGCGGAACTTGAATCCGAGGCTCGAGCGGTCGAGGATCCACCAGACCAGGAACACCGCGCCGATCGACAGCAGGAAGCCGAAGTGGAGGTTCAGCTGGGGCCCCGGAAGCAGGTCGGGGAAGATCGCCGTGTCCTTCATCGGCGGTGTCTTGGGGTTGTTCGACCCGGGTGCCTGCAGCAGGCCGGGCGTGCGCAGCATCCACGACACCAGGTAGAGGGCGACGTAGTTCAGCATGATGGTCACGATGACCTCGTGCGCGCCCGTGCGCGCCTTCAGCAGTCCCGCGATCCCGGCCCACAGCGCTCCGGCCAGGAGACCGACGACGACCGCGACGATCATGTGGAGGCCCCACGGCAGGTCGAAGGAGAACGCGACCCAACCGGCGCCGGCGGCGGCCAGGAGCATCTGCCCGCGTCCACCGATGTTGAACATGCCGACGCGGAACGCGAGGCCCACGCCGAGGCCGGCCGCGATGAGCGGCGTGGCGAACTTGAGCGTCTCGGTGAGCGGGCGGATGCCGGCGATGAAGTCGTCGCGGCGGAAGTTGTAGATCGAGCCCTGGAAGAAGGCCGCGTACGCGCCGCCGACGGCATCCCAGATCGCGACGAACGTGTCGCCGGGCCGGGCGAAGAAGTACGCGGATGCCGACTGCACGCGCTCGTCGGTGAAGGCGATCATGATCGCGCCGACGATGAGGGCGAGCAGCACGGCGAGCACCGAGATGATCGCGTTGCCGGTCGTGATGCGCCGGAAGGCCTCGTGCCAGCGCGACGGTGGCTCGACCTCGGGCTCGCGCTCGCGGACGGGCTCGTCCGGCGGCACCTTCGTGCCCGTCTGCAGTGCCACGTCGGGGTCGTTGGCGTTGCTCATGCGACGGCTCCTTCGGGGGTGGGGGCGGACGCGGAGGGGGGAGCCTCGCCGGCCATCATGAGGCCGAGCACGTCGCGGGGGGTGTCGCCGGGGACGATGCCGACGACGCGGCCGCGGTACATGACCATGATCCGGTCGGCCAGCGCGGTGACCTCGTCGAGCTCGGTGGAGACGACGACCACCGGCACGCCCTCGTCGCGCGTCTCGATGATGCGCTTGTGGATGAACTCGATCGACCCGACGTCGACGCCGCGGGTCGGCTGCGCGGCCACGAGGAGGCGCAGGTCGCGGCTCAGCTCGCGCGCGAGGACGACCTTCTGCTGGTTGCCGCCGGACAGGCGGCCCGCCCAGGTGTCGATCCCGGGCGTGCGGATGTCGAACTCCTGGACCTTCTCCCTCGCGAACTCGGCCAGGAACCCGCGCTGCACGTTGCCGGCCTTGACGAACGGCGCGCCCTCGGCCCGATCGAGCATGAGGTTCTCGGCGATGGAGAACTCGCCCACGAGGCCGTCCTCCTTGCGGTCCTCGGGGACGAAGCCGACGCCGGCGTCGAGGATGCGACGCACCGAGCTCTTCGTGATGTCCTCGCCGTCGAGCCGGATGGTGCCCTGCACGCGGGGCTGCAGTCCGACGAGCGCCTCGGTGAGCTCGGTCTGGCCGTTGCCCTGCACGCCCGCGACCGCGAGCACCTCGCCGCGTCGCACGCTGAAGCTCACGTCGTTGACGACGAGCTGGCCGATCGGGTCGACGACGCTCAGGTGCTCGACCGTGAGCGCCTCGTCGCCGAGCTTCGGTTCCTCCTTGTGGACGGTGAGCTCGACCGCGCGTCCGACCATGAGGGAGGCGAGTTCGGCGTTGGAGGCGGTCGGTGCCGCCTCGCCGACGACCTTGCCGAGTCGGATGACGGTGATGCGGTCGGCGACCTCACGGACCTCGCGGAGCTTGTGCGTGATGAAGACGATGGACGCGCCGGACTCCTTGAGCTGACGCATGATGCCCATCAGCTCGTCGGTCTCCTGCGGGGTCAGTACGGCCGTCGGCTCGTCGAACACGAGCACCCGCGCGTCGCGCGAGAGGGCCTTGATGATCTCGACGCGCTGCTGCACGCCGACCGGCAGGTCGTCGACGAGGGCGTCGGGGTCGACGTCGAACCCGAACCGCTCGCTGATCTCGCGCACCTTCGCGCGGGCCGCGGGCAGGTCGAGACGACCGAGTCCCTTCGTCTGCTCGTGCCCGAGCATGACGTTCTCGGCGACCGTGAACACGGGGATCAGCATGAAGTGCTGGTGCACCATGCCGATGCCTGCCCGCATCGCATCACCGGGCCCATCGAAGTGCTGCACCTGGCCGTCGAGCGCGATCTCGCCTTCATCGGCCTGGTAGAGGCCGTACAGGACGTTCATCAGCGTCGACTTGCCTGCGCCGTTCTCTCCGAGGAGGCAGTGGATCTCCCCCGCCTCGACGGTGAGGTCGATGTGGTCGTTCGCCACCAGGGAACCGAACTTCTTCGTGATTCCTCGGAGTTCGAGTTTCATGCCACCGATCCTAGTTCTCCGACCGCCGATCGCCGCGGTCGTGCGCCGAAGTGCGCCGATGCGCGGCCGGGGCCGCTCAGATGTTGCGGATGTCGCGCACCCGCCGGAAACGACGAAGGGAGGCCGGCTGCGCCGACCCCCCTCCGCGTAGGTGCCTACTCCTGGGAAGCCAGGTAGGACTCGACGACGATGTCGCCGTCGATGATCTGCTGCTGCAGGTCCTCGAGCTCCGTCTTCAGCTCGTCGGAGACGGCGTCCTCGAAGTCGTGGAACGGTGCGAGGCCGACGCCCTCGTTCTCGAGCGTGCCGATGAACGGCTCAGCGGAGAACTCGCCGTTGCCGGCGGCGACGAGCGCCTCGTAGGTGCCCACGTCGATGCCCTTGCGGATCGAGGTGAGGAGGAGGTCGCCGACCGACGGGTCGGTCTCGAACACGTCCGCGTCGACGCCGATCAGCGCGATGTCACGGCCGGCGTCGCGGATCGCGGCCGCGGCGCTCTGGTAGATCGGTCCGCCGACGGGAAGGAGCACGTCGACGTTCTGGTCGATGAGGCCCTGCGCGACCTGGCGAGCGGTGTCGTTCGCCTCGAAGCCGCCGGTGAAGGAGCCGTCCTGCGCGGCGCGGTCCCAACCGATGACCTGGACGTCGGTGCCCTTCTGCTCGTTGTGGTACTCGACGCCCTGGGCGAAGCCGTCCATGAAGATGGAGACGGTCGGGATGTTGATGCCGCCGAAGGTGCCGACGGCGCCGGTCTCCGACATGCCCGCCGAGAGGTAGCCGGCGAGGAACGCCGCCTGGGCGGTGTCGAAGATGATCGGCTTGATGTTCTCGGCGTCCGTGGTGCCGTCGAAGTCCTGGTCGACGGTGTCGTCGATCGAGACGTACTCGACGTCGGGGTTCGCGGTCGCCGACTCGAGAGCGGCCGGCGCGAGCAGGAAGCCGACGGTGACGATGGTGTTGCAGCCCTGGTCGACGAGGTTCTGGAGGTTCGACGGGTAGTCGGTCTCCGCGGCCGACTCGACCTCGATGTACTCCGTGCCGAGCTCCTCGGCCGCACGCTGCATGCCCTCGAGGCCGAGCTGGTTGAACGACTTGTCGTCGAATCCGCCCGCGTCGGAGACCATGCAGGGCAGGTAGTCGAGCGCCTCGCCGCCGCCGGCCTCGTCCGACTCCTCGGGCGCCGAAGCGCAGCCGGCGAGCAGCGCGACCGCACCGAGCGTCGCCAGACCGCCGAACGCGGCCTTCTTGAACGTGAACGTCACTGTGTCCTCCAAAAGACGCACCCCGAACGGGTCTCGGGGACCGTGAGGTCACGTTACCCAAAGTTGCGCCGCACGGAACGGGTCCCGCTCGGCCATCGGGCAATGGTTATGAAGCCGCGACATTCTGCTCATATGAGCAGGCGGAACTCACCCCCGAGCGGGGGACGCGGCATCCGTTCAAGGGGTCGACGGCGACTCGACGACGAGCTCACCCGCGATGATCGCCTGGCGGATCCCCTCGAGCTCACCCTGCAGCTCGGGCGGGACGAGCGCCTCGAGGTCGTGGTACGGCGCCAGGTCGACCCCGCCGTTCTCGAGCGTGCCGACATAGGGCTCGTTGTCGAAGGTCTCGTCCTGCACCTCGCCGACGATGTCGACCATCGCCTGCTGCGTGTTCTTCAGCACGCTCGTGAGCAGTACGGGCCGGAACTCGGCCGGGAGGGTCTCGTACCCGTCGCTGTCGACCCAGATGATCGACACGCCGTCTCGCTCGACCGCCGCCGCCGCGGCGCCCTCGCCGACCTGCCCGGCCACGGGGAGGATTACGTCCGCGCCCTGGTCGATGAAGCCCTCGGTGAGCACCTTGCCCTTGTTGATGTCCTCGAAGTCGCCGGTGAACGAACCCTCCTGGCTCTCCTTGTTCCAGCCGAGCGCCCGCACGTCGGTGCCGTGCACCTCGTTGTACCGCGCCACGCCGTCGACGAAGCCGTCCATGAACAGGGTCACGGGCGGCTGGTTGCCGCCGCCGAACGTGGCCACCACGCCGGTCTTCGTCACGCCGGCGGCGAGGTAGCCGGCGAGGTAGGACGCCTGCGCGGTGTCGAACACGACCGGCTTGACGTTGTCGGCCTCGACCGACTCGTCGACGATCGCGAAGGCGAGGTCGGGATTGCGACCCGCCTGGTCGAGCGTCGCATCGGCGAGCTCGTAGCCGACGGTGACGATCAGCCCGCAGCCCGAGTCGACGGCCTGCTGGACGTTCGGGGCGAGGTCGGTCTCGCTCGTGGACACGAGGGCCTCGGCCTCGACGCCGTACTCCTCCTCGGCCTGCTGCAGCCCCTCCCAGCTGGACTGGTTGAACGACCGGTCCTCGAGCCCGCCCGAGTTGGTCACCATCCGCACGCAGCCGTCGGCGGTCGCGCCGTCGTCGTCGGCTTCCGGCGCCGGCGCGCAGCCCGCGAGGGCGACGGATGCCGCCACCAGGGCGACTCCGAACCGGACTGACCTGCGCATCCGCATCCGCCGACCGCCTTCCCGCGCCTAGAGCACGTCGTTCGAGCCGCCGAGCCGGAGGGCGTCGACGACCGCCTTCACCCGCTGCGCGTGCTCGCTCGTGGTGACGAGGAGTGCGTCGGGCGTGTCCACGACGACGATATCGCGCACGCCGATGAGGCTGATCACGCGGTCGGCGCGGCTCACGACGATGCCGCTCGACGCGTCGGCGAGGACCCGCGCGTTCTCCCCGAGGATGGCGAGCTCCCCCGAGCGTCCGGCGGTGTTGAGCTTGGCGAGCGAGGCGAAGTCGCCCACGTCGTCCCACTGGAAGTGACCGCGGATGACCGCCATGCGGCCGGCCGCCGCGGCCGGCTCGGCCACCGAGTAGTCGATCGCGATCTTCTCGAGCGTCGGCCAGATGCGGTCGACCGCCGGGCCGCGCGTCGCCGGATCGTCCCACGCGGCGGCGAGTTCGACGAGGCCGGCGTGGAGCTCGGGCTTGGTGCGCGCGATCTCGGCGAGGAGCAGGTCGGCGCGCGCGATGAACATGCCGGCGTTCCAGAGGTGCCGGCCGCCGTCGAGGTAGCGCTTCGCGGTCTCGAGGTCGGGCTTCTCGACGAAGCTCGACACCGCCGAGACGTGCTCGTGGCCGCCCACCTTTAGCGGATCCCCGCACTCGATGTAGCCGAAGCCCACGGCGGGCTCGGTCGGCGTGATGCCGATCGTCGCGATGTAGCCGGCGTCGGCGACGGCGACGGCCGCGGTCACCGCCTCGCGGAAGAGCCTCGAGCCCGAGATCACGTGATCGGCGGCGAACGAGCCGATGATCACGCCCGGTTCGCGTCGTTCGAGGATGGCGGCCGCCAGGCCGATCGCGGCGGTCGAGTCGCGCGGCTCGCTCTCGAGCACGATGTTCTCGTCGGCGAGCTCCGGCAACTGCGCCTCGACGGCCGCGCGGTGCGCGCGCCCGGTGACGACCATGATGCGCTGCTCGCCGGAGATGGGGGCGAGCCGCTCCCACGTGTCGCGCAGCAGCGTCTGGCCCGATCCGGTCAGGTCGTGCAGGAACTTGGGGGCGTCGGCGCGCGAGAGCGGCCAGAGCCGGGAGCCGACCCCGCCCGCGGGGATGACGCTGTAGAAGCGGTCGAGGGGTGCCTGTCGCATCCGCTCAGGATAGCGGCGGGCCGACGGGTGGACACGGCGGCGACCGGAGCACGCCCGAGACGGGATTAGACTCGAACCCGGGCCATCGGTCCCGTCACGCCCACAGTCGGGCGACGCACACCGCCAGGAGGGTTGTCCATGTCAACAACGACGACACGGACCCCGACCGCACCCGAGAAGCCGGCGACTGAGAAGCCGGGCGGCACGCTCTACCGCGGCCGCGAGGGTATGTGGTCGTGGGTGCTGCACCGGATCACGGGAGTCGCGATCTTCTTCTTCCTCCTCGTGCACATCCTCGACACCTCGCTCGTCCGCGTGAGCCCCGAGGCGTACAACGCGGTGATCGCCGCCTACCAGACGCCCATCATGGGCCTCGGCGAGGTCGCGCTCGTGGGAGCGATCGTCTTCCACGCGTACAACGGCATCCGCGTCATCCTCGTCGACTTCTGGTCGTGGGCCACGCGCAACCAGAAGGTCCTCTTCTACGTCGTCATCGGCCTGTGGGTGCTGACCATGCTCGCGTTCACCCCGCGCCACCTCATCAACGTCTTCAGCCACTAGGAGCGCCGAGATGACCGTCATCGAATCCCCGCGCACCCCCGCACGGCCGGCGCCTCGCCGCGGCGTCAACGTCGAGAAGTGGGGCTGGATCTACATGCGCGCCTCCGGCGTGATCCTGCTCGTGCTCATCTTCGGCCACCTCTTCGCCAACCTCATGGTCGGCGAGGGCGTGAAGGCGATCGACTTCGGCTTCGTCGCCGGCAAGTGGGCCTCGCCGTTCTGGCAGTGGTGGGACGTCCTCATGCTCTGGCTGGCCCTGATCCACGGCGCCAACGGCATGCGCACGCTGATCAACGACTACACGAACCCGGGCACCGTGCAGAAGGTGCTGAAGCTCGCGCTCGTGGCATCCGTCGCCGTGCTGCTCGTGCTCGGCACGCTGGTCGTGTTCACCTTCGACCCGTGCCCCGCCGGATCGCCCGCCGACCTGCTCCCCTCGTTCTGCCCCGCCGCATAGGAGTCACGTGAACCCCCAGAACGCCAGCGCCGAGTCGACGATCGTCGACGGCGTGCACCACCACCAGTTCGACATCGTCATCGTGGGCGCCGGCGGCGCCGGCATGCGCGCCGCGATCGAGGCCGGCCCCGGCGCGCGCACCGCCGTCATCTCGAAGCTCTACCCGACCCGCTCGCACACGGGCGCGGCGCAGGGCGGCATGGCGGCCGCCCTCGCGAACGTCGAGGAGGACAGCTGGGAGTGGCACACGTTCGACACCGTCAAGGGCGGTGACTACCTCGTCGACCAGGATGCGGCCGAGATCCTGGCGCGCGAGGCGATCGACGCGGTCATCGACCTCGAGAACATGGGCCTGCCGTTCAACCGCACGCCCGACGGCAAGATCGACCAGCGGCGGTTCGGCGGCCACACGCGCGACCACGGCAAGGCGCCGGTCCGCCGCGCGTGCTACGCGGCCGACCGCACGGGCCACATGATCCTGCAGACGCTGTTCCAGAACTGCGTCAAGCTCGGCATCGAGTTCTACAACGAGTTCTACGCGCTCGACCTGGTCATGACCGAGGTCGACGGCGTCCCCCAGCCGTCCGGCGTCGTCGCCTACGAGCTGGCGACCGGCGAGCTGCACGTCTTCCAGGCCAAGGCCGTGATCTTCGCGACCGGCGGCTTCGGCAAGATCTACAAGACGACGTCGAACGCCCACACGCTCACGGGCGACGGCGTCGGCATCATCTGGCGCAAGGGCCTGCCGCTGGAGGACATGGAGTTCTTCCAGTTCCACCCGACCGGGCTCGCCGGCCTCGGCATCCTCCTCACCGAGGGCGCGCGCGGCGAGGGCGCGATCCTCCGCAACGCGTCCGGCGAGCGGTTCATGGAGCGCTACGCCCCGACGATCAAGGACCTCGCGCCGCGCGACATCGTCGCCCGATGCATGGTGCAGGAGGTCGCGGAGGGCCGCGGCGCCGGTCCGAACAAGGACTACGTGCTGCTCGACTGCACGCACCTCGGCGCCGAGGTCCTCGAGACCAAGCTGCCCGACATCACCGAGTTCGCCCGCACCTACCTCGGCGTCGACCCGGTCTACGAGCCGGTGCCCGTGATGCCGACCGCGCACTACGCCATGGGCGGCATCCCGACCAACGTCGACGCCGAGGTGCTCCGCGACAACACCACCGTCGTGCCGGGCCTCTACGCGGCCGGCGAGTGCGCCTGCGTCTCCGTGCACGGCTCGAACCGCCTCGGCACGAACTCGCTGCTCGACATCAACGTCTTCGGCAAGCGCGCCGGTCGGAACGCGGTCGAGTACGTCAACTCCGGCGTCGACTTCACGCCGCTCCCGGCCGACCCGGCCGGCGACGTGCGCCGCATGCTCGAGATGCTCCGCGACTCGAACGGCACCGAGCGCATCGCCGCGATCCGCAAGGAGCTCCAGGACGAGATGGACAAGGGCGCGCAGGTGTTCCGCACCGCGGAGTCCCTCGCGCACGTGGCATCCGTCATCGCCGGCCTGCGCGAGCGCTACCGCAACATCGCCGTGCAAGACAAGGGGAAGCGGTTCAACACCGACCTGCTCGAGGCCGTCGAGCTCGGCTTCCTGCTCGACCTTGCCGAGGTCGTCGTCGAGTCCGCCGCGAACCGCGAGGAGAGCCGCGGCGGCCACATGCGCGACGACTTCCCCGACCGCGACGACGAGCGGTTCATGCAGCACACGATGGCCTACCTGTCGGGCGACCCCCACTCGTCGATCGCCTCCGACCACATCCGGCTCGACTGGAAGCCGGTGACGATCACCCGATACCAGCCCATGGAGAGGAAGTACTGACGTGACGACCGCCACGCTCGAGAACACGTCGGCCGGGTCGGCGGATGCCGCGATCCAGTCCTTCACCGTCACGTTCCTGATCCGCCGCTACGACCCCGAGGTCGACTCGGAGCCGCGCTGGCAGGACTTCGACGTCGAGATGTACGCGACCGACCGGGTGCTCGACGCGCTGCACAAGATCAAGTGGGAGCAGGACGGCTCGCTGACCTTCCGCCGGTCGTGCGCGCACGGCATCTGCGGCTCGGACGCCATGCGCATCAACGGCCGCAACCGCCTCGCCTGCAAGACGCTGATCAAGGACCTCGACATCTCGAAGCCGATCTACGTCGAGGCGATCAAGGGCCTGCCGCTCGAGAAGGACCTCGTCGTCGACATGGAGCCCTTCTTCGCGAGCTACCGCGAGGTGCAGCCGTTCCTGCAGGCGCGCACCACCCCGGAGCCGGGCAAGGAGCGCATCCAGGACGTCGCCTCGCGCGCGCGGTTCGACGACACCACCAAGTGCATCCTCTGCGCCGCCTGCACCTCGTCGTGCCCGGTGTTCTGGACCGACGGGCAGTACTTCGGCCCCGCGGCGATCGTGAACGCGCACCGCTTCATCTTCGACTCGCGCGACGACGAGGCGAAGGTTCGCCTCGACATCCTGAACGACAAGGAGGGCGTGTGGCGCTGCCGCACGACCTTCAACTGCACCGACGCGTGCCCCCGCGGCATCGAGGTCACCAAGGCCATCGCCGAGGTCAAGCAGGCGATCATGCGCGGCAAGCCCTAGCGGGCAGCACCGACGGCACGGGCCCGGCGTCAGCGGACGCCGGGCCCGTCGTCGTGTCCGGGGCCAAGCACTGGCTAGGGTGATCGCGTGGGACGACGCGGAGCGGGACGACCCGACGGCGACGCGAGCGGCGCCGCGGTGGCGCCCCGCGCGGAGCCGGTGAACGGGCGCGAGCTCAGGCTGCGCCTCGACGAGCCGATCGCGCGGGTGACGGACCTCACCCGGCGCACGATGCAGATCTTCCCCGTGCGCGTCTGGCGGCACTTCCTGCAGCGCAACGGGTTCCTGCTGTCGGCGGGCATGAGCTACCAGGCGCTGTTCGCGACGTTCGCCGCGATCTACGTGGCGTTCGCGATCGCCGGGCTCTGGCTCGTGTCGAGCCCGGGCACGCTGAACGCCCTCATCACGCTGATCAACACCTACGCGCCCGGACTCATCGGCCCGACCGGCCTCATCACGACCGACGACCTCGTCGAGGTGACCGAGGCGAGCACGAGCCTGTTCGGCCTGACGGGCGCCGTGGCCCTGGCGGGCCTGATCTGGACGGCGATCAGCTGGATCACGTACACGAGGCTCGCGGTGAGGAGCACGTTCGGCCTGCCGCGCGACGACCGGCCGTACGTCCTGCTCAAGGCGCGCGACTTCCTCGCCTCGCTCGGCTTCGGCATCGCCCTCGTCGTGGCTGCCCTGCTCTCGATCGTCGCCACGACCCTCCTCGACGCGTTCCTCGACCTGCTGGGCCTCTCGGCCGAAGCGGCCTCGCCGGTGATGTCGGGCGGCCTGCGGTTCGGGTCGCTCGTCGTGGTGTTCGTCATCGACACCGTGGCCCTCGCCGTCCTGTTCCGGTTCCTCTCGGGAGCGGCCGTGCCGTGGCGGCGCATGTGGATCGGCTCGCTCCTCGGCTCGGCGGCGCTCAGCGTCCTGCACGTGCTGGGCGGCTTCCTCGTGACGGCCACGACGAACAACCCGCTACTGGCGACGTTCACGGTGTTCATCGGCCTGCTGCTGTGGTTCCGCATCGCGAGCATCGTGATCCTCGTCGCCGCCGCCTGGATCGCGATCGAGACGGCCGACGCGAACGACACCCTGCGCCCGGTCACGCCGGACCAGCGGGCGGCCGAGGCGCTGCTCGCGGAGCGCCGGGCCGACGCGGCCGAGCGTCGACGCGAGGTCCGCACGATCCGCGACGCCATGGAGGAGGCCGGATGGTTCGGGTGGCTGCGCGGCCGACGGCGGCTGACGCGCGCGGAGGCCGACCTGGCCGACGCGGAGCTCGCGGTCGCCGACGCGGAACGGGCACTCGATCAGGCAGCGGCCGAGGCGGCGGCCGCGCGGCGGCGGCGCGGGCGGCGCCGGAACCGGGACGTCGGGGGGCTCGCCTAGGATCGAAGGCATGCCCCCCGCCTCGATGCTCCGTGTCGCCACCGCCAACGTGAACGGGGTCCGCGCGGCGTTCCGCCGAGGCATGGGCGACTGGCTGGCCGCGCGCGATGTCGACCTCCTCGCCCTGCAGGAGGTCCGCGCGTCGACCGACGACCTCGCCGCCCTGCTGGGCGACGAGTGGAGCATCCTGCACGACCCGGCCACCGCGAAGGGCCGCGCGGGCGTGGCGATCGCGAGTCGCGCCGACGCGCACATCCACCGGGTGGAGCTCGGCGAGACCGACCACGACACCGCCGGCCGCTGGCTCGAGGCCGACTACGAGGTCGGCGGGCGCATCGTCACGGTCGTGAGCTGCTACGTCCCCTCGGGTGAGGCCGACTCGCCCAAGCAGGTCGACAAGTACCGCTTCCTCGATGCGATGAGCGAGCGGATGACGCAGCTCGCCGAACACGAGCTCGCGGTCGTCGTGGGCGACCTCAACGTCGGTCACCGCACGCTCGACATCAAGAACTGGAAGGGCAACGTGAAGCGGGCGGGCTTCCTGCCCGAGGAACGCGCGTACTTCGACCGGTTCATGGGCTCGGAGGACGACGAGCGCTACAACGCCGGCGCGGGCCTCGGCTGGGTCGACGTGGGCCGTCGGGTCGCCGGCGAGGTGCCCGGCCCGTACACGTGGTGGTCGTGGCGCGGCAAGGCGTTCGACAACGACAGCGGCTGGCGGATCGACTACCAGCTCGCGACGCCCGCGCTGGCCGACCTGGTGCAGGCGTACTCGGTCGACCGCGCCGACGCCTACGACCAGCGATGGTCCGACCACGCCCCCGTCGTCGTCGACTACGCCATTCCGACCCCTGAGGACTCCTGAATCCATGAACTCCGCACGTCCCGTCGTCTTCTCCGGCATGCAGCCGTCCGGCGACTCGCTCCACCTCGGCAACTACCTCGGCGCGCTCGTGAACTGGGTCGCCCTGCAGGACGACCACGACCCGATCTACTGCGTGGTCGACCTGCACGCGATCACGGTGCCGCAGGAGCCCGACGCGCTGCGCGAGGCGACCCGCCGCACGGCGGCGCAGTACCTCGCGGCCGGCGTCGACCTCGAGCACTCCACGCTCTTCGTGCAGTCGCACGTGCCGGCGCACACCGAACTCGCGTGGGTGCTGGGCACCCTCACGGGCTTCGGCGAGGCGAGCCGCATGACCCAGTTCAAGGACAAGTCGACGCGGTACGGCGCCGAGGCGACGACCGTCGGCCTGTTCACCTATCCGGTGCTCATGGCCGCCGACATCCTGCTGTACGGCACGCACCTGGTGCCCGTCGGCGACGACCAGCGTCAGCACCTCGAGCTCACGCGCGACCTCGCGGGCCGCTTCAACTCGCGGTTCGGCGACACGTTCGTCGTCCCCGAGGCGATGATCCCGAAGGAGTCGGCTCGCATCTACGACCTCCAGGAGCCCACGGCCAAGATGTCCAAGTCGGCGTCGAGCCCGAACGGGCTGATCAACCTGATGGACGACCCGAAGGTCATCGCCAAGCGCATCAGGAGCGCGGTCACCGACACCGAGCGCGAGATCCGCTACGACCCGAAGGCGAAGCCCGGCATCGCGAACCTGCTCGACATCTACGCGACGGTCACCGGGCGCACGATCCCCGAGCTGGAGGCGGAGTACGACGGTCGCGGCTACGGCGACCTCAAGAAGGACCTCGCCGAGGTCGTCGTCGAGCGCGTCGCGCCGATCCGGGAGCGCACGCTCGAGCTGATGCAGGACCCGGCCGAGCTCGACCGGCTGCTCGCGATCGGGGCCGACAAGGCGTCCGAGCGGGCCGAGCAGACGCTCGCCCGGGTGTACGACCGCGTGGGCTTCCTCGGCCGGCGGTGAGCAGCGCCGACTCCGCATCGGGTGCGGTCGGAACAGCCGGGGGCGGGCCGGTCGTCCTGTTCGACCTCGACGACACGCTCATGGCGCATCGCGAGGCGGTCGCCGCCGGCATCGCGCTGCACATGCGGGAGCGGGCCTACGCTGGCGACCTCGCGGCGGCGCAGGCGCTGTGGCACGAGCTCGAGGAACGGCACTACCACGCGTACCTCGCCGGAGACCTGACGTTCGAGCAGCAGCGTCGGGCGCGGGCCACCGACTTCGCGCTCGCGCACGGCGAGCAGGTCGACGACGAGGCGGCGGGCGCCTGGTTCGGCGCGTACTTCGAGCGGTACCGCGAGGCGTGGGCGCTCCACGACGACGTGCACCCGGCGCTCGACGCGCTGGAGACGGTGCTGCCCGGCGTGCGGTTCGGCATCATCACGAATGGCGAGTTCGAGTTCCAGCTCGCCAAGCTCGTGCGGCTCGGGCTCGAGGTCGGCCATCCGGGACGCATCGCCCACCTCGTGGCATCCGGTGCCGAGGGCGTCGCGAAGCCCGACCGGCGCATCTTCGCAGCGGCGGTCGCGCGGTTCGCCGCCGACGCGCCCGTGTCTGGCGCCGCCTACGTGGGCGACCGGCTGCGCACCGATGCGATCGGCGCGGCGGAGGCCGGGCTGGTCGGCGTCTGGCTCAACCGGCCCGGCCTGCGCCCCGCCGGTGACGAGGCGACGCATGCCGCTGCGGCGGGCGTGCTCGAGATCCGCACGCTCGCCGAGCTGCCCGCGCTCCTCGCCGCTCGGCTCGGCGGCGACTAGCGGACGTCGTCGTCGACCCAGTCGAGGGTCTTCGTGACGGCCTTCTTCCAGTTGCGGACCAGGCGGCCCTGCTCGTCGGCGTCCATCGACGGCGTCCAGCGGCGGTCCTCCTGCCAGTTCTTGGCGAGGTCGTCGAGGTCCGACCAGAACCCGACCGCGAGCCCGGCGGCGTACGCGGCGCCGAGCGCCGTGGTCTCCGCGACGACCGGGCGCACGACCGGCACACCGAGGATGTCGGCCTGGAACTGCAGCAGCGTGTCGTTGGCCGTCGCGCCGCCGTCGACGCGGAGTTCGGTGAGGTCGATGCCGGCGTCGGCGTTCACGGCCTCCACCACGTCGCGCGTCTGGAAGGCGATGGCCTCGAGCGCGGCGCGCGCGATGTGGCCCTTGTTCACGTAGCGCGTGAGGCCGACGAGTGCGCCGCGCGCGTCCGGACGCCAGTACGGCGCGAACAGGCCCGAGAAGGCGGGCACGAAGTACGCCCCGCCGTTGTCCTCGACGGACTTCGCGAGCTCCTCGACCTCGGCGGCCGACGAGATGAGGCCGAGGTTGTCGCGCAGCCACTGCACGAGCGATCCGGTGACGGCGATCGACCCCTCGAGTGCGTAGTGCACGGGCTGGTCGCCGAGCTTGTACCCGACCGTCGTCAGCAGCCCGTTCTTCGAGTGGACGATCTCCTCGCCCGTGTTGAAGATGAGGAAGTTGCCGGTGCCGTAGGTGTTCTTGGCCTCGCCCGCGGCGAACGCGGCCTGGCCGAACGTCGCGGCCTGCTGGTCGCCGAGGATGCCGGCGATGGGCGTCTCGCGCAGCAGGCTCGACTCCTCGACCGTGCCGTACACCTCCGAGGAGGAGCGGATCTCGGGCATCATCGAGCGCGGCACGCCGAAGATGCCGAGGATCTCGTCGTCCCACTGCAGGGTCTCGAGGTCCATGAACAGCGTGCGGCTCGCGTTGGTGACATCCGTCGCGTGCACACCGCCGTCGACCCCGCCGGTGAGGTTCCACAGCACCCACGTGTCGGTCGTGCCGAACAGCAGGTCGCCGGACTCGGCCTTCTCGCGCGCGCCCTCGACGTTCTCGAGGATCCACACGATCTTCGTGCCCGAGAAGTAGGTCGCGAGCGGCAGGCCGACCTTGGCCTTGAAGCGCTCGACGCCGCCGTCCGCGGCGAGGCGGTCGACGATCGGCTGGGTGCGCGTGTCCTGCCAGACGATCGCGTTGTAGACCGGCTCGCCGGTGGTGCGATCCCAGACGACGGCGGTCTCGCGCTGGTTGGTGATGCCCACCGCGGCGATGTCGTGGCGGGTCAGGTCGGCCTTGCCGAGCGCCTGCCCGACGACCTCGCGGGTGTTCCGCCAGATCTCCATCGGGTCGTGCTCGACCCAGCCGGCCTTGGGGAAGATCTGCTCGTGCTCGAGCTGGCCGGTCGAGACGATCGAACCGGACTTGTCGAAGATGATCGCGCGCGACGAGGTCGTGCCCTGGTCGATCGCGAGGATGTGGTCAGCCATCTGAGGACTCCATCGTGTTCAGGGGGTTGGGTGAGGGGGTGAGCGGATGCCGCGGGGTCAGCCGAGCAGCGGGAGCAGCGGGATCGCGGCGAGACCCGCGAGGACCCCGCCGATGATGGGGCCCACGACGGGCACCCACGAGTAGGCCCAGTCCGAGCCGCCCTTGCCCTTGATGGGCAGCACCGCGTGGGCGATGCGCGGGCCGAGGTCGCGAGCCGGGTTGATCGCGTACCCGGTCGGACCACCGAGCGAGGCGCCGATGCCGACGACCAGCAGTGCGACGGGCAGGGCGCCGAGGGCCGCGAGACCGGAGGCGTCGCCGTTGCGGCCGAACCCGATCACGACGAACACGAGCACGAACGTGCCGATGATCTCGGTCACGAGGTTCCAGCCGTACGAGCGGATCGCCGGACCGGTGGAGAACACGCCGAGCTTGGTGGCGGGCTCCGGCTCATCGTCGAAGTGCTGCTTGTAGGCCAGCCAGGCGCCGGTCGCGCCGAGGAAGGCACCGATGAGCTGCGCGCCGATGTAGGTGACGACCGAGAGCACGTCCACGGGGACGCCCTGTCCGAACTCGCTGGCACCGTTCGCGACGAGGCCGAGCGTCACCGCCGGGTTGAGGTGCGCACCCGAGGCGTAGGCGACGACGACACCCGCGAAGACCGCGAGTCCCCAGCCGAAGTTGACCATGAGGAAGCCGCCGGCGAAGCCCTTCGTCTTCGCCAGGGCGACGTTGGCGACCACGCCGCAGCCGAGGAGCAGCAGCATGGCCGTGCCGATGAGTTCCGAGAGGAACACGACACCGAGATTGTCCACGTTGACCTTCTTTCGTTCATCCGGACCACCGCCGTCGGTGGCCGGTTCCGGGGGCGGGGCCGCTCGGCCCCGATGAAACGTACCCGCCGGAGCCGCCCGGAACGGGCGGTCCGACGTGCACGTCTGTGCAAGTTCGAGACCTGCGCCTCCGGCGCGCTACTCGACCAGCGACGGCTCGGCGAGGTGCACGCCGTGCCGTTCGGCGAGCACGCGCCGCGTGCCCTCGACCTCGGCCCGCTGCGTCCCCTCGTCCCAGCCGAGCTCCCGGCCGACGACGTCGGCCAGTTCGTCGAGGAGGGCCGGCGTCAGGGCGCCGGTGAAGGCGAGGCTCGTCCGGCGGAACACCACGTCGGCCAGGTGCACGACGCGCTCATGGCGCGTGATCCAGGCGATCTCCTCGCGGCTGTACCCGTCGTGTCCGACGAGCGGCGTCTCGGGACCGTCCTCGACCGCGGCGATGAGCGCGGCGGCGCGCGTGCCGTAACGCTCGAGCAGCTGCTCGGCGCGCTCCCGTCCGACGCCGTCGCCGTGCCCGGCGACCCAGACCAGCCGCGCGTCATCCGTCGTGGGGTACCCGGCACCGCCGCCGACCGGGAGGCCCCGGGTGGACCGCGCCCGGGTGCGGCCGATGAGCCCGAGCACCTCGTCCGCGAGGTGCTCGGCGAGCGCGCGGAAGGTGGTCCACTTGCCGCCGACGAGGCTCAGCAGGGTCGTGCCCGGTCGCTCCGCGACATCCGCTCGCTCGATGCGGTAGTCGCGGCTGACGAAGCCGGGGTTCGTGTCGTCGTGGCGCGGCAGCGGACGGACGCCCGAGAAGCGGTAGACGATCTGCGACCGGTCGACGCGGATGCCTGGGAAAACGTGCGCGACGAGGTCGAAGAAGTAGTCGACCTCCTCCTCGGTGCAGACCGCGGGCTCGCGCATGTCGTGCTCGAGGTCGGTCGTGCCGACCATCACGCGGCCCTTCAGCGGGTAGATGAGGACGATGCGGCCGTCCTCGTGCTCGAAGAAGATCTCGCGACCGCCCGTGGCCTCGAGCAGCTCGGGGTGGTCGAGCACGATGTGCGACCCCTTGGTGCCGCCCATGAAGCGGGTCTCGCGGCCGAGCTGCGCGTTCGTGAGGTCGGTCCAGGGACCGGACGTGTTGACCACCACGTCGGCGGCGAGGTCGAACTCGTCGCCCGTGACGCCGTCGCGCACGCGCACTCCGGCCGGGCCGAAGCCGACGGCCTCGAGGTGATTCGCCGCACGTGCGTGCGGACCGGCGGCGAGGCCGTCGTGCAGCACGTCGAGGGCAAGCCGCTCCGGGTCGTGCATGCTGGCGTCGTAGTAGGTCGCGGTGTACTTCAACGCGGGGTTCAGGGCGGGCAGCTCCGCGAGCGACCGCTTCCGGCCGAGGAACCGGTGACGCGGCACGCTGCCGCCGTCGCGCGAGAACGCGTCGTAGATCGTGAGGCCGGCCTTGATGAGGGCCGCCCCGCGCTCGGTGGGCGCGCCCTGCCGGTGGGTGAGGAACCGCAGGGGCGCCGAGAGGATGCCGGAGAAGGTCGAGAAGATCGGCACGGTCGTGCGAAGCGGCTTCACGTAGTGCGGGGCGATCCGGAGCAGGCCGTTGCGCTCCTGCACCGACTCCTGCACGAGCCGGAACTCGCCGTTCTCGAGGTAGCGGATGCCGCCGTGGATCATGTGGCTCGAGGCGGCCGATGCGCCCGAGACGAAGTCGTCGCGCTCGACGAGCACGACGTCGACGCCCTGCAGTGCGAGGTCGCGGAACGTGGCGATGCCGTTGATGCCGCCGCCGATGATGACGACCTCGGCGGTCGGTCGGGCGCGGAGCTCGGCGATCTCGGCGCGCGGGCGGGGGGCGGGCGTGGAGCGGGGCGTCGTCGGCGACGTGGTGGGCGACATCGCTGTCCTTTCGAGCTGGTCACGCCGGGTTGCGGTGGGTGCCCGGCTGTGGATGAATACATCGTGTGCACACGCGCACATGCTTGCAACCGGAATGAACAAACGTGCAAGGGAGTCCGGGATGACGGTGACGGATGCCACGGGGCCCGCGCTCGACGGCGCGCTGCCCGACGGCAAGACCCGCGACGCGCTGCGCGCCGCCCACCTCTACTACCTGCAGGACCTCACGATGGACGCCATCGCGAAGGAGCTGCACACCTCGAGATCCTCGGTGTCGCGCCTGCTCAGCCACGCCCGCGCGACGGGACTCGTCGAGATCTCGATCCACTCGCCCCTCGACCTGCCGAGCCGGCTGGAGCAGGAGATCCTCGAGCGCCATGAGGTGTCCGCGCACGTCGTGCCCGTGCCCGACCATGCGAGCGACGTCGACCGCCTCGAGCGCGTGGCCCTCACGGCTGCACGGATTCTCAACCGGTTCATCGACTCGAACCAGACCATCGGCATCGCCTGGGGCTCGACGATGAGCGCCATGAGCCGGCACCTCGCGCCGAAGGCGACCCACAACTCGGAGGTCGTCCAGCTCAACGGCGCGGGCAACCTCCGCACCACCGGCATCCTCTACGCCTCCGAGCTGCTGCGGCGATTCGGCGACGCGTTCGGCGCGCGGGTCCAGCAGTTCCCGGTGCCGGCGTTCTTCGACGACCCGGCGACCAAGGAGGCCTTCTGGCGCGAGCGCAGCACCCGGCGCCTGCTCGACCTGCAGGCCGCGATGGACGTCGCGATCTTCGGCGTCGGCTCCCCCTTCGCCGAGGTGCCGAGCCACGTCTACCAGGGCGGCTACCTCGAGCGCACCGACTACGAGGCGCTCAGCCGCGACGGCGTGGTCGGCGATGTCGCCACCGTCTTCTACCGGGCCGACGGCTCGACCGACGGCATCGCCCTCAACGCGCGCGCGACCGGGCCCGACTTCGCGGTGCTGCGCCGTGCGCCGCGTCGCATCTGCGTGGTGGCGGGTGCCGCGAAGCTGCCGAGCCTGAGGGGCGCGTTGGCCGCCGGACTGGTGACCGACCTCATCGTCGACGAGGGCACCGCGCGCGGGCTCATCGAGACCGCGCCGACGACATCCGGCGACGCGACGCAATCGTGATCCACGAGCGGGATTCCGACCGGTAGCGTGAGGCTCGCGGCCCCGGACGGCCGCGCACGAGAGGACCCCATGCACCCGTCCGACGCCACCCCCGCCCGAGGGCGTCGCTCCGCCGGCATCCGAGCCGCCGCCGCCGTCGCCGCGGTCATCGCGGTCGCCCTCGCCGGGCACCAGGTGGGCTCGTCCCTCGCCCACGCCCAGGTCTGGCCGCAGTGGTCGGCCGCCGACGGGCGGTACGACGAGGCCACCGTCGACCACGGCGCCGCCGTCGACCACGGCGAGGCCGTGCTGGCCCGCGCGGAGCGCCTCCTCGAGGTGGCGGCCGGCGACCTCGTGAGCGAGGAGCATCGGACGGCGCTCCAGACCGCGGTCGCCGAGGCGGCCGAGGTCGTCGCCGACCGTCCGGCGGGGGCGGCCACGATCGCCTCGCTCACGGCGCCGTCCGAACTCGCGCCCGCGTGGGACCGGTACGGCGACCTGTGGGAACTCGTCGAGCTCATCCCCGAGCGCGTCGCGGCGTCCGAGCGCATCGAGGCGTCGACCGAGCGCGTCGCGGGCGCCGTCCGAACGGTGTCGGATGCCGCGGACGCGTTGATGACGGGCGCCGAGGAGGCGGCGGCGTCCATCCTCGCCGCGAGCCCATCGGCCACCTACCGCACGCGCGCCGCCCTGCAGGCCGCCCTCGACGACGCGTCGGGCGGCTCGGGCACGACCGTGCGGCTCACCGACCTCGCCACGAGCGTCGCCGCCGTCCGCTCCTCGCACCAGGCCGAGGAGGAGCGGCGCCGGTCGTTCCCGGTGCGCGCCGAGATCGAGGCCTTCGCGCGGTCGATCTCGTTCGGGGTCGAGATCGACTTCGCCTGGGACTACGTCGTCGGCGGCTACTCGAGCGACGGCTGGTACTCGGGCACCGCCGAGTTCTTCGACGACGGCGACGGCTGGGGCCTCGTCTCGCTCAGCGAGAGCATCGAGGACGCCTGGTCGTGGGACGAGAACGCCAAGGCGGTGGTCGTGCACGAGGTCGGCCACACGCAGGTGCTGCGCGAGGCCTGCCATGCGATCTTCGCGGGGCCCGAGTTCTCCGGCGACCACGAGGCGTGGGCCACGGCCTGGGCGATCGGCATGGGCTACGACGTGCCCGGATCGGGGATCGAGGCGTACGGACGGCCGAGCGACGCGCAGATCGCCGCGGCGGCGGCCTGCCGCTGACCGTCGCGCGCGGGGCGTGCGAGCCCGGGAATACCGGGCGCCCTCCGGCGTTGACCTAGAATCGAATCGAAACGTGCTCCGGGGTCGGTGCAAGTCCGAACCGGCGGTGATAGTCCGCGAGCCGGGAGCGCGTGGCCGTCCGGCCGCGCGCGAACGGTTGAACCGGTGGAACTCCGGTACCGACGGTGAAAGTCCGGATGGGAGGCGGCACGGGTCGGCGACGCAGCGCGTCGCCGGCGTTTCCCGCGTCGTCGGGACCCCCGGAGCCTGGAAGGCAGGCACCCGATGTCCACGGCCACGCGAGCGGCGACGGATGCCGCGGCGATGCGCCGGGCGCTCGAACTCGCCGAGCGCGGCCCGGCCCGAGGGGTGAACCCCCGCGTCGGCTGCGTCATCCTCTCCCCCGACGGCCGTCCCCTCGCCGAGGGGTGGCACCGCGGCGCCGGCACCCCGCACGCGGAGGTCGACGCGCTCGAACGGCTCGGCCCGGACGGCGCCCGCGGGACGACCGCGGTCGTGACGCTCGAACCCTGCAACCACACCGGCCGCACCGGCCCGTGCGCCCAGGCGCTCATCGCGGCGGGCGTCGCGCGCGTCGTCTACGCCGTCGACGACCCCGGCGACCACTCGGCCGGAGGCGCCCGCACGCTCCGCGACGCGGGCATCGAGACCGAGGCCGGCCTGCTCGCCGACGAGGTCGAGGCGTTCCTCGACGACTGGCTCTTCGCCGCCCGGCACCGCCGACCCCGCATCACCGTGAAGTGGGCGTCGAGCCTCGACGGCCGCGTGGCCGCGCCCGACGGATCGAGCCGCTGGATCACCGGACCGGAGGCCCGGGCCGACGTCCACCGGCGCCGCACCGCCGCTGACGCCATCGCGGTCGGCACGGGCACCGTCCTCGCCGACGACCCGTCGCTCACCGCCCGCGACGCCGACGGCTCGCTGCTCGACGCCCAGCCCGTCCCGGTCGTCTTCGGTCGACGCGAGGTCCCCGCCGGGGCGGCCCTCGAGCGGCATCCGCACGACCTGCTGCGGTTCACGGGCGACGACCTCGTCGCCGACCTCGCGGAGCTCCAGCGGCGCGGCATCCGTTCGCTCTTCATCGAGGGCGGACCCACCCTCGCGAGCGCGTTCCTCGCGGCCGGACTCGCCGACGAGCTGCTCGTATACCTCGCCCCAGCGGTGATCGGCGGCCCCAGGACCGCCGTCGCCGACGTCGGCGTGACCACCATCGCCGACGCCCTCCGCTACGACTTCGCCGACCTCGTGCGCCTCGGCGACGACCTGCTCGTCGTCGCCCGGCCGCGCACGGCGGCGCACCCCGACCCATCCACCCGAGAGAAGGCCTGAGCATGTTCACCGGAATCATCGAGGAACTCGGCAGCGTCGCGCGCGTCGAACCGCACGCCGACGTCGTGCGACTCACGGTCCGCGGCCCCAAGGTCGTCGAGGGCGTCCGCCACGGCGACTCCATCGCGGTGTCGGGCGTGTGCCTCACCGTGGTCGACGCCGACGCGGAGTCGTTCACGGCCGACGTCATGGCCCAGACGCTCCGCATGTCGACGCTCGACGACGTCGCCGAGGGGCGACCGGTGAACCTCGAGCGGGCCGCGCTCGTCGGCGACCGGCTCGGCGGCCACATCGTGCAGGGGCACGTCGACGGCACCGCCGAGGTGCTCGAGGTGCGTCCGGGCGACGAGTGGCGCGTCATCCGCTTCTCGCTGCCCGACGCGCTCGCCGCACTCGTCGTCGACAAGGGATCCATCGCGGTCGACGGCGTCTCCCTGACCGTCAGCGCGCTCGGCGACGAGCCCGACGGCTCCTGGTTCGAGGTGTCCCTCATCCCCGAGACGCTCGCGGCGACCACGCTCGGCCGACTCGAGGCGGGCGACCGGGTGAACCTCGAGACCGACGTGCTCGCACGCCACGTGCAGCGGATGCTGCGGCTCGATGCGCACCGGGCGTTGCCGTCCTCGCTCGCCGAGCCGTCGATCGGAGGCGTCCGATGAGCCTCGCGACGATGCCCGAGGTCCTCGAGGCCCTGCGCGCCGGCAAGCCCGTGATCGTGGCCGACGACGAGGGCCGCGAGAACGAGGGCGACGCGATCATGGCCGCGGAGTTCGCGACGCAGGAGTGGATCGCCTGGATGGTGCGCCACACGAGCGGCTACCTGTGCGCGCCCATGCCGAACGCGTTCGCCGACCGCCTCGGCCTGCCGCTGATGGTCGAGCGCAACGAGGACGTGCGCGGCACCGCCTACACGGTCTCCGTCGACGCGGCCGACCGCATCTCGACGGGCATCTCGGCGTCCGACCGGGCGCACACGCTGCGGATCCTCGCCGACCCGGACGCCACGCCCGAACGGCTCATCCGGCCGGGGCACATCCTGCCGCTCCGCGCGGTCGACGGCGGGGTCCGCGAGCGCGCGGGCCACACCGAGGCCGCGGTGGACCTCATGCGCCTCGCAGGCCTGTCCCCCGTGGGCGTGATCGGCGAGCTCGTCGACGACGACGGCGAGATGATGCGCCTGCCGCGGCTGATCGCGTTCGCCGAGCAGGAGGGTCTGCCCGTCACGACGGTGGAGGCGCTCATCGCCTGGCTCCGCGAGCACCACGAGGGGCAGGACCTCGCCGCCGGCGAGGCGCCCGAGCCGATCGCGGAGTCGCCGCGAGTGCAGTTCGAGGTCGAGACGAACCTGCCGACCGTGCACGGCACCTTCCGGGTCCGCGCCTACCGCGACCGCAGCACGGGAGCGGACCACCTGGCGATCATCGCGGGCGACCCCACCGCCGACCCTGCGGGGGCCATCGCCCGCGTGCACTCGGAGTGCCTGACGGGCGAGGCGATCGGCTCGCTCAAGTGCGAGTGCGGCCCGCAACTGGACACCGCCCTCGCCACGATCGCCGAGCACGGCGGCGTCGTCGTCTACCTGCGCGGTCACGAGGGCCGCGGCATCGGGCTCATCAACAAGCTCCGCGCCTACCGGCTGCAGGAGGGCGGACTCGACACCCTGGACGCCAACCTCGCCCTCGGGCTCCCGATCGACGCGCGCGACTTCAGCGCCGCGAGCGCGATCCTCGACGACCTCGGGGTCGAGCAGGTGCGGCTGCTCACGAACAACCCGGAGAAGGTCCGCCAGCTCGAGGCCCACGGCATCCGCGTCGCCGACCGCCTGCCGCTCGTCGTGGGTGTCGGAGCGGTCAACGCGGGCTACCTCGAGACCAAGCGCACCCGCATGGGACACTCGATCGACGACGGCCAGCTCACCGAGGCGGCCGCGGACGCACTGCTGAGAGGACACGCATCATGAGCGGAGCCGGATCCCCCGAACTCGACGTCGACGGCCGCGGCCTGAGGGTCGTCGTCGTGGCGGGCAGCTGGCACGACGAGATCACCGACGGGCTCATCGCGGGCGCGACGGGCACCCTCGAGCGCGCCGGCGCCGAGTTCGAGCTCGTCCGGGTCCCCGGCAGCTTCGAGCTGCCCGTCGTGTCGAAGGCGGCCCTCGAGGCGGGCGCCGATGCGGTCGTGGCGCTCGGCGTGATCATCCGGGGCGGCACGCCGCACTTCGAGTACGTGTCGTCGGCCGCGACCGACGGGCTCACGCGCGTCGCCCTCGACACGGGCAAGCCCGTCGGCTTCGGCGTGCTGACGCTCGACGACGAGCAGCAGGGCCTCGACCGCGCCGGCCTGCCCGGGTCCAAGGAGGACAAGGGCCGCGAGGCCGCGGAGGCCGCGATCGTGACCGCGAAGGCGCTGCAGGCGCTGCGCGCCTGATCAGCCGACGGCGACGAGCGGCGCCGGCCGGTCAGGTCGTCACGCGAGCAGCTTCGCCTTCGCCGCCGCGAACTCGGCGTCGTCCAGGATCCCCTGCTGCTTCAGCGCGGCGAGCTTCTGCAGCTCGGCCACCACGTCGACGCCGCCCTGCGCCGGCGCCGCCGCCGCGGGCGCAGCCGCCGGCGGAGGCGGTGGCGCGTACTGCGGCGCGGCCGCCGCCTGCTGGGCCTGGTACTGCTCGGCCTCCCACTGCTGCTGCGCCGCCGCCTGCTGCTCGGCCTGCTGGTTCGCGTAGCGCTGCTGCTGCCGACGGGCGACGTTGCCGCTCACCGCGGTCGCCGTGCCTGCGACCACGGCCGTCCGCGCGGCCATGCCGATCAGTCCCGGTCGGCCTCCCCTGCCGAGTGGCATGACGGTCCTCCCCTATTCCACGTTCGCCGCTGCGGCGAACACCTCGTTGACGACGGTCGCAGGGATGCGCTCCACCTGGAGCACCTCGCCGCCGGATGCGGCGAAGGCGGAGGCGAGCCGCTTCGCCCACAGCAGTTCGATCGCCATGACGGCACCCGCCGTGCCGGGCGGGATCGCCTCGGCGAGTTCGTCGATGTCCTCGTCGCCGATCACGCCGGAGGCCTCGAGCTCGACGATCGTGAACCCGAAGTCGTCGCGGAACTCCTCGTACTCGCGGACGGTGACCGTGCCGTCATCGCCGCGCGCGACGATGAGCAGGTCGAGCAACCGGATCTCGTCGCCCAGCATCAGCTCGCCGAGCGCCGACAGCGTCGCGTCGTCCGGCCGATCCCCCTCGAAGCTCACGACGTAGATGTCGACCGGCCCGTAGTCCAATTCGGCCATGGTTCCCCCTGCCCCCGGATGTCGCGCGTGCGCGCGATCACGATTCAATCCCGGGTGGAGCGCTGCCGATGTGCCGAAGGTCCCACCCGAACCGAGGCGAGCCATCCGCTCGTCCGGTTCCAGGCCCACCAGGCGGCGATGCCGACGGCGAACGACGCGACGATCGCGAGCGGCGGCGACACCTCCTCGATCGGCGGATACACCTGCCAGTGGGTCAGGTAGACGAACATCGAGGCGGATGCCACGGTGCCGAGGCCCGCGGCGAGGCGGACCGGGACCGGCAGGCTCGTGACCCAGACGAGCAGCCCGAGACCCACGAGCACGACGGCCTCCCGAACCGGATCGCCGAAGAAGCCGGGCACGGTCACGAGTGCGATGACGCTCGCGGCGACCCGACGTCGCGTGGTCGTCGCTCGCGCGATGAACCAGCCGAGCGCGATGAGCCAGGCCACCCCGGGCAGCGCGTAGTGCACCGGCGACGGCGTGGTGAGACCCCCGGATGCCGCGTACCGGAGCGCGAGCGCGGCCGTGAGGACGACCGCGGCGAAGGCGACCGGGCGCCGACGCTCGAGCGCGTCCAGCCGCGGCACGGCCATGATCGCCGCGACGGCGAGGATGGCCCAGACGAGCGCCTCGAGGAACCAGAGGTGCCACTGGTCGCTCCACCCGCCGTCGGCTCCGGCGAGCCAGTTCGACAGGAGCACCGTCGCCGGGTCGTACGTGCCGGCGATGAGCGCGACCCCGCCGAGCCAGAGCACGGCCGGCACGGCGATCGATCGGGCGCTCCGGAGGAGGCCGCCCACGCGCCGCATCCGGGCCGCCCGGGTGCCGGCCGCGCCCGCTTCGCCGCCGAGCCGCCCGGGCGTGAGCCGGAAGCGGGCGAGGTTGAAGCCGGCGACGGCGAGCAGCAGGTGGGCGCCGCCCTGGAGCTGGATGACGTCGGCGTGCGTCGCGACGATGAGCACGATCGCGACGGCGCGCAGGACCACGGAGGTCTCGACGTGGGCGATGCGGCGGCGTGCCGGCCCCGGACGGTCGACGCGGCCTGGACTCCGTCGTGCCGGTCGCGTCGCCGCGCGCCCCGCGGCGGTCGGCGCCCCGGCGTCGACCGTTGCGACGGACGGCGAGGGGGTGCTTGCGGCGTCGGCCCCGATGTCGGCGGGCGCCGGGGCGCCGGCGAGTTCGGCGATGCTCCGACTCGGCCAGTCCGTCGGCAGCGCCCCGAGGCGCGACTCGAGTCGCAGGGCGAGCTCGACGTAGTTGAGCGAGTCGCCGTCGAGGCTGGTGAAGCTGTCGTCCGGCGTGGCGTCGGGCCGGCCGAGCAGCTCGGCGTAGAGGTCGCGCAGCTCCTCGGCGGTGGTCGCGCCGGCGGGCACGGCGGCGGCATCCGCGGCATCCGTCGCTCGGAGCAGGCTCGCATGCGCCCGGAGCGCGGCGTGGTCCGGCTTGCCGTTCGGCGTGCGCGGGAACTCGGCGATGGCGTGCACGTCGAAGCCGTGCGCGGGCAGGCCGGTGATCCGCGCGGCCGCGTCGCGGGCCCGCGCCACCGATCGCTCCTCGCGGACGAACACGGCGAGGTGCTCGTCGACGCCCACCACGCGCGCCTCGACGCCGGCCTCGGCGAGGCGTCGCTCGATGAGGTCGAGGTCCAGCCGCAGTCCGAACGCCTTCACGAACCTGCTGAGGCGGCCGGTGATCTCGTAGAGCCCGTCGTCGCGGCGGCGCGCGAGGTCGCCCGTCCGCAGCTCGTCGACTTCGGGTCCGCGCCCGAGGTCGGCGGCCGTCTCGGCGTAACCCATCATCACGTTCGGCCCGGTGTAGACGAGTTCGCCCTCGCCGGGTGCGCCGCCGGCGCCTTGGTCGATGCGGAACGATCCGCCGGGGATGGGCACGCCGATCGCGCCGGCCGCGGTCTCGGCGAGCTCGGCCGGCAGGTACGCCATGCGCGCCGTCGCCTCGGTCTGGCCGTACATCACGACGACCTCGAACCCGCGCTCCCGGCCGAGCCGGGCGAGCCCGCGCACGCGCTCGGGATCCATGCGCCCGCCGGCCTGGGTGACGTACCGGAGCGACGGGTGCGGTCGCCGCGAGAAGTCGGTCGTCTCGAGCAGCTCGTAGGTGTACGGCACCCCCGCGATCGAGGTGGCCTCGTGCGCGTCGAACTCGGCCCAGAACGCCGGTTCGACGACCGAGCGGTCGGTGAGCAGCAGGCTGCCGCCGGCGACGAGGTGGCTGTTCACGACCGAGAGGCCGTAGCAGTAGTGCAGCGGCAGCGTCGTCGCCGCACGGTCCTCCGGCGTCAGCCGCAGGTAGTCGGCGATCGATCGGGCGTTGGCGAGCACGTTGCGCTGCGAGAGGCGCACGAGCTTCGGCGACCCGGTCGACCCCGACGTACTCGCGAGCAGCGCGAGGTCGCGGTGGAACACGTGCCGGCTCTCGTCGCGGAGCCGGTCGAGCTCGACCTCGTCGTCCGCGCCGACCCGCACGACGACATCGGGTGCGTACCGCGCGACGACGTCCTCGAGCGCCGATCCCCCCGCGGCGTCCGGTTGCGTGAAGAGCAGCGGGTGACCGCCCGCGAGCGCGGCGAGGTAGGTCACGACGGTCTCGACGGTGTTCGAGCCGGCCAGGAACACGAGGCGGCGGCCGGTGCCGAGTTCCGCGCGGCGGGCGGCGACGCGGTCGGCGAGTTCGGCGTAGTCGACGGATGCCGCGGGCGTGACGAGTGCGGGTGCGCTGGGGTCGCCGCCGAGCAGGTCGAGCGCGTGGGGCTCGGTCCGGGTCAGGGTCGTGCGCACGTGTGGCCGTTCGTGGAGGGGTGCCGGGAAGGCTCCGGCAAGATCAGGTAAGGCTTACCTTACGTGACATTCGTCGCGCGTTGAAATCGCCGATGTCGCCGTTCGTCGCACACCACGATCCGCTCGTCGCGCCCGGCTCGCCCGCGCCGCGGCCCGCGCGTAGGGTGAGCAGGTTGCCACAAGCAGCGGTTCCACCCCCACCCGGCGGGTCGCGCCCCATCCCGGCGCCCCGCCCCGGCCCACGTACGCACCGGAGTCCCGCCCTGCCATGACCGCAACCTCCTCCACCGACCCGAACCCGACCGCCCCGGCGACGCCCGCCGCGCCCGCGAACTCGCGCGGCCGCGTCATCCTCGCCAGCCTCGTCGGCACCACCATCGAGTTCTACGACTTCTACGCGTACGCCACCGCGGCCGTGCTCGTGTTCCCGATCCTGTTCTTCCCCACCGGGGACGACACCACCGCGCTGCTGGCGTCGTTCGCCGTCTTCGGCGCCGCGATGGTCGCCCGACCGGTCGGCGCCATCGTCTTCGGCCACTTCGGCGACAAGCACGGGCGCAAGGCCACCCTCGTGGCGTCCCTGCTCACCATGGGCATCGCGACGTTCCTCATCGGCCTGCTGCCGACGTACGACCAGATCGGCTGGTGGGCAGCCCTCCTGCTGCTCATCATGCGCCTGGCGCAGGGCTTCGCCCTCGGCGGCGAGTGGTCGGGGGCGGCGCTCGTCGCGACCGAGAACGCCCCGAAGGGCAAGCGCGCCTGGTACGGCACCTTCCCGCAGCTCGGGGCGCCGCTCGGCTTCATCATCGCCAACGGGGTGTTCCTCGCCATCAACCTCCTCGCGCCCTCGCGCGAGTGGTTCTTCGAGTGGGGATGGCGCGTGCCGTTCCTCTTCTCGGCCGTCATGGTCATCGTCGGCCTCTGGGTCCGCCTGAAGCTCGTCGAGTCCAGCGCGTTCACGAAGGCCGCCGAGAAGGGCACGATCCGCAAGCTCCCGCTCGGCGCCGCGTTCCGCCACAACTGGCGCGAGCTCATCCTCGGCACGTTCATCATGCTGGCCACCTACGTGCTCTTCTACCTGATGACGAACTTCACCCTCTCGTACGGCACGAAGGCGGCCGACCTCGAGACCGCGTCGGCCGCCGCCGAAGCCGCGGCCGCGGCATCCGGAGCCGAGTTCGACGCGAACGCGTTCGCCGCGCAGTTCTACCCCGGCCTCGGGTTCGCGTATGCGGACTTCGTGACCATGCAGATCATCGGCGTCGTGTTCTTCGGCATCTTCACGCTGCTCTCGGGTCCCATCGCCGACGCGATCGGCCGCCGTCGCCTGCTCATCTGGGTCACCGTGGCGATCATCGTGTTCGGACTCACGTTCAACCTGTTCCTCATGCCGCAGCTCGACCCGAAGTTCACCGGCGCGCTCGCGCAGGCCTTCCTCGTCTTCGGCTTCGTCCTCATGGGGGCGACGTTCGGTCCGATGGGCGCCCTGCTGCCCGAGCTGTTCCCGACCAACGTGCGCTACACGGGCTCGGCGGTGGCGTACAACGTGTCGTCGATCCTCGGCGCCGCGGTCGCGCCGCTCATCGCCGTGGCGCTCTGGGCGGCGGCCGACGGCCAGCCGTGGCCGGTCGGGATCTACCTCTCGACGATGGGCGTGCTCACCCTCGTCGCCCTCCTGCTCTCGAAGGAGACCAAGGACGTCGACTACGACGACGCGGGCATCGGCGCCGACCGGACGACCGGCCGCATCGCCGAGGGCGAGACCGAGGTCGCGTCGCTGTAGCAACCCCTTCTGGCGGTTCCGGACCCGGCGTACCATGTCGCGCGACAGGGGTCGCCGGGTCCGCTGCCGGCAACGTCGACACCCGGCCCCCGGAACGGCGAGGTGCGCGGATGAACATGACGATGGACATGATGAAGGGCGCCATGTCGGGATCCGACATGCCCATGAAGGACATGGACATGTCGATGATGCAGGAGGCCATGGAGGCCCTCTCCGCGTGTATGCAGGCGTGCGTCATGTGCGCCGACGCCGACGCGGGCGAGGGCATGGGCCGGTGCGCCGCCATGTGCTCCAACTGCGCCGACGTGTGCGACACCATGATGCGGATGATGCTCCGCACGACCGGCTACGACATGCAGGTCATGATGTCGATGATGGAGACCTGCGTCATGATGTGCCGTGCCTGCTCGGAGGAGTGCGCGAGGCACGCCGAGATGAGCGAGCACTGCCGCATGTGCGCGATGGCCTGCGACCAGGCGGTGTCGGCCATGGAGAAGATGATGGGCTCGATGCGGGAGATGATGCCCGCGAGCTGATCACTCGGTGCGGTGGGCCGGCTCGTGGCCGCCAGTGCTCAGATCGCGGCGACGCTGAACCGGTCCTCGCCGCGCGCGAGCACGTCGTAGACCTCGTGGAAGGCGACCGGGTCGCCCGGCGCGAGCTGTCGGTGGAGCCCGTCGTGGTGCCAGACGCGACGGGCCCCGCCGTCGAGGTCCACGAGTTCGACCACGCCGTCGGCGTGCACGGCGGTGACGACCGCGTCGAGCCACCGGCTCGCGGCGATGCGCGAGAGCCGCTCCTGCATGGGGTGCAGTTCGTGACCGGGCCGGAGGCTCGAGCACGCCTCGCCGTCGACGCAGCCGCGCATGCCCATCGCGAGGCCCGGCTGGAACTCGGCGGCGGCGTGCGGCTTCGGGGTCGACATGGCGTGCTCCTCGCGGATCGGTGACGTGCAGGCGACGATACGCGCGGCCCGAGCGGATGTCGCGGTGAGCCGTCACACGCGGAAACACACGCCGACCGGCGGTTCGGTCAGTCGAGGAACAGCGCCCGCAGGCGTTTCGTGGTGAAGACGAGCCCGACGGCGATCATTGCCGCGTAGTAGGCCACGTGCACCAGCAGTTCGGGCCCCACGACGCCGGTGGTGAGCCCGCGCACCAGTTCGACCCCGTGCCAGAGCGGGAGCGCCTGGATCAGCCACTGGACCGGCTCGGGGTACACCGTGAGCGGGTAGAACGTCGCCGAGAACAGGAACATCGGCAGCATGACGAAGTTGATCCAGTCCATCTGCTGGAACGTCGTCAGGTAGCTCGTGATCGCCATGCCGATGCTGGCGAAGCCGAACGCGATGAGCAGCACGGCCGGGATCGCGAGCACGGCCCACCACGACAGGTTGAGTCCGAGCACCTGCATGACCAGCATGAAGCCGCCCGCGTAGAGCGCTCCCCGCAGGAGCGCGAGCGCGATCTCGCCCAGCGCCACGTCGAGGGGACCAAGGGAGGTCGCGAGCATGCCCTCGTAGAGCTTGGCGAAGCGGATCTTGAAGAAGACGTTCCACGTCGAGTCGTAGATCGCGCCGTTCATCGCCGCGACCGCGAGCAGCGCGGGGGCGATGAAGGCCGCGTAGGGCACCTCTCGGCCGTCGACGGCCACGGTGCCCACGAGGGCGCCGAGGCCGATGCCGAGCGAGAGCAGGTAGAAGATCGGCTCGAACAGTCCGCTCAGCATGACCAGCCAGTTCGTCGATCGCGTCGCGCGCCAGCCGCGGTACATCACGGCGCGGGAGTTGCCGGCGTAGAGCGCGCCGACGCCGCGGCGACCGGTCCCGCGGTGCTCGAGCGCGTGGTCGACGAGGGTCATGCGGCCAGCCTCCGCACGGCGATGCGGCGCGCCCAGGCCCATCCGACGACCGTCATGGCGACCAGGACCACCACGTGGAGCACGGTGAGCCACACCGGCTCGGCGTACCCGAAGGTGACGACGCGAGTGAGCTCGGTGCCGTGCCAGAGCGGCGAGATCCAGCCGATCCACTGCAGGAACCACGGCAGCTGCGACAGCGGGAAGAAGGTGCCCGAGAAGAGGGTGAGGGGCAGGACGACCAGTCGCTGCACCATCGCGAGCTGGCCGGAGTCCTCGCGGATGGTCGACGCGTACGCCATCAGGAGCGTGCCGAAGGCCATGCCGGTGAGGGTCGCGATCGGCACCGCGAGCCAGCCGGCCGCCGACGGCACCGCGCCGAACAGCAGCATGAAGCCGAAGTAGATCGCGACCGTCGCGGCGAGGCGCACGACGACCGAGATGACGAGGCCGTCGACGATCTGCCCCGGGCTGATCGGCCCGGAGTGCATGCCGGTGAAGGTCGGGTTCCACTTGTAGCCGAGCAGTACCGGGTACGAGAACTCGATCATCGCCGTGGTCAGGGCCGCACTGCACAGCAGCGCGGGCGCTACGAAGACGAGGTAGCCGACCCCGCCGGCCTCGAGCGAGAGGTTGCGGTCGACGAGCGTGGCGAGCCCGACGCCCATCGCGTACAGGTAGATGAACGGCTCGCCGAAGCCGGTCACGAGGATGGTCTGCGCATACGACCACATCACCCGGAACCGGTGCTCGGCGACGTACCACGCACCGAAGCGGCGCGGGCGGATGCCGCCCTCGAGGGCCCCACGTGCGTCATCCGTCGTCGCGTCATCGGTCGCCGACCGGTCTCGGTACGGCGCTTCGCTCTCACTCCCGCTCATTCGATGAGGCTCCGTCCGGTGAGGCGCAGGAAGACGTCCTCGAGGCTCGAGCGCCGCACGAGGCTCGTGATCGGGTGCAGTCCCGCGGCCGAGATCCGCTCGAGCTCGGCTTCGCCGTCGGCCGTGTAGACGAGGATGCGGTCGGGCAGCACCTCGATGCGATCGCCGGACCCCTCGAGGGCGCGCGCGACCTCCTCGTTGCGGTCGGACCCGAACCGAAGCTCGAGCACCTCGCGCGACGAGTACTCGCGGATGAGCTGGGCGGGCGAGCCCTCGGCCATGATGCGGCCGTGGTCGACCACGACGAGGCGGTCGCAGAGCTGCTCCGCCTCGTCCATGTAGTGGGTCGTGAGCACGAGCGTCTTGCCCTGCTCCTTCAGCCGGAACAGGCGGTCCCACAGGATGTGCCGGGCCTGCGGGTCGAGCCCGGTGGTCGGCTCGTCGAGCAGGATGATGCGCGGGTCGTTGATGAGCCCGCGCGCGATGGTGAGCCGGCGCTTCATGCCGCCGGAGAGCGCGTCGACCTTCGCCTGCCCGCGGTCGGACAGCTGGGCGAACTCGAGCAGCTCGTCGGCGCGCTCGGCGACCACGCGACGCGGCAGGCCGAAGTAGCGGCCGTACACGAGCAGGTTCTCGCGCACCCGCAGCTCGGTGTCGAGGTTGTCGGCCTGCGGCACGACCCCGAGCTGCGAGCGGATGTCGGGACCGTGCCGGTCGGGATCGAGCCCGAGGATCGACAGGTCGCCCGCGGTCCGCGTGGAGACCGCGCCGATCATGCGCATGGTGGTCGACTTGCCAGCGCCGTTCGGGCCGAGCAGCCCGAACGACTCGCCGGGCGCCACCTCGAAGGAGAGCCCGTCGACGGCGGCGAACTCCCCGTACTTCTTGACGAGGTCCCTGGCGACGATCACGGGCTGCGGCACGGTTCACCACCCTAGACCCGGCGGCCGACATAGCATGAGGCGCATGCAGACCGCCCCCTCCGCCGGCATCCGCATCGCCGATCGGGTGCGCGCCGCCGTCGCCGCCGGACGCCCCGTGCTCGCCCTCGAGTCGACGATCCTCACGCACGGGCTCCCCCGCCCCCGGAACCTCGAGGTCGGGCTGGAGACCGAGGCGCTCGTCCGCGAGGCAGGCGTCGAGCCCGCCACCATCGGCGTGGTCGACGGCGTGCCGACGGTCGGGCTCGAGACCGCGGAGATCGAGCGGCTGTGCGCGTCGGAGTCCGTCGTGAAGGCGAGCACCCGCGACCTGCCCGTCGCCCGCGCGCGACGGCTCGACGCGGGGACCACCGTCGCAGCCACGGCATGGCTCGCGCACCGCGCCGGCGTCCGCGTGTTCTCGACCGGAGGCCTCGGCGGCGTGCACCGCGGCGCGAACGCGACCTTCGACGAATCGGCCGACCTGCCCGCCCTGGCCGCGACGCCCATCACGGTCGTGAGCGCGGGCGTCAAGTCCATCCTCGACATCCCGGCGACGCTCGAGCGGCTCGAGACCCTCGGCATCACCGTCGTCGGCTACCGCACCGACCGGTACCCGGGGTTCTACGTCGCCGACTCCGGCTTCCCGGTGCCGGCGCGGGTCGAATCGGCGACGGATGCCGCGGACGTCGCCCGGGCGCGCGACGAGCTCGGGCTCGACGCGGCCGTCCTGGTCGCCAACCCGATCGCCGAGTCGGAGCAGCTCGATCCGGCGGAGCACGAGCGCGTCCTCGCCGAGGCGCTGTCGGCAGCGGATGCCGCGGGTGTCACCGGCCACGACACGACCCCGTTCCTGCTCGACTTCGTGCAGCGCGCGACCGGCGGACGGAGCCTCGAGGTGAACCTCGCCGTCTACCGCGGCAACGCCCGGCTCGGCGCGGAGATCGCGCGTGACCTCGCCGGCTGAGTCCGCGGCGCCGGGCGTCCTCGTGGTCGTCGGCGATCTGCTCGAGGACATCGTCGTGTGGGCGACGGAGCCGATCCGCGCCGCGACCGATTCGGCGGCGCAGGTGTTCCGTGCTCGCGGCGGGAGCGCGGCGAACGTCGCCTCGCACGCGGCGTCCCGCACGCCGACGCGATTCATCGGCCGGGTCGGCGACGACGCCGCGGGACGCGCGCTCGAGACCGCCCTCGCCGCGTCGGGCGCCGAGGTGCGGGTCCAGCGCGACGGGCGCACCGGCGCGGTCGTGCTCATCGTCGCGCCCGACGGCGAGCGCACGATGTTCCCGGATCGCGCGGCGGCGGCCGAGCTGCACGGGGTCGACACCGGCTGGCTCGACGGGGCGGCGTGGCTGCACGCGCCGAGCTACGGCCTCGAGCACGAACCCATGCGGTCCGAGGTGCGCCGGCTCATCGGCCTGGCCCGCGGTCGCGGCGCCCGGGTCTCGCTCGACGCGTCGTCGACCGGCCTGCTCGACGGGCTCGGCGTGGAACGGGTGCTGGGCTGGTACGCCGAGCTGCGACCCGACGTGCTGCTGGCGAACGAGACCGAGGCCGAGCTGCTCGGCGTCGCGGGCGGCGGCCCGGTGGCGGCATCCGTCGCCCGTCGGCTCGTCGTGAAGCACGGACCCCACCCGACCGAGGTGTTCGACGACGGCGTGCTCGTCGCGCGCGTGCCCGTGGCGCCCGTCGACGGGGTCCGCGACCTGACCGGGGCGGGCGACGCGTTCGCGGCGGGGTACCTCGCGGCCGCGATCGGCGGGGCGGATGCGACGGCGGGCTGCCTCGCGGGGCATGCCGCCGCGGCATCCGTCATCACGTCGCCCGGCGCGGGCTCGCCCGCCTGACGCCGACGTGCCTCAGCGACGCTCGACGACGAGGTTGAGCACTTCGCCGGGGTGCAGCGTGCTCACGCCGCCCGGCGGACTGCGGTCGGGGTTGAGGTAGAGCAGGTCGCCGGCCGTGATCCCGAACCTCGCCGCGACCTCGTCGATGAGGTCGTCACGAGCGACCGTGTAGGCGACCGGTGCGCCGTCCTCGACCGTCGCGTCACCCCGGGCACCGCCCGTGGCACCGGCGTCGGATGCGACGAGACCGGTCCGCAGCGGCGCGAACGTCCACTCGATCGGCCCGCGCGCGACGATGTCGGCGAAGCACTCGGTCTCCGCCGTCGCCTCCGCGGGACCGCGGACCAGGACCGCCTCGTCGAGGAAGGACGGATCGCCCTCGCCGAGGTCGGCGACACCCCATCGCGCCGGTTCGCCCTCGACAGGGGTCCCGAGTCCGTACCGCATTCCCTCGTCGAAGCACGTCGCGTCGTCGGCGAGGGGGCGGGGCGCGAGCATGAGCTCGGTCCTCTCGAGATCGAGTCCTGGGGCGGGCAGGGACCGGATCTCGAGGAGGTCGTCGCCGGATCGCGACACCTCGACCGACACGGCGACCGAGCCGTCGGCGCCGACCAGCGTCGCCCGGCCGATGACGCCGTTCGGCAGCTCTGCCGGCTCGACAGCAGAGGACGGCGCGGTCGCCCCGGCCCGCTCGGGCGACGCGGGCGCGGGCGCGGCCGTCGCTCCGGGCTCCACGGCGGCGCACCCGCCGAGGGTCAGGGCGAGCGCCGCCGCGGCGGCGACGGGCAACGGGAATCGGGTCACGACGAGGCCCCTTCGGTCGGTGCGACCGCGGCGACGTCGCCGGGCGGTCTGCGCCGAGCGTATCGCCGAGCGCCCCGGCGATGGCGGAGCCGTCCACAGGCTGACGGGATCCGCGTCCGGTTCCCAGCCGCCCGACGTATGCTGCAAGGCGGCCCGCGGCCGGGTGGACGGATGCCCCGGTCGTGCGCCAGGCGACAGGAAGACGAGATGAGCGAGATCGAGATGCGCCCCGGCACCCGAGCCGAGGCACGCGCCGCCGAACGGGCCACCGCACGCTCGGCGCGAACCGGCGGGATCCCCCTCCCCGTCCGGCGCACCGCCGAGCCGGCGACCGACGACGAGTCGGCGTCGACGTCGGCGGCATCGAAGCCGTCCGGCGGTCGAGCCGGCGCAGGTGCCCGGCGCAGCCTGTTCGGGCGCCGCGGCGAGACCCCGCCCGGGCCGCGTGCGACCTTCCGGCAACTGCTGCCGTTCATCTTCGAGCACCGGCCGGTGCTGATCGTTGTCGCGGTGCTGTCGATCGTCGGCGCGGTCGCGAGCCTCGCCCAGCCGCTGCTCGTCGGCCGGGTCATCACCATCGTCGAGGCCGGCGACGCGCTCGACGGGCTCGTGTGGGCGCTCATCGGCCTCGTCGTCCTGAGCGCGGTCATCACGGGGTACCAGCACTACCTGCTGCAGCGCACCGGCGAGGGCGTCGTGCTGTCGAGCCGGAAGCGGCTCATCGCCAAGATCCTCCACCTGCCCATCGCCGAGTTCGACACGCGCCGCACCGGCGACCTGGTCTCCCGCGTCGGCAGCGACACGACGATGCTCCGGGCCGTGCTCACGCAGGGACTCGTCGAGGCCGTCGGCGGCGCCGTCACGTTCGTCGGCGCGATCATCGCCATGCTCATCATCGACCCCGTGCTGCTCGGGCTCACCGTGCTCGTCATCGCGGTCGCGGTCACCACGGTCACCCTGCTCTCGGCGCGCGTCCGCGAAGCCTCTCGCGCCGCACAGGAGAAGGTCGGCGACGTGGCGGCGTCGGTCGAACGCGCGATCACGTCGGTGCGCACCATCCGCGCTGCCGGGGCCACCGAGCGCGAGGTCGCCGACGTCGGCGTCCAGGCCGAGGGTGCGTGGCGCATGGGCGTCCAGGTCGCCCGCATCTCAGCCCTCATCGTGCCGATCGCCGGCATCGCCATGCAGGTGTCGTTCCTCGTCGTGCTCGGCGTCGGCGGGTTCCGCGTGGCCTCCGGCGCGATCACGATCGCCGACCTCGTCGCGTTCATCCTGTTCCTGTTCATGATGATCCTCCCGCTCGGCCAGGCCTTCGGGGCGATCACCTCGGTGAACCAGGCGCTCGGCGCGCTCGGTCGGATCCAGGAGATCCTCGACCTGCCCGACGAGGACGCGCACGACCGCCGTATCGCCCCGCGCGCCGTCATGGTCGGGCCCGCGAACGAGGGCCTGCAGCCGGATGCCGCGGCGATCGAGTTCGACGACGTGCACTTCGCCTATGCCGTCACCACCCCGAACGACCCCGCCGACCCGGCGAACGAGTCGCCCGACGAGCACCTGCCGGAGCTCGACGTGACCGACCGGCAGCCGGTGCTGCGCGGCGTGTCGTTCCGGGTGCCGCGCGGGCAGCGCATCGCCCTCGTCGGCCCGTCCGGCGCCGGGAAGTCGACCATCCTCGCGCTCATCGAGCGGTTCTACGACCCGAGCGTCGGCACCGTCCGCATGGGAGGGCTCGACCTGAAGTCGATCGAGCGACCCGAGCTGCGCGCCCAGATCGGCTACGTGGAGCAGGACGCGCCGGTGCTCGCCGGCACCATCCGCGACAACCTGCTGCTCGGCAGCCCGGATGCGACCGACGAGGAGTGCGTGCACGTGCTCCGGGCGGTCAACCTGGGCGGCGTGCTCGAGCGCGACCCCGCCGGGCTCGACGCCGAGGTCGGCGAGAACGGGATCATGCTCTCCGGCGGCGAGCGCCAGCGGCTCGCGATCGCGCGGGCGCTGCTCGCGGCACCGCCGATCCTGCTGCTCGACGAGTCGACCTCGTCGCTCGACGGGGTCAACGAGCGCATGATGCGCGAGGCGATCGACGCCGTGTCGGCCGGCCGCACCCTCATCGTGATCGCCCACCGGCTGTCGACGGTCGTGGACTCCGACCGCATCATCGTGCTCGACGAGGGTCGCGTCATCGGCGAGGGCACCCACGACGAGCTCGTCCGGGCGGTACCGCTGTACCGCGAGCTGGCCGAGCACCAGCTGCTCGTCTGACCGTCGGCCGCGGCGCACCCCCAGGCGCGGCTCAGGGCTGGCCCCCACCCGATTCCGGGGCGTACGCGGATGCCGCGGGCGACCGCGGTTCGTAGCGTGTCCTCCATTCGAGTCACCCGGCGCGCCCGCGCCGCATCGACGGAGGACCACCATGACCATGCTCGACGCCCCCCGCAGCGCGGACCGCGCGCTGCCCGCACGCGACCTCGCCGCCGTGCTCACCGCACCGCCCACCGACGCCGCACCCGAGACCGGCCCGGACTTCGACGCGCTCCGCGCCCGCCTGCAGGCGTGGCTGCGCGAGTGGGACACCCAGCGCCTGCCCGCCTTCGAGCAGGCGCGCACCGTGACGCCCGCCGGTGAACGCCACAGCTCGCTGCGGTCCGCGCCGACCCGCACGGACGGCGCGGTGCGCATCACCGCGAGCCTCTACGACGCGCCCAACCGGCAGGGCGAACCGCTCGCGTGGTCCCGCAACTGGGCGAGCGCCGTGGTGCTGCCGACCGCGCCGGCGGACGGTCGCGTCTTCTACCGCTTCCGCGTCGGCAGCCGCCTCGTGCTCGACGGTCGGGCCGAGACGGCGCTGGCCTCGACGAGCGTGCACGTCGGGGTGGTGCCGGATGCGGCATCCGCGAGCCCGTTCGACGCGCCCGGCTTCGCCACGCCCGTGGTCCGTCCGCTCGTCGGCGTCGAGGCACGCGAGGACGTCGACGCCCGTGCCGAGCACGACGTGGAGGGATCGATCGCGGTGCGTGCCGGCCAGTCGCCCGTGCTCGGCATCGTGTTCGGCGCCGACGTCGTGTTCCGCGACGGCTGGATGCGCGTGCACGAGGGTTCGGGCCTGTGGGTCGGCACCGCGGGCGGCGGCCCGACCGGGTCGGTCGAGATCCGGTTCGCGCCGGACGCGCTCCTCGACCTGTTCGGCGAAGCCGGCATCTGACCGGACTGCAGCGGCCCGTGCCCCGCCTACGCTGGGGACATGGGCCGCTTCGCCGTCGTCCTGCCGCTCGAGCCGCTCGCCGCCGGCGACGCGTTCCCGGTGTCGGCGTGGCCGCTGCACGTCACCGTCGTCGAGCCGTTCGAGACGCACCGCGACGCCGGCTGGGTGGTCGCGCTGCTCGGTCCCGTGCTGCACGGCCGACGCGAGATCGAGGCGGCCGCCGTCGATCGGGCGATGTTCGGCACGCGGCGAACCGTCCCCGTGACCCTGCTCCGCGACGACGGGCCGCTCGGGGCGATGCGCGTCCGACTGCTGGCCGCCCTGCGCGAGGCCGACGTGGATGTCGCGCGGGCGCGCGCGGACTACCGGCCGCATGTCACCGACACCTCGCACGGTTCCGTTCCACCGGGAAGCTCGGTGCCGCTGCGCCAGGCGGCGCTCGTCGACCTGCGGCCGCCCGAGGGCCGCGCGATGCGCACGGTGGTCGCGGTGTGGCCGCTCGACTCGGGCGCTCGACCTCGCGCCTAGACCCGGCTCGCGGTCGCCGTCGCCGGCGGCGGCCCGGCTCGATCCTCGCCGCCATCCGCCTCGACGGCGCCGGCGCGCGCCTTCTGCCACGGCCAGCGGCCCGAGATCTCGACCTCGAGCGACCAGCTGAGGAAGGTCCTGATCACGACGATGAGGGCGAGCACGCTCACCGACTCGATGGTCGGCGTCACCGCGACCGTGCGGATGATGTCGGCGGCGACGAGGAGCTCGAGGCCGACCAGGATGCCGCGCCCGAGCACGCGACGGAACCTCGCGTAGACGGGGCCCATCCGCCGGACGCGGCGGATCGCGGCATCCGCCAGCGCGTAGAGGACGCCGACCACGATCGCGGCGACGCCGAGCACGTCGATGACCTCGCCGACCGTGGTGATGACCGTGCCGAACTCCATGCGCCCCTCCGCGGCTCACGGTAGCGCCGGGGCATGACGAGACGACGGATGCCGCGGGCGTGGCGCGCCTTCCCGTGCACGCCGCGCCCGCGGCATCCGTCGCCGTCGGCCGTCAGGCCGAGGTGGTCTGCTGCTGCAGGTGGTACCGCAGGCTCGACAGCTCGGCGCGGAGCGCCGCCGGCACGCGGTCGCCGAACTGCTCGAAGTACTCCTCGGTCAGGTCGCACTCGACGAGCCAGGTCGTGGGGTCGACCTCGAAGAGCTCGTCGAGGGTCTCCTGGGGCAGGTCGAGGCCGTCGAGGTCGAGCGACCCGTCGGCCGGCAGGAGGCCGATCGGCGTCTCACGCGCCTCGGCCGTGCCCTCGATGCGACCGACGATCCACTCGAGCACCCGCGAGTTCTCGCCGAACCCGGGCCAGAGGAACTTGCCGTCATGGCCCTTGCGGAACCAGTTGACCTGGAAGATCTTCGGCACGTTCGCGTCGAGGATGCGGCCCATCTTGACCCAGTGGCCCCAGTAGTCGGCCATGTTGTAGCCGCAGAACGGGAGCATCGCGAACGGGTCGCGGCGGAGCTCGCCGACCGTGCCCTCGGCCGCGGCCGTCTGCTCGGACGAGATGGTCGCGCCCATGAAGACGCCGTGCTTCCAGCTGCGCGCCTCGGCGACGAGCGGCACGTTGGTCGCCCGGCGGCCGCCGAAGAGGATCGCGTCGACCGGCACGCCGTCGTGGGCGTCCCAGTCGTCGGAGATCTGCGGGCACTGCGCGGCGGCGACCGTGAAGCGCGAGTTCGGGTGCGCGGCGGGACGGCCGGACGCGGGCGTCCAGGGCTTGCCCTCCCAGTCGATGAGCTCGGCCGGCGCCTCGTCGGTGAGCCCCTCCCACCAGACGTCGCCGTCGGGCCGGAGCGCGACGTTCGTGAAGATCGTGTTGCCCCAGAGCGTCTGCACGGCCGTCGGGTTGGTCGACTCGCCCGTACCCGGCGCGACGCCGAAGAAGCCGGCCTCGGGGTTGATCGCGTAGAGGCGGCCGTCCTCGCCGGGCCGCATCCAGGCGATGTCGTCGCCGATGGTCTCGACCTTCCAGCCGGGGATCGTGGGCTGCAGCATCGCCAGGTTGGTCTTGCCGCAGGCCGACGGGAACGCGGCCGCCACGTGGTACGCCTTGCCCTCGGGCGAGGTGATCTTGATGAGCAGCATGTGCTCGGCGAGCCATCCCTCGTCGCGCGCCATGACGCTCGCGATGCGCAGCGCGAAGGCCTTCTTGGCGAGCAGCGCGTTGCCGCCGTAGCCCGAGCCGTACGACCAGATCTCACGCGAGTCGGGGAACTGGACGATGTACTTCGTCTCGTTGCAGGGCCACTCGACGTCCTCGCGGCGGTGCCCGACGCCGTCGACGAGCGGGTAGCCGACCGAGTGGATGGTGCGCACCCACGGCTCGCCCGCCTCGATGAGGCGGTAGACCTGCTCGCCCATGCGCGTCATGATGCCCATCGACAGCACGACGTACGGCGAGTCGGTGATCTCCACGCCGAGCTGGCTGATGTCGCCGCCGAGCGGGCCCATCGAGAACGGCACGACGTACATCGTGCGGCCCTTCATCGAGCCGTCGAAGACCTCGGTGAGCTCCTCGCGCATCGCGTGCGGGTCGCGCCAGTTGTTGGTCGGGCCCGCGTCCTCCTCGTAGGTGGAGCAAATGAACGTGCGGTCCTCCACGCGCGCGACATCCGACGGGTCGGTGCGGGCCAGGTAGCTGTTGGGCCGCCACTCGGGGTTGAGCTTGATGAGCTTGCCCTCCGCGACGAGCTGCCGGGTGAGCTCGTCGGCCTCGCGCTTGGATCCGTCGCACCAGACGATCTCGTCGGGCTTGGTCAGGGCGGCGATCTCGGCGACCCAGGCCTTGAGTGCCGGGTCCGTCGTGCCCCGCTGGTGCGCGTGCTCGCCGGCGGCGGTGCCGGGGCCGTTGACGGTGAAGTCGGAGATGGTCATCGTCGTCCCTTCGTGGAGGATCGGGAAGCACCGGGATCGGTGATGTGCTTCAAGTCTGCGAGCAGAAGCGGCATCCGTTCGACGAAATCGGATGTTAAGAATCGCGGATCTTTCGATATTCTCAAGGCATGAAGCTCGGCAGCCCGGACTTGGCCACGCTCGGCCACCGCATCCGCCACTACCGCGGTGAACGCGGCCTCACCCTCGACCAGCTCGGCGCCGCCGTGGGGCTGGCGGGCAGCCAGCTCTCGCTCATCGAGAACGGCAAGCGCGAACCGAAGCTGTCGACGCTCGACGCGCTCGCGACGACGCTCGGCGTCGACCTGGCCGACCTGCTCTCGCGCGAGGCGCCGAGCCGTCGGGCCGCGCTCGAACTCGAACTCGCGCGCGTGCAGGCCAGCCCGCTGTATGCGGCACTTGGCCTGCCGCACGTGAAGCCGACGCGCGGCATGACCGACGAGTCCCTCGAGGCCATCGTCGGGCTGCACCACGAGCTCGAGCGCCGCGCGACCGAGGCGATCGCGACGCCGGAGGAGGCGCGTCGCGCCAACACCGACCTGCGCGAGCGCATGCGCGAACGCGCGAACTTCCTGCCCGAGATCGAGGACCTCGCCGAGGAACGGGTGCGCGCCTCGGGGCACCGGTCGGGCGCCCTCACCCACCGCGAGGTGAGCGTCATGGCCGAGCAGCTCGGATTCCAGCTCATCTACGTCAACGACCTGCCGGACTCGACGCGCTCGATCACCGACCTGGAGAACGGCCGCATCTACCTGCCGCCGGCCTCCATCCCGGGTGGGCACGGCCTGCGGTCGATGGCGCTGCAGGCGATGGCGCACCGGCTGCTCGGCCACACGCCCCCGGCGAGCTACGACGAGTTCCTGTGGCAGCGGCTCGAGATCAACTACTTCGCGGCGGCGTGCCTCATGCCACAGGAGGCCTCGGTCGCGTTCCTCCAGCAGGCGAAGAAGGAGAAGCGACTCGCGATCGAGGACTTCCGCGACGCGTTCGGCGTCACGCACGAGGCCGCGGCCCTGCGCTTCACGAACCTCGCGACCAGTCACCTCGACATGACGGTCCACTTCCTCAGGGTCGCGGGCGACGGCGCCCTCCTCAAGGGGTACGAGAACGACGGCCTGCCGCTGCCGACGGATGTCACGGGGTCGATCGAGGGCCAGTGGGTGTGCAAGCACTGGAGCGCGCGGCGCGCGTTCGAGCACACCAACCGGACCACGGAGAACTACCAGTACACCGACACGCCCGCCGGCACCTTCTGGGACGCGACGCAGACCGGGCACACGGATGCCACGGAGTTCTCCATCACGGTGGGCGTGCCGTTCAACCAGGCGAAGTGGTTCCGCGGCCGCGAGACCACGGTGCGCGCGACGTCGACGTGCCCCGACGAGTCGTGCTGCCGGCGCGCACCCGACGGCCTGGCCGAGCGATGGGCGGGCCGGGCGTGGCCGAGCGCGCGACTGCACGCGCACGTCCTCTCCCCGCTCCCGTCGGGCACGTTCCCCGGCGTGGACGACGCCGAGGTCTACGCCTTCCTCGAGGCGCACGCCACCGAGTAGCCGCGTTTCTCAGGAGTCCCTGCGGCGCGTCGCTGCGCGGGACGGCGTGTCCTCCTGAGCAGCGGCCCGTTTGGGCGAGCGCTCCTGAGAACGGGAGTGGGGCGAGGGGTGGAGAGGGTGGCATCCGTTGATGGCTGTCTTGCGATAGTGTGCGTCACACAGTACAGTGCATGGCATGAGTACGGATGACACGACAGCCGGGCACCTGCAGGAGCTGCGCCGCGGCACGGTCGTGCTCGGCTGCCTCGTGCGGCTGCGCGAGCCCGACTACGGATACGCCCTGCTCGAGTCGCTCAACGAGCTCGGCATCACGGTCGACGCCAACACGCTCTACCCGCTGCTGCGACGACTCGAGAAGCAGGGCCTCCTCACGAGCGAGTGGAACACCGACGAGGCCCGACCTCGCAAGTTCTACCGCACGAGCCCCGCGGGCGAGCAGCTCGCGGGCGTCCTCACCGCCGACTGGAAGAACATCGACCGGGCCCTGACCCGGCTGACCTCGGGAGACGACCGATGACCACCCCGACCGCCACGCTCACCGACCGCTACGTCGCTGCGGCCGCGCGTCACCTGCCGGAGACCCAGCGCGACGAGTTCGCCCGCGAGCTGCGCGAGCGCATCGCCGACGAGATCGACGCCCGGCTCGCGGCCTCCGCGGATGGTGCCCCGACGACCGCCGCCGACGCCGAGGACGCCGTGCTGCGCGAGCTCGGCGATCCGGCCGCCCTCGCGGCGGCCTACATCGACCGGCCGCTGCAGCTCATCGGTCCGCGCTACTTCCTCGCGTGGAAGCGGCTGCTGACCCTGCTGTACGCGATCGTCCTGCCGATCACGGCCGCGGCGGTGCTGCTCGCGCAACTGCTCTCCGGCGCCGGACCGGGCGAGGTCGCCGCCGAGGTTGTGGGCGTCGTGCTCGCGCTCGTCGTGCACCTCGCGTTCTGGGTCACCCTCGTGTTCGCGATCCTCGAGCGCACCCCCGGCACGAAGGCGGTCGAGCGGTGGACCCCCGACCAGCTGCCCGAGATCCGCGACGAGGGTCGCGCGGGGCGCCTCGGCGACCTCATCGCGTCGCTCGTGTTCCTCGGCCTGTTCGCCGTGGTGATCGTCTGGCAGCAGGTCCGGCCGCCGTCCTTCGGGGGCCCCGGCCAGGAGATCCCGGTGCTCGACCCCGAGCTGTGGTCGTTCTGGCTGCCGTACTTCCTGGTGCTCATCGTCCTCGAGATGCTATTCGCCGTGGCGATCTACCTCTGGGGCTGGAACTGGCCGCTCGCGATCGCGAACCTCGTCCTGAACGTCGCGTTCACGGTGCCCGCGCTCTGGCTGCTCGCCACGGAGCAGCTGTTCAATCCGGCGTTCCTCGACGTGATCGGCTGGCCGTGGGACGGGGCCGGCGCCGTCACCACGACCGTCCTGGTCGTCGTGTTCGTGGGTATCGCCGTGTGGGACGTCATCGACGGGGTCGTCAAGACGGTGCGCGGGCGCGGCGGTTCGGCGCTCACCCTCGGCCGCATCTGATCGGGCGTCGAACGAGCGGATGCCGCGGGGCGCTCCCCCGCGGCATCCGCTCGTGTCGTCTCGGGCCGGGCCTACTTCGGCTGCATGCGGATCGCGCCGTCGAGTCGGATCACCTCGCCGTTCAGCATCGGGTTCGCCACGATCGATCGCACCAGGGCCGCGTACTCGGCGGGGTGGCCCAGGCGCGACGGGTGCGGCACCTGCTGCTCGAGCGAGGTGCGCACGTCGTCGGGCATGCCGGCCATCATGGGCGTCTCGAAGATGCCGGGCGCGATCGTGACGACGCGGATCAGCAGCTTCGACAGGTCGCGGGCGACGGGCAGCGTCATGCCGGCCACGCCGGCCTTCGACGCCGAGTAGGCGGCCTGGCCGATCTGGCCGTCGAAGGCGGCGACCGAGGCGGTGTTGACGATCACGCCGCGCTCGGCGGTCTGCGGACCGCCCGGAACGCCGGCCGTCACGGGCTCGGTCTCGGCCATCGCGGCCGCCGCGAGCCGCAGCACGTTGAAGGTGCCGATGAGGTTCACGCGGATCGTGCGCTCGAACGCGTCGAGCGGTGCCGGCCCGTCGCGGCCGACCGTGCGGTTCGCGGTGACGATTCCCGCGCAGTTCACGGCGACGCGCAGGGGCGCGAGGGCGGATGCCGCGGCGACCGCCTCGGCGACCTGCGCCTCGTCGGCCACGTCGGCGGCCACGAACCGCGCCCGCTCGCCGAGCGCCGCGGCGGCCTCGTCGCCGCGCGGGCCTGGCAGGTCGACGATCACGACGTGCGCGCCGCCGTCGATGAGGGCCTCGGCCGTCGCGCGGCCGAGGCCCGACGCGCCGCCGGTCACGATCGCGGATGCTCCGCTGAGTTCCATGTCTCTCCTTCGGTGGGTGTCGTCCGGTGTTCCCCGAGGGGACGCGACACGCCGCGAGCCGAATCGGCCGGGCGGCGTGTCGCGACCCCTCGGCAGGGGTTGCGGGTCAGACGCGTTCGATGACGGTGGCGTTCGCCATGCCGCCGCCCTCGCACATGGTCTGCAGTCCGTACCGCCCGCCGGTCGCCTCGAGCTGGTTCACGAGCGTCGTCAGCAGGCGCGTGCCGCTCGAACCGAGCGCGTGGCCCAGCGCGATGGCGCCGCCGCGGGGGTTGAGCTTCGCGGCATCCGCCCCCGTGTCGGCGAGCCACGCGAGCGGCACCGACGCGAACGCCTCGTTGACCTCGTACGCGTCGATGTCGTCGTGGGTGAGGCCGGCGCGGTCGAGCACCTTCGCCGTCGCCGGGATCACGCCCGTGAGCATGTACAGCGGGTCGCTGCCGACCACCGAGAACGCGCGGAACCGGGCGCGCGGCGCGAGCCCGAGCCGTTCGGCGGCCTCGGCGCTCATGATGAGCGCGGCCGACGCGCCGTCGGTGAGCGGTGACGAGTTGCCGGGCGTGATGCGCCAGTCGAGTTCGGGGAAGCGCTCGGCGAGCCGATCGGTGCGGAAGGCCGGGTTGAGGCCGGCGAGCGAGTCGACCGTGGTCGCGGGGCGGACCGTCTCGTCGACGAGCGCGTCGACACCCGGCACGGGCACGACCTCGGTCGCGAACGCGCCGGACTCCCCCGCCGCCGCGGCGAGCGCGTGCGAACGCGCCGCGAACTCGTCGAGCTGCTCGCGCGAGAACCCCCACTTCTCGGCGATGAGCTCGGCGGAGACGCCCTGGTTGACGAGTCCCTCGGGGTACCGCTCCCGCACCCGCGAGCCGTACGGGTCGGCGCCCGCGGCGCTCGAGCCGAGCGGGACCCGGCTCATCGACTCGACGCCGCACGCGACGACGATGTCGGCCTGTCCGGCCATGATCGCCTGCGCCGCGAAGGTCGCGGCCTGCTGGCTCGACCCGCACTGCCGGTCGATCGTGGTGCCGGGCACGGTCTCGGGGAAGCCGGCGGCGAGCACCGCGTTGCGGACGATGTTGTACGACTGCTCGCCCACCTGGCTGACGCACCCGCCGATGACGTCGTCGACGAGCCCGGGATCGAGGTCGTTGCGGTCGACGAGCGCGTTCAGCACGCCCGCGAGCAGGTCGACGGGGTGGATGCCGCTGAGCTGCCCTCCGGGCTTGCCGCGCCCGACCGGGGTTCGGATGACGTCGACGATGACGGCTTCTCGGGTCATGCCATCAGCCTAGGCGCGTGCGCCGGGCCGCGGCATCCGCTCAGCCGACCTCGGCGACCTCGGGCACGGATGCCGCGACGACCTGCTCGACGCGCACCGGCTGGCGCTCGGGCAGGACCATCGGGTGGGTGCCCGCCATGGCCTCGATGACGCGCACCACCTGGCAGGAGTAGCCGTACTCGTTGTCGTACCAGACGTAGAGCACGACGTCGGTGCCGTCGGCGATCGTCGCGAGTCCGTCGACGATGCCGGCGCGGTGGCTGCCGACGAAGTCGGTCGAGACGACCTCGGCCGACTCGATGTAGTCGACCTGCTGGCGCAGCGGCGACGTGAGCGAGACCTGCCGGAGGTAGGCGTTCAGCGCCGCCTTGTCGGTCGGGCGCTCGAGCTGGAGGTTCAGGATCGCGAGCGACACGTCGGGCGTGGGCACGCGGATCGCGGACCCGGTGAGCTTGCCCTCGAGGGCCGGCAGCGCCTTCGAGACCGCCTTCGCCGCGCCGGTCTCGGTGATGACCATGTTGAGCACCGCCGAGCGCCCGCGGCGGTCGCCCTTGTGGAAGTTGTCGATCAGGTTCTGGTCGTTCGTGAACGAGTGCACGGTCTCGACGTGGCCGCGGACGATGCCGTACGCGTCGTCGATGGCGGCGAGCACGGGCGTGATGGCGTTCGTCGTGCACGACGCGGCCGAGAGGATGCGGTCGTCGTCGGCGATGGCGTCGTGGTTGATGCCGTGCACGATGTTCTTGATCGCGCCCTTGCCCGGCGCGGTGAGGAGCACCCGGGCGACGCCCTTCGACTCCAGGTGGCGGCTGAGGCCGGCCTCGTCGCGCCAGCGGCCCGTGTTGTCGACGACGATCGCGTCCGAGATGCCGTAGGCGGTGTAGTCGATGGTGCCCGGGTCGTCGGAGTAGATCACCTGGATGAGCGTGCCGTTCGCGAGGATCGTGTTCGCCTCCTCGTCGACCGTGATGGTGCCCTGGAAGGGACCGTGCACCGAGTCGCGGCGCAGCAGGCTCGCGCGCTTCTGCAGGTCGTTCTCGGCGCCCTTGCGCACGACGATCGCCCGCAGGCGCAGGTTCTGGCCGCCGCCGGCGTGGGCGATGAGGATGCGGGCGAGGAGCCGCCCGATGCGACCGAAGCCGTACAGCACGACGTCGGTGCCGGATGCCGCGGGCTCGCCGGCGTCGACGAGCACCGGGGCGAGCTCGCCGCGGAGGAAGTCGACCAGGTCGGTGCCGGGCTCGGCGGCGTGGAAGCGCGACACGAGGCGCGCGACATCGATGGAGGCGGGACCGGGGGCGATCTCGGTGAGCGCCTCCAGCACGCGGGTGGTGTCGTCGAGGTCGAGCTCGACGTCGCCGGCCTGGCGCGCGAAGCGGTGCGCCTTGAGCAGCTCGACCGCGGAGCGGTTGATGAGGCGGCGGCCGTGGATCGAGGTCACGACGCCGTGGCGACGGTAGAGGCTGCCGATCAGCGGGATCATCCGCTCGGCCTGCTCCTCTCGGGAGATCCATTCCTCACGGCGGGCGTCGAACTCGTGGCTCACGGCGTGTCCTCTCGGCCGCGAGCGTGGGCGTCGTCGGCCATCGTGCGGCCGAGCGCGGTGGTGGCAGCGTCGACCACGGGGTTTCCGAAGGGGATGCCTCGATGATAGCGGCGGCGCGCATGCCGCCCGGTGTACATGGCGGCGGGTGCGGGGGCGAGCGGATTCCGCCGCGGCGACGTCAGGCCACGAGGTCGTCGACGAGCGCGATGTCGTAGACGGCCACGCGCTGCGGCACCCCGTCGAAGGCCGCGGCGCGCGCGTCGGACGCCAGGTACTCCTGCTCGCGGGCGACGAACGCCTCGGCGTCGCCGGGGGCGCTCACGGCCCACACGAACTGGTTCGCCTCGCGGATGCCGTAGGCGAACTCGATCGTGAACCCGGCCTCCGACCGCACGCGCGGCATCCATTCCGTCCACCACGCCACGAAGGCGTCGTACTCCCCGTCGACGAGCGTGTACCTGCGCAGCTGAACCGTCTTCACCCGGCCATTCTGCCGTGATCGCCTCCCGCGACAGAACGTATACGATTTCAGATACCTGATGTAGCATCACGGTGACGCCCGACGACGAAGTGGAGCCCCATGCTGGACCCATCCCGCATCGCGGAGATCGCCGACGAACTGGCCGCCGCCGACCGCGACCGCACGATCGTCCCGCTGCTCACCGCCCGGAACCCCGGGATGACGGTCGAGGATGCCTACGCCGTCCAGCGCCTCTGGGCCGACCGGCAGATCGAGGGCGGCCGGCGCCTGGTCGGTCGCAAGATCGGCCTCACCTCGAAGGTGATGCAGGTCGCCACGGGCATCACCGAGCCCGACTACGGCGTGATCCTCGACGACATGGTCCACGAGTCGGGCGCCGTGATCGAACACGCGCGCTTCTCCAACGTACGCATCGAGGTCGAGCTCGCCTTCGTGCTGTCCAAGGCGCTGCGCGGGCCGGGCACCACGATCTTCGACGTGCTCGATGCGACCGCCTACGTCGTGCCGGCGCTCGAGATCCTCAACTCCCACATCGAGCTGCAGGGCCGCACGATCGTCGACACGATCTCCGACAACGCGGCGATGGGCGCCATGGTCGTCGGCGGCACGCCGGTGAAGGTCGACGCGGTCGACCTGCGCTGGGTGCCGGCGCTGCTGTACCGCAACGAGACTATCGAGGAGTCCGGCGTCGCGGGTGCGGTGCTCGGCCACCCCGCCATGGGTGTGGCCTGGCTCGCGAACAAGCTCGCGCAGCACGGGCAGTCGCTCGAGGCCGGCGAGATCATCCTCGCGGGCTCGTTCACGCGGCCGATGTGGGTCGAGCGCGGCGACACGGTCCACGCCGAGTACGGACCCCTGGGGGCGATCACGTGCCGATTCGCATGAACCTCCCCGAGACCTTCGCGGCCCGTCTCTCGGCCGCCGACCACCCGCTGATCGGCCTGTGGGCCTGCTCCGGCAGCCCGGTCATGGCCGAGATCGTCGCCGGCAGCGGCGTCGACTGGGTGCTGATCGACGGCGAGCACTCCCCCAACGGTCTCGAGTCGATCCTCGCGCAGCTCTACGCGGTCTCCGCGTATCCGGTCGCGCCGGTGGTACGCGTGCCCATCGGCGACACCGTGATCATCAAGCAGGTGCTCGACCTCGGCGCGCAGAACCTCCTGGTGCCCATGGTGGACTCGGCGGACCAGGCGGCGGAGCTCGTTCGCGCCATCCGCTACCCGGCCGAGGGCGTGCGCGGCGTCGGTGCGTCGCTCGCGCGCTCGTCGCGGTGGAATCGAGTGCCGGCGTACCTGCGGGACGCCTCGGCGACGATCAGCCTCACGGTGCAGGTCGAGTCGGCGGCGGCCGTCGCCGCGGTCGACGACATCGTGGCCGTCGACGGCGTCGATGCGATCTTCGTCGGGCCCGCCGACCTCGCCGCGTCCATGGGGCGCCTCGGCGAGCCGTCGCACCCGGAGGTCGTCGAGGCCGTGCTCGCGTCGCTGCGCGCGGCACGGCGTGCGGGCAAGCCCGCGGGGGTCAACGCGTTCGTGCCCGAGGAGGCCGAGCGCTACCTCGAGGCCGGCGCGGCGTTCGTCGCCGTCGGCGCGGACGTCTCGATCGTCGCGCGCGCCTCGGAAGCGCTGGCCGACCGATTCTCGGGCGGATCGGCAGGCGAGACGGGCAGCGCCGGTTCGGCGGCGGGTGGCGCCCCGCGCGCCTCCTACTGACCCGCGTTGCCCCGCCCGACTGGATCGTATACGATTTCAGATACGAAAGAGACGAGGATGTCCATGACGACCGATGCCATTCCCACGCCGGGCAAGATCATCGCCGTGCACCTCAACTACCCCTCCCGCGCCGCGCAGCGCGGTCGCACACCGGCGATGCCGAGCTACTTCCTGAAGCCGTCGAGTTCGCTCGCCGCGACCGGCGACACGCTCGAGCGGCCCGCGGGCACCGAGCTCCTCGCGTTCGAGGGCGAGATCGCGCTCGTCATCGGCGTGCCCGCGCGACGCGTCTCCCCCGCCGACGGCTGGCGGCACGTGGCATCCGTCACGGCCGCGAACGACTTCGGCGTCTACGACCTGCGGGCCGCCGACAAGGGCTCGAACGTCCGTTCCAAGGGCGGCGACGGCTTCACGCCGATCGGTCCGGCGCTGATCCCGGCCGCCGACGTGGCGCCCGACGCGCTCCGCGTCCGCACGTGGGTGAACGGCGAGCTCGTCCAGGAGGACACGAGCGACACGCTCCTCTTCCCCTTCGGTCAGCTCGTGGCCGACCTGTCCCAGCTCATGACGCTCGAGACCGGCGACGTGATCCTCACCGGCACGCCCGCGGGGTCGTCGGTCGTCGTGCCGGGCGACGTCGTCGAGGTCGAGGTCGATGCACCGGATGCCGCGGGCGCCCCGAGCACGGGCCGACTCGTCACGCGCATCACCGAGGGCAGCGAGCCGTTCGGCGACTTCGGCACGAAGCCGGCGGTCGACGACCTGCAGCGCATCGAGGCGTGGGGCTCCGAGGCCGAGCACGCCGCCGCGGTCGCCGCCGGACGGGCGACGCCGCTCGACGCCTCGGGCCAGCAAGCCGCGGATGCGGGTGCCCCGGCCTTCGAGCTCACCGACGAGCTCCGCGCCCGGCTCTCCTCCGCGGCGGTCGCCACCCTCTCGGTCGCGCTCCGCAAGCGCGGCTACCACGACGTGTTCATCGAGGGCGTCTTCGCGAACCACCCCGGCGACCGCATCGTGGGCCGAGCCCGCACGCTCCGCTTCATCCCCGCCCGCCCCGACCTGTTCGCCGAGCACGGCGGCGGCTACAACGCCCAGAAGCGCGCGTTCGACACGGTCGGCGCCGGCGAGGTGCTCGTGGTCGACGCCCGCGGCGAGCGCGGCACCGGCACGGTCGGCGACGTGCTCGCGCTGCGTGCCAAGGTGCGCGGCGCCGCCGGCATCGTGACCGACGGCGGGGTCCGCGACTTCGATGCGGTCGCCGAGATCGGCATCCCCGTCTTCTCGCAGGGCCCGCACCCGAGCGTGCTGGGCCGCCGCCACGTGCCGTGGGAGACCGACGTGACCATCGCGTGCGGCGGCGCCGCGGTGCAGCCGGGCGACGTGATCGTCGGCGACGGCGACGGCGTCATCGTGATCCCGCCGCACCTCGCCGCCGAGGTCGCGGCCGAGGCCGCCGAGCAGGATGCCGCGGACGCCTGGGTCGCGGAGCGCGTCGCCGAGGGCGAGCCCGTCGACGGGCTGTTCCCGATGAATACCGAGTGGCGTGCGCGCTACGAGGCCGCCCGTCGCGGGCCGCAGGGCGCAACGGAGGAACGATGAGCGCCGAGAGCAAGTCGCAGCAGGCGTACCGGTTCGTGCGCGAGCGCATCGACGACGGGCGCTACGTCCCGGGCTATCGCCTGGTGCTCGGGCAGATCGCGCGCGAGCTCGACGTCTCGGTGGTGCCCGTGCGCGAGGCGATCCGACTGCTCGAGGCCGAGGGGCTCGTCACGTACGAGCGCAACGTCGGCGCCCAGGTGGCGCTCGTGAAGGAGACCGAGTACCTGCACACCATGCAGACCCTCGCGCTCGTCGAGGGGTACGCGACCGCGCTCGCGTCGGGTTCGATCACTCCCGACCAGCTGCGGCGAGCGCGTGAGGTCAACGAGCGGATGCGGCGCACGCTCGACGACTTCGACCCGCACCGCTTCACCGAGCTCAACCTCGAGTTCCACTCGATCCTCTTCGAGAGCTGCCCGAACCCCCACGTGCTCGACCTCGTGCGGCGCGGCTGGAACCGCATGAAGGTGCTGCGCGACTCGTCGTTCAGCTTCGTGCCCGGCCGCGCCCGCGAGTCGGTCGCCGAGCACGCTCGGATCATCGAGCTCATCGAGCAGGGCGCCGACGAACTCGAGATCGAGCTCGCCGCCCGGCGTCATCGCACGGCGACGCTCGACGCGGTGCTCGCGTACCAGTCCGAGCACAAGACCCCGGCGACGGATGCCGCATCCGCGCCGACCACGACCGAACCCGCTCCCGAGCCCGGCGATGCCGCCGCGGCATCCGCTTCGAACCTGGAGGCCACCGCATGACCCAGCACATCCCCGAGGGGCTGCCCGACCGCATCCGCCATTACATCGACGGGGAGTTCGTCGACTCGGTCGGCGGCGAGACGTTCGACGTGCTCGATCCGGTGTCGAACCGGACCTACGTGCAGGCCGCGGCCGGCCAGCAGGCCGACATCGACCGCGCCGTCGAGGCGGCGTCCCGCGCGTTCCGCGAGGGCCCGTGGCCGCGGATGCTGCCCCGCGAGCGCTCGCGCGTGCTGCACCGCATCGCCGACCTCGTGGAGTCGCGCGACGCCCGGCTCGCCGAACTCGAGACGTTCGACACCGGCCTGCCCATCACGCAGGCGCTCGGCCAGGCGCGTCGCGCGGCCGAGAACTTCCGGTTCTTCGCCGACCTGATCGTCGCGCAGGCCGACGACACCTACAAGGTGCCCGGCCGCCAGGTCAACTACGTCAACCGCAAGCCGATCGGCGTCGCCGGCCTCATCACGCCGTGGAACACGCCCTTCATGCTCGAGTCGTGGAAGCTGGCTCCGGCCATCGCGACCGGCAATACGGTCGTGCTGAAGCCGGCCGAGTTCACGCCGCTGTCGGCGAGCCTGTGGGCCGAGATCTTCGAGGAGGCGGGACTGCCGAAGGGCGTGTTCAACCTCGTCAACGGGCTCGGCGAGGAGGCGGGCGACGCGCTCGTGAAGCACCCCGGCGTGCCGCTCATCTCGTTCACGGGCGAGAGCCGCACCGGGCAGATCATCTTCGGCAACGCCGCGCCGTACCTCAAGGGCCTGTCGATGGAGCTCGGCGGCAAGAGCCCGGCGGTCGTCTTCGCCGACGCCGACCTCGATGCGGCGGTCGACGCCACGATCTTCGGCGTGTTCTCGCTGAACGGCGAGCGTTGCACGGCCGGCAGCCGGATCCTCGTCGAGCGGTCGATCTACGACGAGTTCGTCGAGAAGTACGCGGCGCAGGCGAAGCGCGTCGTCGTGGGCGACCCGCACGACCCGAAGACCGAGGTCGGCGCGCTCGTCCACCCCGAGCACTACGACAAGGTCATGAGCTACGTCGAGATCGGCAAGTCGGAGGGCCGGCTCGTCGCCGGCGGCGGCCGCCCCGAGGGACTCGAGGAGGGCAACTACGTCGCCCCGACCGTCTTCGCCGACGTCCCGAAGGACGCGCGCATCTTCCAGGAGGAGATCTTCGGACCGGTCGTGGCGATCACGCCCTTCGACTCCGAGGAGGAGGCACTCGAGCTCGCCAACGGCGTGAAGTACGGCCTCGCCGCCTACATCTGGACCAACGACCTCAAGCGAGCGCACAACTTCGCCCAGGCCGTCGAGGCGGGCATGGTGTGGCTGAACTCGAACAACGTGCGCGACCTGCGCACCCCGTTCGGCGGCGTGAAGGCCTCGGGCCTCGGCCACGAGGGCGGGTACCGCTCGATCGACTTCTACACCGACCAGCAGGCCGTGCACATCACCCTCGGGGCCGTGCACAACCCGACGTTCGGCAAGCAGGAGCACCACGACGAGACCGACCTCGACGACCCGGACCCGCGCTGACGCGGCATCCGTCCACCACCGTTGAATCGCAAGCAAGGACGCTGACATGACCGACCGCGACGACAAGACGCTGACCTCCTCGGGCTTCTACGTGAGCCAGGAGGCTCCGATCCACACTGACGACCCGATTCCGACCCCGTCGGTGCCGGCGCCGGACATCCTGCGCTGCGCGTACATGGAACTCGTGGTCACCGACCTCGAGGCCAGCCGACGGTTCTACGTCGACGTGCTCGACCTCGTCGTCACCGAGGAGACCGAGGACACGGTCTACCTCCGCTCGCTCGAGGAGTTCATCCACCACAACCTGGTGCTCCGCAAGGGTCCGGTCGCCGCGGTGGCCGCGTTCTCGTACCGCGTGCGCACGCCCGAGGACCTCGACCGGGCCGTCGCGTTCTACACGGAGCTCGGCTGCCGGGTCGAGCGCCGGGCGGAGGGGTTCACCAAGGGGATCGGCGACTCGGTGCGCGTCGAGGACCCGCTCGGGTTCCCGTACGAGTTCTTCCACGACGTCGAGCACGTCGAGCGCCTCGCCTGGCGCTACGACCTCTACACCCCGGGTGCGCTCGTGCGCCTGGACCACTTCAACCAGGTCACGCCCGACGTGCCCCGCGCCGTGGCGTTCATGCAGGACCTCGGCTTCCGCGTGACCGAGGACATCCAGGACGAGGAGGGCACGGTGTACGCGGCGTGGATGCGGCGCAAGCCGACCGTGCACGACACCGCCATGACCGGTGGCGACGGCCCGCGCATGCACCACGTCGCGTTCTCCACGCACGAGAAGCACAACATCCTCGCGATCTGCGACAAGCTCGGGGCCCTGCGGATGTCGGACCGGATCGAGCGCGGCCCCGGACGCCACGGCGTCTCGAACGCGTTCTACCTCTACCTGCGCGACCCCGACGGGCACCGCGTCGAGATCTACACGCAGGACTACTACACGGGCGACCCCGACAACCCCGTGGTCACCTGGGACGTGCACGACAACCAGCGCCGCGACTGGTGGGGCAACCCGGTCGTGCCGAGCTGGTACACCGAGGCCTCGCTCGTGCTCGACCTCGACGGCAACCCGAAGGAGGTCGTCGCGCGGACCGACGCCAGCGAGATGGCGGTGACGATCGGCGCCGACGGCTTCTCGTACACGCGCCAGGACGACGCGTCGATGCCCGAGTGGAAGCAGGGTGAGTACAAGCTCGGCAACCAGCTGTGACGCCCGGAAGGGCGCAGGCACGCTGATTTCCGAAGCGTACCGTATTCCGACGCACCCCGAAATGGCTAGACGATCTAACTACATGTGTGGTCTCGTTGTTCTGTGATCGCGGACAAGGGAACGACCGCACTGCGGGCGATCACGCATGGGGGGATGACCCCGGGGGGCCGCGGCCCCCCGGGTCTCCACAGCGCCGTCGGCTACAGTGAGCAGCAATGGACAGCACGGACGGCGTGATCGGCATCGCCGGAGGCCGCGAACTCATCGACTTCGAGCAATTGCTCGAGCGCATGGTCGCCCGCTTCCCGCTCCTGTCGCGAGCCGAGATCCATTCGGCGGCGATCATCGAGCACGATGCGATCACGGGCGGCGCCCTCTACGCCGTCCCCGCCGAACTCGAAGAGGGACTCATCGAGGCCCTCGAGTCGAGTTCCGGTGCCGCCGAGGAACCCACGACTGCAGCCTGAGGTCCGGCTCTCCGCCGACCTGCCGACGCGACCGGGCGCGACGCGATCACCTCGCGACCGCCCGCTCCCCCAGAGCGCCGCGACCACGCGGCGTCATCGCCGACAGAAAGGCTCGACCATGAACATCCTGCTCATCATCATCGCGATCATCGCGGTCATCCTGCTGTTCACCGGCGGATTCGTGCAGTCCCTGAACTTCCTGCTCTGGGTCGGCATCGTGCTGCTCGTGCTGGCGGTCATCGTCTGGCTCGTGCGGATGCTCACCGGGAACCGGAGCGTCTGAGCGCTCCATCAGTCATGCCTGCGGGCCGTCGCGATGTCGCGGCGGCCCGCACGCCTGTCTAGGCGACCGGCTGCTCGTGCGCGTCGACATCCGCCAGTTCGACGGCCTCGATCATGCCGGAGAGGAACCGGGCGACGGCGACCAGTTCCTGCGGCTCGAGCGCATCGGCGACGTCGATCATGGCCCGGTGCATGCGCCCCAGGGTCTTGCGCACCTCGGCGTCGCTGTCGGTCGTGCTGACGACGACGAGCGAGCGGCGGTCGGTCGGATGCGGCCGCCGCGCGAGGTGGCCGCTGCGCTCGAGCCGATCGATGAGGACGGTGGTCGAGGCGGTGGAGATCCCGAGCTGCTTGGCGAGCATGCCCGGGGTGAGTACGCTGCCCTCGCGCTCGGCACGGAACACGTAGCGTAACGCGAGCAGGTCGGTCTCACCCATGCCCATCGAATCGCGCGTGCGTCGCCGCATCTCCTGGTCGGCTGCCCGATAGCGCCGCAGCAGGTTGAGCACGTCGACGCTGCCGATGCGCGTGGCGTCGGGTTCGTACCAGTAGCCGCTCGAATCGAAGCCGGTGGAAGAACTGGACACCCTGACACCATAGTTCGATAGGGCGTCAGGAGAGGAACGCAACGGCCGCGTCCTTGAACGCGCGAGCCGTGAGCGTCGACACGTGATCGCGTCCGGGGACGGTCACGAGGTCGCTCCCCCAGTCGAGCGCGAGCTGCTGCACGCCCACCGGCACCGGGTCGTTCTCGCCCGCCACGAACAGCACCGGGATGCCGCCGGGGATGGCGAGCGGCGCACCGGCCACGCCCTCGGTGCACGCGAGCAGCGCCTCCCGGTCGGCGCCCGCGCGGAGCGCGGGTCCGAGCACCTGCGCGATGACGGGATTGCGCGGCGGCACGCCGTCGAGCACGTAGGCGCGCACCTCGTCGAGGTCCCATGTCGCGAACAGCTCGGACGGTCCCGCGCCGCCGACGACGACCCTCCGCACCCGGTCCGGCGCGAGTTCGCACAGCGCCGACACCACGCGATTGCCCATCGAGTACGCCACGACGTCGACGACGCCGACCCCGGCGGAGTCGAGCACCGCGACGAGGTCGGCACCGAGCCGGTCGGGTGCGTACGAGTCCGCGTCGGCCGGCTTGTCGCTCTCGCCGTGACCTCGCAGGTCGGTCGTGATCACGGCGCGGCCGGCATCGCGGAGCGCGGCCACCCAGCCGGTGCCCTCCCACGTGACGACCGAATCGGAGGCGAACCCGTGCACGAGCAGCACCGGCAGCGGCGCGGCATCCGCTCGCACGTCGCCGTGCACGCGGTAGGCGACGAGCACCCCATCGGGTGCCTCGGCGTGCAGGACGGGCATCGACCCGCTCGTACGGTCGAGGTTCACGCGCCCGCCGCCTCGTCGGTTCCGGATGCCGCGACCGAGTCGACGATCGCCGCACCGGCGTGGCCGAGCTCGGCGAGCGCCGCATCCGACGTCTCGGCCGCGACGCCCGCGACGAGGTCGCGGATCACGCGGACGTGCTGGCCGTGCTCGAGCGCGTCGAGGGCCGACGCGCGCACGCAGTAGTCGGTCGCGATGCCCACGACGTCGACGTCGGTGACGCCGTGGCGGGTGAGCACCTCGGTGATCGATGCGCCCGCGTCATCCGTGCCCTCGAAGATCGAGTACGCGGGCACGCCCTGGCCCTTGCGGATGTGCACGTCGACCTGCGACGCGTCGAGGGCGGGGTGGTACTCGGCTCCGGGCGTGCCCGCCATGCAGTGCTGCGGCCACGTCGTGACGAAGTCGGGTGCGGCATCCGTGGCGAAGTGTCCGCCGTTGTCGTTGTCGGGGTCGTGCCAGTCGCGCGACGCCACGACCACGGCGTAGTCGTCGCGATGCTCGGCGAGGTACTCGGTGATGCCCGCGGCCACCGCGGCACCCCCCTCGACGCCGAGCGCGCCGCCCTCGGTGAAGTCGTTCTGCACGTCGATGATGAACAGGGCCCGACTCATGACCGGCTCCTTCGCTCCTCGGGTCTCGCGACGATCCGCCGCTGGTTCCATTCTGTCGGGTCGGCGGATGCCGCGCCCGGGCCGTCCGTCACACGCATGCCGCGCCCGGCGGGCGTACGTCGCGCCGGTGGCGCCGCCCGTCGGTCAGTCGTCCGCGAGCTCGTCGCCGCAGCGGTAGAAGCCGGTCGCCAGGGTGTCGATGGCCTGCTTCGCCGCGGCGGTCACGTCGCCGAGCGCGTAGACGGCGAAGGTGAGGGTCGTGCCGTCCTGCGCCCGGATGATGCCCGACAGCGTGTACCCGGTCGTGATCCAGCCCGTCTTGGCCAGCACGGCACCGTGCGCGACCGCGTTGTCGCCCGCGAACCGGTCGGCGTACGACAGCGACCCCTTCTGGCCGGCGACGGGCAGACCGTCGAGGATGACGCCGAGGTTCCCCTCGCGTGCGTCGACCTTCGCGAAGAGCCGCGTGAGGTAGGCGGGCGGCACGGCGTTGTCGGGCGAGAGCCCCGACCCGTCGATGACGCGGATGCCGCCGCGCGCGATGCCGTACCCGGTGAGCGCCTGCCGGACCGCGGGGTCGATCGCGGCGAAGTCCGTGCCCGTGCCGAGCTCGATCGCGACGAGGCGCGCGAGCATCTCGGCGACCGTGTTGTCGGAGACGATGAGGGACTTGTCGATGAGCTGCGCGACCGTGGGCGACCAGACGCGGCCGAGCTCGGCCGCCCCGGCCGGCGCGGTGCCCCGCTCGATCGCGCCCACGCCGCCCAGCGCGGCGGCGAACGCCTCGCCCGCTCGCGCCACGGGGTCGGTGCCGCGCGAGGAGATGTTCGCGTAGGGGTCCGCGCGGTCGCCGTCCACCATCAGTGCGGTGATATGCGGCATGAACCCGAGTTCGCGCTCGGCGGGATCCCAGCTCGCGTGCCACGTCTCGCCGCTGAACAGCGAGCTGTCGAGCACGAGCTTCGTGAGGGGCGGATTCGACGGATCGGCCTCCCACGCGGCTCGGACCTGCCGGGCGAGGTCGTCGAGGTGCGCGGCACCCGGGTAGACGGTCTCGTCGCCGCTGGGCGTCCGCGAGAGCGTGACATCGCCGCCGCCGACGAGGACCACCGATCCGGGCTCCGCCCCGCGGACCACGCGCGTCGCGAACCGGTCGTCGGGCGAGAACACGGCCAGCGCGGCGGCGGCCGTGACGACCTTCATGACGCTCGCCGTCCGCGACGCGGTGAGGCCGCCGCGGTCGTAGAGCACCTCGCCGGTGGCGGCGTTCATGACCTGAGCCTGCAGGTTCGCGAGCCTGGGGTCCGCGGCGAAGCCGGCCACCGAACAGGTCCGCACTCGTTCCGGCGGTGCACTGGTCGGGGGTGCGGCCACGGGTGTCGGGGTCGGTGTGGGCGTCGGGCGCTCGGTCGGGGTGGGCGACGGCACCGCGGCGGTGGGCTCGCCGTCGAGCGCCGCTCCGAGGGCGACCGCGCCCCCACCCGCGAGCACCGCGGCGACGATCCCGGCGGCGACGGCGACGGTGCGGTGGCGGGCGATCAGGGCACGGATGCCGCGTGGTGCGGCGTCCGCGGGGGCCGGCGAAGCGGCCGGCTCCCCGCCCGGCGCCGCGTCATCCGTCTGATCGTTCACCCGCGGCATTGTACGGACCCGGCCCGGACGGGGCCCGGGAGCCCCCGCGCGCGGAACGGCCGGCGCAGGATCAGCGCGGTGCGCAGAACCCGTCGACGACGGTCCGCAGGACGGCGACGAGCGTGCGAAGCGAATCGGCCGCGACCCACTCCTCGTCGGCGTGCGCGCCGCCGCCGGCCGGGCCCACCAGCACGACCGGGATGCCCCGCTCGGCGATCAGGCCCGCGTCGGTCCACCACGGATCGCCACGGCGCACGGCCGGGGCCCCGGTGGCGCGCTCGACCGCGTCGAGGACGACCCGCGCGATCGGCGCGCCGGGGTCGGCCTCCATGGCGGGTCTCGCGACGAGCGGGACGATCCGTGCTGGGCGCGACGGGGCGAGCACTCGGGCGAGTTCGGCTGCCGGATCGGGCTCGCCCGGCAGCGTACGCCGCTCCACCACGAGCACGCAGCGGTCCGCGACCGTCGCGGCATCCGTCCCGCCCTCGATCGTCGCCACGCGCGCGCTGCCGGTGCCGAGCAGCGGATGCCGCGGCCGGGCCGCGAGCTCGGCCCCGAACCCGCGCAGGGCCACCATCCCGTCGAGCGCCCGGTCGATCGCGTCGACGCCGAGCTCGGGCTGCGACCCGTGCGCCGCCGACCCCTCGTACTCGACGCGGTACCAGGCGAACCCGCGATGGGCGAGCGTCACCTCGAGGTCGGTGGGCTCGAGCACGACCGCGCCGTGCGGGCGCGCCGCGTCGAGTTCGGCGAGCAGCTCCTCCATGCCGGCGGAGCCGAACTCCTCGTCGGCCGCGAAGGCGAGCACCACGTCACCGGCGACGTCGGCGCCCGCGGCGGCGACCATCGCCGCGGCCAGGCCGCCGGCCATGTCGTACGCCCCGCGGCCCACGACGCGATCGCCGTCGGGCGCGGCATCCGCTCGACGACCGCCGTCACCCGAACCGCCCACGGTGTCGAGGTGGCCGGCCAGCAGCAGCGTGCGCCCGCCGCCGGCCCCCCGTCGTCGGGCCAGCACGCTGGGGCGGGCGGGGTCGGCGCCGACCAGGCGGACGTCGAAGCCGCGGTCGCCCAGCCAGTGGCCGATCGCCTCCGCGATCTCCCGCTCGCCCGCACCGCCGTCGACGAGCGCCGGATTGACGGCGTCGATCGCCACCAGTGCTCGCGTCAGCTCGACGACGTCGTCGGTGCGGATCACGGGACGGTCCCTCACCCGGTGCCTCGCCGGCTCAGTCCTCGTTCGGGTAGCGGAGCCCGATCTCCGCGCGGATGCGGTCCAGCGTGCCCATGATCGCGACCGATTCCTCCGTCGACAGCACGTCGCCGCCGTCGAGGCGCCCCTCGGCGACGAGCCGCTCGACCGCGGCCGCCTGGAAGTGCATGCCGCGCCCGTTCACATCGGCCCGGAACTCCTCCAGCACCTGCCCGTCGTGCGCGACCACGCGGAAGCTCGTCGCGGAGTACCAGACCGGATCGATATCGATGCGCGCCTCCGTCCCGAGCACCGTGGCCGCATTCGGTCCGCGCACGTCGCTCGCCGAGAACGTGGAGGCGATACGGCCGTCCTCGTACCCGAGCTGCACCGCGATCTGCACGTCGGCGCCCGTCGAGCGGAAGACCGCCGTCGACTGGATGCTGGTCGGATCGCCGAAGAGGTCCCACGCGAACGACACCGGGTAGATGCCGAGGTCGAGGAGCGCGCCGCCGCCCAGCTCGAGCGCGTTCAGCCGGTGGGCCGGATCGTCGGGCAGCTTCTGCGTGTGGTCCGCGATCAGCGTGCGCACGTCGCCGAGCGTGCCGGCCGCGACGATCTCGCGGATGCGCGTCATGTGCGGCAGGTAGCGGGTCCACATCGCCTCGAGCGCGAGCACGCCCCGCTCGCGGGCGGCATCCGCCACCACCCGCGCCTCGGCCTGGTTGAGCGTGAAGGGCTTCTCGATGAGCACGTGCTTGCCGGCCTCGATGGCCAGCAGCGCGGTCGCCGCATGCCACGGATGCGGCGTGGCGATGTAGATCACGTCGACATCCGGGTCGGTCACGAGCTCCTCGTAGCTGCCGTAGGCGGCCGGGATCCCGCGCTCGGCCGCGAAGGCCTCCGCGTTCGCGAGGGTCCGGGATCCCGCCGCGCGCACGTCGAAGCCGTTGCGGAGCAGGTCGTCGGTGAAGGCGCGGGCGATGCCGCCCGGCGCGAGGATGCCCCAGCGCAGTCCGTCAGTCATGCGCGCCAGCCTAGCGGCGCCCGCGCCCCGCGACGGACGAGCGCTCGCGGCCAGGTCTGGCACCCGTTCGGGGAAGTGCGGCCGGGCGAGGGCGGCGGTACGGTTCGCTCAACTTCGCGGCTCGGAGCCTGCGAACCGATGGGAGCGATCATGTCCGCCACCGTCTCGGCGTCGCCGTCGCGCGGTCGACGCGCGGCCCTCGTCCTCGCCATCCTGCTCGCCGCGCTCGCACTCTTCCTGGGCTCGAGCCTCGCCGGCCCGGCCGATACGGCGTGGGCGGCGGTCGCGACGGGCAAGCCCGACAAGCCCGGGAAGCCGGGCGGCGGAGGAGGCGGCGGCGGGACGACCGAGCTGGAGTACGCCGCCATCGGCGACTCGTTCGCGGCCGGCACCGGCGCGCGCAGCTACCTCGACACGAGCTGCTACCGCAGCGCCAACTCGTACCCGAAGCTGCTCGACGCCGACGCCAACCTCAGGCTCGTGGCGTTCCCCGCGTGCTCGGGCGCCTCGACCGTCGAGGTGATCTCGCAGCAGGTGCCCGCCATCCCGTCGACCGCCCGCGTCGTGACGGTGACCGTCGGCGGCAACGACGTCGGGTTCGCCGACGTGATGCAGAACTGCTTCGTGCTCGTGACGAGCTCGTGCCCGACCGTCATCGCGAACGGCTCCACCATCGCCGCATCCTCCGGATTCGCGACGTCGATCCGCAACGTCGTCGCCGCGGCCAAGGCGAAGGCGCCCGGTGCGAAGGTCATCGTCACGGGGTACCCGCTGCTGTTCCACCTCAACTCGTCCGGCGTCAACGCCAAGTACGCCTGGGCGGACGAGGTGAACGTCGAGACCGTGAAGCTCAACGACGTGATCGAGACCAACGCCGTCGCGGCGGGAGCGGTGTTCGTCGACGCCGAGGGCCCGTTCGCCGGACACGGCATCGGCAGCAGCAGCCCGTGGATCAACGACTGGAACTGGCTGCGCCCGAAGGACGGCTTCCACCCGAACGCCACCGGGTACGCCGCGTACGCGGCCGCGCTGCGGCTCGTGCCCGTTCCCTGACCCGCCCGCCCTCGCCGGATCGGATCGGACCGGACCGGACCGGACCGACGGACGCAAGCCCCTCCCCGGGCCGGTGCGCGACGCCTACCGTTGGGCCCATCATGCACGTGACCTTCGCGGACAAGGGCCTGCTCGTCGGCGACCGGGTCGCCGACCTCCTCGTTGAGTACTGCGCCGTCCTCGCGCGCCATGGCGACGCCGACACCGTCCAGCTCAACGCCTACGGCACCGACGGACAGAAGGTCGTGGCGAAGTTCGCGTTGAGCGAGGGGGCCGCCCTGCTCGCGGAGTCGACCGAGACCGACCTCCCCGATCCCGACAACGAGGAGGCCGAGCGATACCTGCTGGCGAGGATCGACCGCCGCACCTCGCCTCCGCCGGCGCGACCGGCGCACCACACGGGCGCTGCCGTGTACGACGAGCTCGGGCTGTGATCGCGGCCGGGTCCGCGTCGTACCGGCCCGGAGACGACGGAAGGCCCGGAGACGACGGAAGGCCCGACGACGACGAAAGGCCCGGACATCGTCCGGGCCTTCGCGGTGGAGCCGCCTGTGGGAATCGAACCCACGACCTATTCATTACGAGTGAATCGCTCTGCCGACTGAGCTAAGGCGGCGTGGCCTCCGTTGCACTCGGCACCGGACGGCACGAGAGACCATGTTAGCGGATCACGAGCGTGCTCATGACCACCGGCCGTGCTCCCCCATGGGCGAGCCGATCAGCACTCCGGATCGGCTTCGGGTACCCGGCCGTCGAGCAGGTAGGCCTCCACGGTGGTGTCGATGCACGCGTTCGACTTGCGGTACGCCGTGTGGCCCTCGCCGTCGTAGCTGACGAGCACGCCGCTGTCGAGCTGGTCGGCGAGCGCCACGGCCCACTCGTACGGCGTGGCGGGGTCGCCGGTGGTGCCGACCACGAGGATCGGGGCGGCGCCCTCGGCCGTGATCGCCGCGCGCTCGGACCGGCTCTGCACGGGCCAGACGGCGCAGCCGATGTCGCCGAACCCGAAGTAGGGCCCGATGATCGGCGCCGCCTCGGCCAGCTCGGCGGCTGACTCCCGCATCTCGGCGGGGTCGGCGTCGTAGGTGTAGTCGAGGCAGTTGATGGCCCGGAACGCCTCGGTCGAGTTGTCGAGGTACGTGCCGTCGGTGTCGCGGCCGTAGTACAGGTCGGCGAACGCCAGCGCCGTGTCGGCTTCGCCGAGCATGACCGACTCGAACATGTCGCTCAGGTACGACCACGACTCCGCACTGTAGAGCGGGAAGATGATCGCCGTGACGAGGGAGTCGGCGCCCAGGAATCGGCCGTCGCTGCCCCGGAGCGGGCTCCGCTCGACGGACGCGAGCAGCCGCGCGACCTCGTCGGCCGCCTCGTCGACGGTGCCCGTGAACGGGCACTCCGAACCGGAGAGGCAGTCGGCGAGGTAGGCGCGCAGGGCCTGCTCGAAGCCGATCGCCTGGGCCTGCGTGACCTCGTGGTTGCTGGCGGACGGGTCGATCGCGCCGTCGAGCACGAGTCGCCCGACCCGCTCGGGGTAGAGCCCGGCGTAGGTCGCGCCGAGGAACGTGCCGTAGGAGTACCCGAGGTAGTGCAGTTGGTCGTCGCCGAGCACCGCCCGCAGCAGGTCGAGGTCGCGCGCGGCGCTCACGGTGTCGACGTTGCCGAGCAGTTCGCCGGTGCCCTCGGCGCACGCCGCGCCGAACTCCTGCGAGGCGGCGCCGACCTCGGCGATCCACGCGTCGGTGCCGCGCTCCGACTCGGGGATGCCGTAGAGGAACTCGTCCATCTGCGCATCGTCGAAGCAGGTCACGGCCGTGGACCGCCCGACACCGCGCGGGTCGAAGCCGACGACGTCGTAGCGTTCCTGGACCCGCTTGCCGACGGCGAAGTCGATCGAGTCGGCGATGAAGTCGTACCCCGATCCGCCCGGGCCGCCCGGGTTGACCAGCAGCGAGCCGATCGGGTCGCCGCCGCGGGCGGTCTGCCGGACCAGGGCCAGTTCGGTCTCGCCGGCGCCGGGGTCGCTCCAGTCGAGCGGGGCGGTGGCGGTCGCGCACTGGAACTCGCCGCAGCGCTCCCACTCGAGCACCTGCGAGTAGAACGGCTCGAGCTCGGCATCGACGGACTCGCCGGTCGGCTCGGACCGCTCCGGCTCGGGCTGCAGGAAGCCGGGCACGGTGCACCCGGTGAGGGCGAGCAGGCCCGCCGCGAGCAGTCCGGCGATCGTCACGCGCGTGCGGCTCATGGGCGGGCCGCCCGTGCCGGTTCGGGGCGTCGGATCGCCGAGACGAGCATCGCCTCGAGGGCGAGCGCGGGCTGGACGTTGGCGTCGATGCGGATGCGAGCCTCCTGGATGGCGTCGAGCGTGGCGAGGGTCCGGGCCGGCGTGGCGGATGCCGCGGCGCGGGCGACCTCGTCGGCGATCTCGAGGTTGACGAGCTCGACGCTCGCGCCGAGCTGGGTGACGAGGATGTCGCGGAACAGCGACGCGAGGTCGACGAGGATGCGGTCGATGCCGTCGCGGAGGGTGCGCGTCGCCCGGCGCTTCTGGTCCTCCTCGAGCGCACGCAGTTGCGCCCGGAGCGCGGCCGGCACCGCCTGGCCGGGTGCGACGCCGAGCGACCGCAGCGTGTGCTCGCGCTCCTCGGCGTCGCGGAGCTCGGCGATCGCCTTCGCGTCGTCGCCGGCGATCTCGAGCAGTCGCGCCGCGGTGATGACGGCACCCGGCGTGGAGCGCACCTGCAGCGCGAGGCGGAGGGTCTCGGCGCGGCGGTCGCGCGCCTCGGCGCTCGTGGCGAGCCGGTGCGCCATGCCGATGTGGCTCTGCGCCTCGCGCGCGGCCCGCTCGGCGAGCGCGGGGTCGACGCCGTCGCGGCGCACGAGCAGGTCGGCGACATCCGCCACGCTCGGCACCTGCAGGCGAACCGACCGCACGCGCGAGCGGATGGTGGGGATGAGGTCGGCTTCGCTCGGCGCGCACAGGATCCAGACGGTGCGCTCCGGCGGCTCCTCGAGTTCCTTCAACAGCACGTTCGAGGTCTGCTCGGTCATCCGGTCGGCGTCTTCGACGACGATCACCCGGTGATGGCCGACAGATGGCGCGTAGTGCGAGCGCTCGACGATCTTGCGCACGTCGGCGACCTTGATGATCACGCCCTCGGTCGCGAGGACGTGGAGGTCGGGATGGCTGCGCGCCTCGACCTGGATGCCCGTCGCGCGGTCGCCGTCGGGCTCACCCGACAGGAGCGCCTCGGCGAAGGCGTAGGCGAGGTTGGACCGACCGGATCCGGGAGGGCCGGTGATGAGCCACGAGTGCGTCATGTCGGCCGAGCTGCGGGAGTCGCGGGCGGCGACCGCGGCGGCGCGCAGCAGCTCGATGGCGGCATCCTGGCCGGTCAGGTCACTCCACACGGTCACGATCCAACGCTACCCTCGACCACCCACGCCGCGCCGGTCACCCCAGCCCCTCGACCAGCTTCCGGATGTCGGCGGCGATCACCTCGACCGGCCGCGAGGCGTCGAGGACCGCGATCCGCGCGGGATCGGCTTCCGCGATCTCGAGGTAGGCGGCCCGGACCCGGTCGTGGAAGGCGGCCGCCTCCGCCTCGAGCCGGTCGTACCGGGTGCGGGCGGTGTCGAGGCGCTCGCGCGCCGCGCGGGGCGTCAGGTCGAGCAGCAGGGTGAGGTCGGGCATGAGGCCCTCGGTCGCCCAGTCGGACAGGCCGCGGATCTCACGGGAGTCGAGCACGCGGCCGGCGCCCTGGTACGCCACCGACGAATCCACGTAGCGGTCCTGGATGACGACCTCGCCCCGCTCGAGCGCGGGCCGTACGACGGTCGCCACGTGATGCGCGCGGTCGGCTGCGTAGAGCAGCGCCTCGGCGCGGGGCGCGATGTCGCCGCGGTGGTGCAGGACGATCTCGCGCACGTCCACGCCGACGTCGGTGCCCCCGGGCTCGCGCGTGCGCAGGGTGGTGCGGCCCTGTTCGACGAGCCACCGCTCGAGCAGCTCGGCCTGCGTCGTCTTGCCCGAGCCGTCACCGCCCTCGAGCGTGATGAAGAGCCCTCGGGTCACGACGTCGACTTCTTGGCGCGCGACGTCGTCGAGCGCTTCGCGGCGGGCTTCGCCGTGGACTTCTTGGCGCGCGACGGGGCGGGACCCTTGTCTCGCTTGATCTGCAGCAGCTCGACGGCGCGTTCGAAGGTGATGTCCTCGACGGACTCCGCCCGCGGGATCGTCGCGTTCGTGGTGCCGTCGGTGACGTACGGGCCGAAGCGGCCGTCCTTCACCTTGATCGGCTTGCCGCTCACCGGGTCCTCGGGGAACTCCTTGAGGGCGCTCGACGCACGGCGCGCGCCGTACTTGGGCTGTGCCAGCAGCTCGAGCGCTCCGGGCAGGTCGATCTCGAAGATGGCGTCCTCGCTCGGCAGGGTGCGCGTCTCGGATCCCTTCTTCAGGTAGGGGCCGTAGCGACCGTTCTGCGCGGTGATCTCGTCACCGGACTCGGGGTCGGCACCGACCACGCGGGGCAGGTCGAGGAGCTTCAGCGCGGTCGCGAGGTCGACCTCCTCGACCTGCATGCTCTTGAAGAGCGAGGCCGTGCGCGGCTTGACCGCCGCCGCCTTCTTCGCCCCCCGCTTCGGCTTGGCCTCGACGACCTCCCCGGTCGCCGGGTCGACGGATGCCTCGGCCTGCTCCGGCTCGGGCTCGACCTCGGTCACGTAGGGCCCGAACCGGCCGTCCTTGACGACGACCTGCTTGCCGTTCTCGGGGTTCACGCCGAGCACGCGGTCGCCTTGGACCGGCGCGTCGATGAGCTCCTGCGCCTTCTCGGCGGTGAGCTCGTCCGGTGCGAGGTCCTCCGGGAGGTTGACGCGGCGCGGCGGCGCGTCGGGGCCGGCGTCGGCGTCGACGGTCTCGAGGTAGGGCCCGTACTTGCCGATGCGGAGCGTCACGCCGGGCGCGATCTCCACGGAGTTGATCTCGCGCGCGTCGATCTCGCCGAGGTTGTCGACGACCTGGCGGAGCCCGCGGTGCCGGTCGCTGCCGAAGTAGAACTCGTTCAGCCAGTCGACCCGGTCGGCCTCGCCCGACGCGATGCGGTCGAGGTCGTCCTCCATCTCGGCGGTGAAGTCGTACTCGACGAGATCGCCGAAGTGCTCCTCCAGCAGGCGGACGACCGAGAACGCGACCCAGCTCGGCACGAGGGCCTGGCCGCGCTGGGTGACGTACCCGCGGTCGAGGATCGTCGAGATGATCGACGCGAAGGTCGACGGGCGGCCGATGCCGAGCTCCTCGAGCCGCTTCACGAGGCTCGCCTCCGTGTAGCGGGGCGGCGGGCTGGTCTCGTGGCCCTTCGCCTCGAGCTCGGCGAGGCCCACCGACTGGCCCTCCTTCAGCGGGGGCAGCTTGGCCTCGCCGGGCGTCTCGTCGGCGTTGCGCTCCTCGTCGCGGCTCTCCTCGTACGCGGCGAGGAACCCGCGGAAGGTGATGACCGTGCCGCTCGCGGTGAACTCGGCGGTCGTGCCGCCGATGCGCGTCGTCGCCTCGGCCGGCGCCGCGGCATCCGCCTGGGTCGGCCCCACCTCGATGGTCACCGTCGCGGTCTGCCCCTTGGCGTCGGCCATCTGCGATGCGACGGTGCGCTTCCAGATCAGGTCGTACAGCTTGAACTCGCTGCCGCGCAGGACCCCCTGCAGCTCGGACGGCGTGCGGAAGACCTCGCCCGACGGGCGGATGGCCTCGTGCGCCTCCTGCGCGTTCTTCGACTTACCCGCGTAGACGCGGGGCTTGTCGGGAATGCTGTCGGCGCCGTAGAGCTTGGTCGCCTGGGTTCGCGCCGCCTGGACGGCCTGCTGCGAGAGCGACACCGAGTCGGTGCGCATATAGGTGATGTACCCGTTCTCGTACAGCGACTGCGCCACCCGCATGGTGTCGCGGGCCGAGAGCCGGAGCTTGCGCGCCGATTCCTGCTGCAGCGTCGAGGTGGTGAACGGTGCGGCCGGGCGGCGCGAGTAGGGCTTCGACTCGACCTTGGCGACGCGGCGCGCGACCGTGTCGTCGCGCAGCGCCTCGGCGAGCGCGTGCGCCGTCGGCTCGTCGAGCACGACCGCGGAGCCCTTGAGCCGGCCGAGGTCGTCGAAGTCGCGGCCCGTGGCCACGCGCTCGCCGCCGACGCGCACGAGCTTCGCCTCGAATCCGGCGTCGTCGCTCGTGAACCGACCGATCAGGTCCCAGTAGCCCGCGGCGACGAAGGCGAGCCGCTCGCGCTCGCGGTCGACGACGAGGCGGGTGGCCGCGGACTGCACGCGACCCGCGGAGAGCCCGGGACCGACCTTCCGCCACAGCACCGGCGAGACCTCGTAGCCGTAGAGCCGGTCGAGGATGCGGCGGGTCTCCTGCGCGTCGACGAGCGACGTGTCGAGCTCGCGCGTGTGGTCCTTGGCCTTCTGGATGGCGTCCTTCGTGATCTCGTGGAACACCATGCGGCGCACGGGCACCTTCGGCTTGAGCTCCTGCAGGAGGTGCCACGCGATGGCCTCGCCCTCGCGGTCCTCATCAGTGGCGAGCAGGAGTTCGTCGGCGTCCTTGAGCGCGCGCTTGAGCTCGGCGACCGTCTTCTTCTTCGAGTCCGAGACGACGTAGTACGGCTCGAAGCCGTTCTCGACGTCGACCGAGAACTTGCCGAGCGAGCCCTTCTTGAGCTCCGGCGGGAGGTTCTTCGGCTCGACGAGGTCGCGGATGTGACCGACGGAGGACAGCACCTCGTAGCCCTCGCCCAGGTATTGGGCGATCGACTTCATCTTCGTCGGCGACTCCACGATCACGAGCTTCTTCGTGCCTGCCACCGGACTCCTCTTGCTTGAAATTCGAGAACGAGAAAACGCACAATGTCGCCGCGCCCCCGAGCGGTGTGCACTGGATCGGCGGTTGCCGCCGACAGCCACACCATACACATTCCGACCGTGAGCGCACCCACCGCCGGGGCCGCGACGCACGGGCCGTAGGGCCTTGCGCCTGTGCAGGACAGGAGGACAATGGCGGCATGGACACGTCATCCGGCACCTATACCGCGAAGCTGATCGACGGGCCCCTCGAGGGGAAGACGGTCTCCACCGGCTTCCTCGACTCGGGCGATCCACGGCCGCGGCTCGAACTGCACGGGGACGGTGGCAAGCGGTACATCTACTCCCGCGGTGCGGGTCTGGAGTTCGACGCTCCGGACGACGATCGCCCCACGGCCGTGGAGTACCGCTTCATCGAGACCGTCTTCGATTGATCCCGCGGGCCGGGGCGGCGCGCTCGTCACCAGCCGCCCCGGCTCCCGGTCGTCAGCGGGCGACCGAGAAGTTGAAGATCGAGGTGTCGAACCGGTTGTAGCCCTCGTAGTCGATGAGGTCGTACAGGTCGGCCCGGTGCTGCATCTCCGGCAGCAGGCGGGTGAGGGCACCGGCATCCGTCAACTCGTCGAGCGCACGGGCCGTCGCGCCCATCGCGATGCGCAGCATCGAGACCGGCCAGATGACGAGGTTCATGCCGACGTCGGCGAGCTGCTGCACGGTGAACAGATCGCTCTTGCCGAACTCGGTCATGTTCGCCAGCAGCGGCACGTCGACGGCCGCGCGGATGGCGGCGAACTCCTCCAGCGAGGCCATCGCCTCGGGGAAGATGGCGTCGGCGCCCGCGTCGACGAGTCGCCTGGCGCGATCGACGGCGGCGTCGAGGCCGTCGACCGCCCGGATGTCGGTGCGGGCCATGATGAGGAAGTTCGGGTCGCGGCGCGCGTCGACGGCGGCACGGATGCGCTGTAGCGCAGTGTGCTCGTCGACGACCTGCTTGCCGTCGAGGTGGCCGCAGCGCTTCGGGTTGACCTGGTCCTCGATGTGGAGGCCGGCGAGTCCCGCGTCCTCCATCTCCTGGACGGTGCGGGCGACGTTCATGGGCTCGCCGAAGCCCGTGTCGGCGTCGACGATGGCGGGCAGTTCCGTCATCCGCGCGATCTGCTTCGCGCGGCCGGCGACCTCGGTGAGCGTCGTCAGCCCGATGTCGGGCAGCCCGAGGTCGGCCGACAGGACAGCCCCCGAGATGTAGACCCCCTCGAAGCCCTTCCGCTCGATGAGCCGGGCGGAGAGCGGGTTGAACGCGCCGGGGAAGCGGAGCAGTTCGCCGCCGGCGAGGCGCTCGCGGAAGGCGGCGCGCTTGTCGGCGGGCGTGGTCTGGGCGTACAGCATGGGTCCTCCTAGAAGAGGCCGCGCGGGCTCTCGACGTGCGCGAGCACGCCGGGCGCGGCGACGATGGTCAGTCGGCCGAGCTCGTCCGGTCCGAGTTCGGGCAGTCGCTGGGCGAGGTCGAGGAAGCGGTCGATCTCGGTGGGCTCGAGCACGTCGGCGGCGAGGGTGCGGAACTTCTGCACGTACTGCTCGCGCTCGAACGGTCGGGCGCCGAGCGGGTGGGCGTCGGCCACCGCGATCTCGTCGGTGATCGTCTCGCCGTCGTCGAGCGTGATGACGACGCGACCGCCGAACGCCTTCTCGGCAGTGTCGAGCGAGTAATAGCGCCGGGTCCACTCCGGGTCCTCGACCGTGGTGACCTTGCGCCAGAGCTCGACGGTGTCGGGGCGACCGGCGCGGTCGGGAGCGTAGGAGTCGGCATGGTGCCAGGCGCCGTCCTGCAGCGCGACCGTGAAGATGTACGGGATCGAGTGGTCGAGCGTCTCGCGGGAGGCGGCGGGGTCGTACTTCTGCGGGTCGTTCGCACCCGAGCCGATCACGTAGTGCGTGTGGTGCGAGGTGTGGATGACGACGCTCGTGATGCGCGACGGGTCGGCGACCAGGTCGGGGTGCGCGTGGTGCAGCTTCCGTGCGAGGTCGATCCACGCCTGCGCCTGGTACTCCGCCGAGTGCTCCTTGGTGTAGGTGTCGAGGATGGCGCGCTTGGCTTCGCCGCGCTCCGGGAGTGGCACCTCGTAGGCGGCGTCGGGCCCGTCGAGCAGCCAGGCGATCACGCCGTCCTCGCCCTCGTAGATCGGGGTGGGGCTGGTCTCGCCGCGCAGGGCCCGGTCCACCGCTTCGACCGCCATCTTGCCGGCGAAGGCCGGCGCGTGCGCCTTCCAGCTGGAGATCTCGCCCTTGCGCGACTGGCGGGTCGCGGTCGTCGTGTGGAGCGCCTGGCCGATCGCCTGGAAGATCGTCGGGACGTCGAGCCCGAGCAGCGTGCCGATGCCGGCCGCGGCCGCCGGACCGAGGTGGGCGACGTGGTCGATCTTGTGCTTGTGCAGGGAGACGGCCTTCACCAGGTCCACCTGGATCTCGTAGCCCGTTGCCAGGCCGCGGACGAGATCGCGTCCGGTGAGACCCCGGGACGCCGCGAGGTGCTGGGCGACGGCGACGATCGGCGGGATGTTGTCGCCCGGGTGCGAGTAGTCGGCGGCGAGGAAGGTGTCGTGGAAGTCGAGTTCGCGCACGGCGACGCCGTTGGCCCAGGCGGCCCACTCCGGGCTGGTACGGCGCGCGGCGTCCATGCCGAACACGGTCGCGCCGTCGCCGCCGATCGACACGGGGTGCGCGAGCGCCTGGCTGCGCGCCGATACGACCGGACGACGCGTGAGGGATGCCGCGGCGACGGCCGCGTTGTCGATCACGCGGTTCACGACCATCTCGGCCACGTCGTCGGTCACCTCGACCGGATCGGCCGCCACCTCGGCGACCTTCCAGGCGAGCTGGTCCGCTCGGGCGAGGTTCTCGTCGCTGCGGTGGACACGCACGTGATGGAGCTGCACGGTGGGCCTTTCTGGTCGGGGATGGGGGGCGGTCGGGTCAGGCGACGTCACTCGCGTCCGCCTCAGCCTCCGGAGCCGTGGCGAGCGCGTTCGCGAGGCTGCGGTGGAGGTGGACGTGGGTGGCGTGGGCTGCGAGCTCGGCGTCGCGCGCGAGGATCGCGTCGACGATGAGGAGGTGCTCGCGGGCTGCCTCGAGGAGGCGGTCGGGATTGTGCCGCGAGAGCCTTCGGATGCGCGCCGAGTGCAGCTGCACGCTGCGCAGGGCCGCCCCGAGGAAGCGGTTGGCGGCCGCCTGCTCGATCGCCGCGTCGAGGTCGTCGACGATCGCGAAGTACTCCGCCAGTCCCGACTCCCCCTCGGACAGGAGTCGCGGCGCGTCGAGCAGCCGGTCCCGGATGGCCCGGAACGGAGCCTCCTCGGCGCGCTTGGCCGCGAGGGCGGCCGCGCGCGATTCGAGCGCCTCACGGAGCTCGTAGAGGGCGGTGATGTCCTCCCGCGACACGGCAGTGACCACGGTCCCGCGACCGGATGCCACCACGAGGCCGTCGGCGGCGAGCTGTCGCAGCGCCTCGCGCACCGGCGTCCGGCTGACGCCGAGCCGTGTCGACTGCTCGACCTCCTGCAGCAGGCTTCCGGGCGGGACGGTTCCGTCGAGGATCTCCGACCGCAGGGTCCGGTACGCCCGGTCACTCGCTCGCATCCGACCCCCTTTCACCCGTTCGCCGCCTCATGTATACACGAGGCCCGCTTCGGCGGCAATGCATCCGCAACCTACCGCGACAGAACCACACGGCGTGTATACAACCGGCCAGTCGTGCTCGTTCATCCCTCCCACCCGGGAGGACCGGCGCGAGCCTCCGCCGTGACCTCGGCGAACGGGGCCGCGACCGCGACGGCGACGGATGCCGCAGGCCCCGCCAGTTCGCAGCGGACGAGCCGCGCGCCGTTCCGCTCCGCGGCGGCCCGCGCGATGCCGCACGGATCAGCCGGCACGACGCCGGACAGCGCATCCGCTGCGGCGAGTGCTGCGGCATCGGCCGCGTTCGCCGCGACCTGCGAGGCGACGAACCCGCCGAGGACCGCGATGAACGCGGCGGCGAGCGCCACGATCGCGCCGACGATGGCGAGCGCGAGCACCGACGCCGCACCGCGTTCCGACCCGAGCGGCCCCGACTCCCCCGCCCGCGCCCGGCCGGGGGCGGCGCCCCGGTGCCCCGCCGCGCACACCCGCCCCCCCGGGGGGCGCCCGCCGCGGCCGCGGCGCCGC